>NZ_CAJCKK010000016.1:0-127268 GCF_903970865.1 Bacillus sp. ME78
TATAGATTATTATAATACGAAACGGATTAAGGCAAAATTAAAAATGAGCCCAGTACAATACCGGACTCACTTTTATCAAGCTGCCTAATGAAATAACCGTGTCTAACTTTTAGGGGTCACTTCAAAAAGCACTCTTTTTTCTTTCTTACTTTAATCTTAGAAATCGAAGTTATCAGGATCTGGACCAACGCGGTGATTTTGGTTTAACGCATCGATTTTTTCCATGTCTTCTTTTGTTAATTCAAAGTTAAATACATCAGCATTTGCAATAATACGGTGTTCTTTCGTTGATTTTGGAATTGTAATTACTCCGTTTTGAAGATCCCAACGTAAAATAACTTGAGCTGTTGTTTTACCGTGTTTCTCAGCAATCTCTTGTAATGTTTCGTTATCTAATAATTGACCTTGCATTAGTGGTGACCATGCTTCCATTTGAATACCTTGTTCTTTACAGAAAGCTTGTAGTTCTTTTTGTGTTAAACGAGGGTGGTATTCTACTTGGTTAATCATTGGTTTAATTTCTGCATCTTTCATTATATCTTGTAAGTGATGGATTTGGAAGTTACTTACACCAATTGCACGTACGCGCTTTTCTTTATAAAGTGTTTCTAGCGCTCTCCATGTATCTTTATATTTTCCTTCTGAAGGCCAGTGAACAAGATATAAATCTAAATAATCTAGTCCTAATTTTTTTAGACTCTCTTCGTATGCAGCGATTGTTGTTTCATATCCTTGATCTGCGTTCCATACTTTTGAAGTGATGAATAATTCTTCTCTTGAAATACCAGTCGCTTCAATACCTGCACGGATTCCTTCACCTACAGCTTTTTCATTTCCGTAAATTGCAGCTGTATCGATGCTACGGTATCCTGCTTTAATCGCTGATTTTACAGCTTCTACAAGTTCTGGTCCTTCTTCTACTTTAAATACACCTAAACCGAACCAAGGCATTTCTACACCATTATTTAATACTGTTTTACTTTGTAAGTTTTTCATTTTATTTTCTCTCCTTTTATTTTACTTGATCTCTTTTTTCTAATGTCATGCTCCATGCTGTTAAAATCACAGCACCTACTACCATAAGACCGCCTACCCAAGCAGTATGGATTAATCCTAACGAATTCGTTACAAGGCCACCTATATAAGAACCTAAAGCGATTCCTCCGTTAAATGCGGCAATATTAATTGCTGAAGCAACATCAACCGCACTTGGAACAAAGCGCTCTGCCAATATAACTACATATACTTGTAGCCCTGGAACATTCATAAATGCGAATAGTCCCATGAAAATAATTGTGATTAATCCAGCTACTTTAAATGGCGCTGTAAATGTTAAAACAAATAATATGATCGCTTGAATAAAGAACATGTAAAATAGCGCTCGAATCGGATTATGATTCGATAATTTCCCGCCAACCATATTCCCTATCGCAATTGCGATTCCGTACACTAATAAAATGATAGTAACGGTACTTGCTTCAAATCCTGTTACTTCTTGTAATAGGGGTGATAAATACGTAAATGTTACGAATGTACCACCGTATCCAAGTGCAGTAATAATGAAAACAAGTAATAGTCTTCCATTTTTAATTAATTTAAATTGATCACGAAACGATACAGGTACACCATTTTTTAAATTAGATGGGACGAGTATACTGTTTGCGATGAAAGCAATAATTCCAATTACGACAATCGCCATAAATGACGCTCTCCAGCCAAACTCTTGACCGATAAATGTTCCAATTGGCACACCAGTAATAGTCGCAACTGTTAATCCAGTAAACATAATCGCAATTGCGCTAGCACGTTTATTCTCTGGTACGATTGCAGCTGCAATTGTAGATCCAATTGACATAAACACACCATGTGCAAACGCAGATACAATTCTTGCGATAATTAATACAGTGAAGCTTGTTGCTACCGCCGCAATGCCATTACCAATAATGAAAATAACCATAATCCACATTAATAATGTCTTTCGCGACATACTAGCCGTTAACGCTGTTAAAACAGGAGCTCCTACCGCTGCTCCTAACGCATATAAGGAAACCGTTAAACCGGCTGTTGTAACCGAAACATTTAAATCTTTTGAAATAGATGGTAGTAAACCGACACTAATAAACTCGGTCGTACCAATCCCAAACGCACTAATTGCTAGCGCTAATAAAGCAAACATACTTCTTCGGCTCGTCTGAGCTTCCGAAGATGGTACTGTATATGAACTCAATTGAATTCCTCCTTATTACAAGAAATCCAATCATAATAGTATGATAAAAAGGCCCTTTTATCTTCTAAAAAATATATTTCATACTTACAAATGCTATTATGAATGGTTTCATTCCTTTTTTGAAGAACGCACTTTAAAGTACGATAGGCACTAAAAAGTAACATAGTCACTTTTTGGTACCGTACTACTCATTTGCCTCTTACATGTGCTATTATGAAACATATTTAACATAATAAAAAGTACGTACTTTAAAGTGCTATAGGTACTAAAAAGTAACATTTGTATTATTAAACTTACTTTACTCAAAAAGGGAGGGATTCATATGAAGAAATACAATATTCCTGTAGAGGCGACTTTAGAAGTTATCGGCGGCAAATGGAAAGTTGTTATTCTTTGTCACTTAACGAAAGGTACAAAGAGAACGAGTGAATTAAAACGCTCCATGCCTGGTATTACACAAAAAATGTTAACGCAGCAATTACGTGAATTAGAAGACGACGGGGTCATTCAAAGAAAAGTATACAACCAAGTCCCACCGAAAGTAGAATATTCTCTTACCGACTACGGTTGGTCTTTAGAATCCATTCTTGACTCTCTTTGTTCTTGGGGCGAATGCCATCTTGAAAAAGAAGGTAACACATCGATGCTAATTGCAGAAGGTGAATAATAGGAAAAAGGAAAAAACGAACATGAATTTGTTCGTTTTTTCCTTTTTTTCTATATATATATGTACATTTCTAACTGAAACAAAATATTTTATACGCTTTCATACCTTGTCAGCACTACGTTATACACTCAATATCAAATAATTAGGAATCATTTTTATGTTAACATAGGTGTATATAGTATATAATATAGGATATATATTATATACACTTTCCGGTAACGGAGCTTTTCCATTATGCGGACAAGCCATATATCGGACAGTTCATAAATAATAAGTAAGACGTTATGGTTTTAGATTTATGTTTGCAGCTTACTTGCTGTCATAAATTTAAAGGCATTTTATTGTGTTTTGTGAAACTTTGCATAAAGTTTCGTAAACGTTTACTATCTTACTTATAAAAAATAAGAGTATTGCTATCGTAAAGGAGAATTGGAGATGCCAGAAACTATGACTCAAACAAAGCCAGAACAAGAAACTGTACAAATTTCTGCTAGCCAAGGACAACTTGATGTACTTGATCAGTTGTTAAAACCTGAGGTACAAGAATCATTAACAACACTAGTAGAACAGCTTCCAAAATTAACTGAGCTTGTTAACATTTTAACTAAGTCTTATGACTTCGCTCAAACTGTTGCTACTGATGAAGTATTAAAAAGCGACACTGTTGGTGCAATTACAGAGCTTGTAGAACCTGTAAAAGATACAGTGAAAAGCATGGCTGCAACTGCAATCGAAGCGAAAGATCGTGCTGATGAAAGTACTGAAGTTATCGGCCTATTCGGTCTATTAAAATTACTAAAAGATCCACAAGCACAAAAAATGTTCCGCTTTGTGAACGCATATCTTCAAATTAGTGCAGAACGTAACAATAAATAATTTAACTTATAACAACAATTAGTAAAGACGGGGGATATCATACTATGTCAAAACAAATTGTCATCTTAGGCGCTGGTTATGGCGGTCTTCTTGCCGCTTTAAACGTACGTAAATATTACAGCAAATCAGAAGCACAAGTTACAGTGATTAACCAATACCCAACACACCAAATCATCACTGAATTACACCGCCTTGCAGCTGGTAACGTGTCTGAGCAAGCAATTGCAATGCCACTTACAAAGCTTTTCAAAGGTAAAGATATCGATCTTAAAATTGCAACAGTTGAGTCATTCTCAGTTGATAGCAAAGAAATCAAACTAGCTGGCGGCACTACTTTATCTTACGATGCACTTGTAGTTGCTTTAGGAAGTAAAACTGCTTACTTCGGTATTCCAGGACTAGAAGAAAACAGCATGGTATTAAAATCTGCTGCTGATGCAAACAAAATCTACAAACACGTTGAAGACCGTATTCGTGAATACGCGAAAACGAAAAACGAAGCTGATGCTACAATCGTAATCGGTGGTGGCGGATTAACTGGCGTTGAGCTAGTTGGTGAGCTTGCTGACATTATGCCTAAACTTGCAAAAAGCCACGGCGTAAATCCAAAAGAAGTTAAACTTCTTCTTGTTGAAGCAGGTCCAAAAATCCTTCCAGTATTACCAGACCACTTAATCGAACGTGCAACTACTAGCCTAGAAGCACGCGGCGTTACATTCTTAACTGGTCTTCCTGTAACAAACGTTGCTGGCAATGAAATCGACTTAAAAGACGGTCAAAAACTTGTTGCTAACACATTCGTTTGGACAGGTGGCGTTCAAGGTAACCCATTAATCGGTGAATCAGGTCTTGAAGTTAACCGTGGACGTGCAACAGTTGATGCATACCTACAATCTACTTCTCACAAAGACGTATTCGTTGCTGGAGACAGCGCTGTTGTCTTCTCTCCAGACGGTCGTCCATACCCACCAACTGCACAAATCGCTTGGCAAATGGGTGAGTTAATTGGATACAACTTATACGCAGCACTAGAAGGCAAAGCATTCGAAGAGTTCGCACCTGTAAACTCTGGAACACTTGCTAGTCTAGGACGTAAAGATGCTGTTGCTACAATCGGAGCAAGCAATACTCCACTTAAAGGTCTACCAGCATCATTAATGAAAGAAGCAAGTAACGTTCGTTACTTATCACACATTAAAGGTCTATTCAGCTTAGCTTACTAATCTGAATATAAGCCCGAATCATGCCCTGCATGGTTCGGGCTATTTTTTATCCGTAATTTTCTCTAATTTATTTATTCGGCAAAAGAATAATATAACCCTTTTAATTATCTAAATTTACTGATTATTTTATGTCTAAATTGTGTATATGAAAAGAGTGAAAGCATCTTCTTTCCTTCCACTCTTCCACAAAAACTATTATCCCAATTTCACTAAGCTATAGTTCTTCTTTCCTTTACGGATAATAATAAATCTTCCATCAAACGAGTTTTCTACAGTAACATCTATACCCACATCTGTTACTTTCTCGCCATTCATAGATATAGCTCCATTATTAATATCCTCACGCGCTTGTCGTCTAGATGGTTCAATTCCTAAATCAACTAGCCACTCTACAATATTTTTCGTCTCTTTTGAAGACTGGAATGTCGGCATCTCTTTAAAGCCTTGTTCAATTTCATCAGCTGTTAACGATTTAATATCTCCGCTAAATAACGCTGCTGTAATTTTCTCAGCTTGTAATAACGCCTCTTCTCCATGAACGAATTTCGTCATTTCTTCTGCTAATACTTTTTGCGCTTCACGTTTATGAGGCTCTGTTTCTACCTTCGCTGCTAATTCATCAATACGCTCTTTCGTTAAGAACGTAAAGTATTTCAAGTATTTAATTACGTCACGGTCATCTGTATTTACCCAGAACTGGTAAAATTCAAACGGTGTCGTTTTTTCGGGATCAAGCCAAACCGCACCACCTGCTGATTTACCAAACTTTGTACCGTCCGATTTTAATAATAACGGAATCGTTAATCCGAATACTTTCGCCTCATGACCTTCTAACTTACGAATTAAATCTAAACCACTCGTAATATTTCCCCATTGGTCACTACCACCAATTTGAAGTTGAACATCCTCTTTCGTGTATAAATGATGGAAATCCATTGCTTGCAAAATTTGGTATGTGAATTCTGTGAAAGAAATACCTGTATCTAAACGGCTTGCTACAATATCCTTCGCTAACATGCTATTGATGCTAAAGTTTTTCCCGTAATCACGTAAAAACTCAATAATATTTATTTCATGTGTCCAATCATAGTTATTTACCATCTTCACTTCGCTATTTCCGCCAAAATCAAATAGCTTTTTCATTTGTGCTGTTAACGCATCTACATTATGCTGAACCACTTCTAACGTTTGAAGTTGACGCTCCGATTGTCGTCCACTCGGATCACCAATTGTTCCTGTTGCCCCGCCAATTAAAATAACAGGATGATGGCCAGCTAATTGGAATCTCTTCATCATCATAAACGGAATCAAATGTCCGATATGCATACTATCACCAGTCGGATCAACTCCGCAGTATAGTGAAATCTTTTTCTCTTCTACTAGCTTACGTAAACCTTCTTCGTCAGTCTGCTGATTAACGGCGCCACGCCATTCTAATTCATCAATAATATTCATCTTTTGTCATCCCCTTTATTTTTTAAAAACAAAAAAGCCCCTATGTCTACGATAGACATAGGGACGATTATTCACCGTGTTACCACCCAGTTTGCATAAATAGCATAGCTACTCATACCACTCTTAGCAATAATATCGATTGCTAGTCCGCTTAGCATTACCTAAGATACTCCAGAGTGTAATTCGCAAGTTTGTTTGTGCTAGGTTCCAGCAACCCCTAGCTCTCTCGTTAACAGTGACAAACTGCTACTGGGCTCTTTCAACGTATGTTATTTGTTAAATTATTAGCATTATATTGAATTGAAAACAAATTGTCAACAATACCCAAATATTATTTTAAAATAATTCATATCTTCATACGTATTTCGTTATTCCTTATCTTCTCCAATAATCCTTACTTCTCGCTCTAACTTCACGCCAAATTTCTCTTCAACTGTCTTTTGTACGAAGTGAATTAAATCGATGTAATCTTGTGCTGTTCCGTTATCAACATTCACCATAAATCCAGCGTGTTTTAAAGAAACTTCCACTCCACCAATTCGCTTACCTTGTAGTCCTGAGTCTTGAATCAACTTACCAGCAAAGTTATTTGGTGGACGCTTAAATACGCTACCACATGAAGGATATTCTAGAGGCTGTTTTGACTCACGCTTAAACGTTAAATCATCCATTTTTGCTTTAATTTCTTCACGTACACCTTCTTCAAGTTCAAATCTCGCTTCAAGAATAATGTAATGGTTGTTAGCAAATACACTCTTACGATATCCAAATTCAAATGCTTCTTTCGTCAAAGTACGTAGCTCTCCATCACCTGTCATTACAACAGCTTCTGTTAACACAAACGATACTTCACCACCGTAAGCACCAGCATTCATATATAACGCTCCGCCAACTGAACCTGGAATACCACAAGCAAACTCAAGACCCGTTAAGTTATGGTCTAAAGCAATACGTGATACGTCAATAATTGCTGCACCACACTGTGCTACAATCGTCGTTCCTGTTACAGTAACACCTGTAATATGAATTAAACTTACTGTAATCCCGCGAATTCCACCATCTTTAATAATGACATTCGATCCATTTCCTAAAAACGTAACTGGAATATTATATTCGTTCGCATATTTGATAACTTCTTGAATTTCATCATAATTTGTAGGCGCAACAAAAACATCTGCTTTTCCACCAACTTTAATATGCGTATGATTCTTTAACATTTCATCTTGTTTAACATGTCCTTCAGGCAATACCGTACTTAAATATTTATAAACCTCTTGCATATTCATTTTACGATTCCTCTATTTCTATATTCATTTTATCCCGTTATACGGGCCCATAATATCCCCACGTACATGAAAGAACCTAAAGTGGTGGATACAGTGTACCCAAAATCAATTCGAGACACCTATAAACCTCTTAATTTATAAGAGGTGCCACTCATATTAAAATATATATTGCATAATAAAGCAACCCAAATGGACTACTAAACTTGACATGTCATCAGAAAGACAACAATTTGTAAAATATGTGACTTTTTCAAAACACTATCCCTCAGTATCTTACTATACCATACAAAAAGAAAGTGGTATTTTTTTGTACTTTTTACTTTATTTACATCAATAAAAAAAAGCACATCCGACAGAATGTGCTCTTTCTATACTCTTTATATTACTTTTCGTTCTCTTCTTTTTCTTTATCAAACCATAACAGCTCATCGTTATCAACTTCACCATTATAATTGATTAAAATTTCTTCTCCTGCTTTTATATCCTTATAAGCAAAGAAGTTAAACGTATGGTTCTCGAAGACAATATCATACGTTGCATTCGGTTTATATGAATGATTAAATAACATACCGTATCCTAAAAGGATTGCCGTATGATTGATCCCATACTCAAATGCGTAGTCAGCAAGTAACGTTTTCTCAATATGTTCATGCTGTTCATTCGGATAAGAGATAACTGGTGCTGCGTGTATCAACTCACCCTTTTTAATATCACGAGTTGCAAATACACCTCTATTAAATTCTCCATCACTAAGTTCAGAAGTCTTAACTTCGATCATATGCGTCACCTATATAATTCTTTCTTTGAAGTATTTTATTCCGCTATTTGCGGATAGCTTGATTAGTGAGGGCTAATAATCAGTATGTACTAGTCTCACTTTATCTCCTTAAGCTTGGCAGAAAACGCGCAGAAAAGCAATTAAATTCCTATCAAGTATTCATTTCAATGAAAAAAGAACACATCATTTGTGCTCTTTCCAAGCAATATTACTTTTCTAAAATATCTTCTAACAACTTCACTTGCTCGCTAACAGTTTGTAACGTCTTCACTGACGTATCATTTCGATGTTTTTCTTCTTCCACACTCGCTAGCACTTCTTCTGTAGCTGTAGAAGTTTGCTGAATTACGTTAGAAGCATGCGTAACATCCTTTACGATATTCATCGTTTTAACTTGGAAACTTTCTTGATGAACAACAACCTCTCGCATTACTTCATTAATCGTATCAATAAACTTCCCTAAATCAGTTACGTTTGTTAAAACGCTTGCTAACATCTCGTTACATTCTTCTTGTACTCTTTCTGACTTCTCTACCTGCACTTCTACCTTACTTGCTTGATTACTAAACTCCTTCAAAATCCCTTGAATTCTTCCCGCAGAACGATTTGATTCTTCAGCAAGCTTTAACACTTCACTCGCTACAATAGCAAAACCTTTTCCATGCTCGCCTGCCCTGGCAGCTTCAATATTTGCATTTAAAGCTAGTAAACTCGTCTGACTTGAAATATTCGTTATTACATCTACAATTTCATTAATTTGTTTCGATTGCATCATTAAATCTCTAAATATAATTCCAGACTGTGAAACAACATCATTTAAACTTCTCATGTTAGCTTCAAAATTTCTTAAAGTATGTACGCTACCCTTTGAAATTTCTAAACTTTCATCCACACGAACCGATGCAGTTCTTACTTGAGAGATGATTTGTTCAATATTTCCCTCCATATCATTCAATACCTCTACCGAACGATACATCATTTCTGATTGTGATTGCGTACCAACTGCAACCTCTTCAAAGGCAAAATTAATTTCACTCATCGATTCCATCGACGTGTTCATATTTTGTCTTAAATGATTGAAATTACTATCTAGTTTCACAACTGTTTCTCCAATAAGCCTTTGCGTCTCTTCTAGCTCCTGAGCTTTTCTCATCACTTCTTGCTTCTCATCGCTTAAACGAAGGAGCAGATTAGAACCGATTTTCGTGACGCCCCACATAGCGATTGTTACAATCGCTAACAAACTTGCAAAATTAGCAGCTTCAGACGAGGCTGTATAAGCAAAAAATTGCTCCGGCCAATAGCTACAAAGGATAAATGTGATCACAACAGCTACCCCGCCAAGAATTAAAATGAGGCGCTCACTTAAGTAAATAAGTGAAACAGCTAATGTAAAATAGACCATTTGAAATACAGCCGGGCTTTCATTAAAAGCTTGTACCATAATGTAAGACATTGTAAGCAACATAAATGTCATGATATATTTATACGCTGATTCCATACTTTTTATAAAAGTAAAAAGCGTTCCAAATACAACGACAGAAATACCACAAATCCAAAACGCTATTGCTCTCTCTGTAAAAATATATCCATAATACCCAATCGCGATTATCCCAAGGAAGAAACTACAAATCGTTATAAACAGTAATAAATGATTTTTCTGTGATTCTTTCTCAAGGTTAGAAAAACAAGTCCTCTTTAACCACTCCATATGAAGCCCCACCTTCTACTTATACATATCAATTACTTCAGTTTAAATACCGCACTTACTGGGTTATGATCGCTATTTTCAAACTTTAAATCTTTCCCTTGTACATTTACAATCTCTACATTCGGTGAAACGATAAAGCCATCAATAATAGTGACGAAATTTTCACCTTCTACATATTTCTTTACATCATCTCTCACAGTCATAACAGACGGATCTACAGCCCACTTAAAGCCACCGTCCGTAAAGTCCTTCGGTAACTCTACTAACCACTCAGGACGCTCTTTCACGAACTTCGGATCACTTAATTGAGCGTTTGAAACTAATTGATTCCAATCTCCGCCCATTATTACGTAATCACCATTTTCATAATGCTTGTTCATATATTCTTTTAAGTACTCTACTTGCTGTTTTCTAATTTTCCCGCCTTCATCATAAGCAGACAAATGTAAATTTACGAGTCTAACATGTTTCCCATTATTAACAGGAATTTTATACTCCACAATTGCTCGATCTAAATCAAACAAACGCTTTGGCCAAGGCTCCATTCCAGGAAGCTGGAACCTCTTCGCTTCTTGAACAGTGTATTTAGAAAACGTACTTAATCCAGCCTCCGCATAGCCCATTGGATTTGTTATTGGCACTGGAACCCATTTCGTATCGTAGTTCTTACCAAATGATGAAACATAATCAGGTAATCCTTTTTTCAAAAATTCATGTTCATTTACATCAAATGAACGAAGTGACTTTATATCAACTTCTTGTAATAGTGCAAAATCACTATTCTCATTTTGTAAAAACGAAAGCATATTCTTTAAATTAGTTTCCGTTTGCTCTTTACTACTTGAACCAGATCCCTTTCCACCATCCATAAAGAAATCTTGGTCCTTATCTAACCCAGCATATCCAATATTAAATGTTGTAACTTTAAATTCATTTCCAGTCGCTAATACGCGCTCCTTATTATTCTCCACCTTCAAGCTTATAACATCAGCAGGCTGTTCTTTAGTAAGTGTCATATACGCTAGAAATCCTCCTACAATGCCCGCTACTACTAAAACACATATAAATACGATTTTTAAAAATTTCTTCAAATAAATGACTCCTTTTCACGCGAATTTATTTTTCTTTATTTTCAGTCAAATAAAACAAAACGACACACATAAGAAACATTTTATCATAATTAAAACTGTATATCACTATATTTAGTTGATAAGTAATCGATCCCATTTTAATTACTAAAAAAAACCTTCAGGCATCAAAAAAAGAAACGTTACACCCACCTCCTCACTGGAAATTAAACGGTATATTTAGTACACTATATGTAATAATCATAGGCGATGGAGTTCGCCATAAACGCTGCTTAGCTAATGACTCCTACCAGTATACATACTGGTAGGAGTCTATTTTTTTGAGCAAGCTATTTAAAGAGGTGAGAAAATTGATTTATATTATCGTCGGCATTGCCGGTATATTAGGAGCTCTTTCTCGTTATTATTTAGGTCTTAATATCTCCACATTTTGGCATCATTCATTTCCATTAGCAACATTACTCATTAACTTAATCGGTTGCTTCTTCTTAGCGTGGCTAACTACTTATATCGCTCGGCTAAACATCTTACCTTCAGAGGTTATCACAGGCATCGGGACTGGATTCATCGGTTCCTTTACGACTTTTTCAACATTTAGTGTAGAAACTGTGCAATTGATCAATCATTCTGAGTGGAGCATAGCCTTCTTATATGTATCATGCAGCATACTTGGTGGCCTCATTATGTCTGGCCTTGGCTATACACTTGGAGATTTCTTAATTAAGAAATCTCTTACGGAAGGTGATTACTCATGATAGAAGCTTTATTAGTCGCAACAGGAGGATTTTTCGGTGCGATTACACGATTTGCAATTAGCAATTGGTTTAAGAAAAGAAATAAAACACAATTTCCAATTGCTACATTCCTTATTAATATAACAGGGGCGTTTTTACTTGGATATATAATTGGCAACGGAGTCACTACAGGCTGGCAACTATTATTAGGTACTGGATTTATGGGCGCATTCACTACATTTTCTACGTTTAAATTAGAATCTGTTCAGCTTCTCAATCGTAAAAAACTATACATCTTCCTTTTATATTTAATTGCTACTTACATAATTGGTATCCTCTTCGCATTCCTTGGGATGAAGCTAGGTGGAATATAAAAAAAGCGACTCTATTGAGTCGCTTTCTTTCATAAGAAATATGTCCCGCCATATGGAATGGAAAATAAACCAGCTGGATGTACATCATAATGTACAATTTGCATCGGAAGTTGTGAATACGGCATATACTGACTTTGCATCATTTGTGCAAAATATGCTTGTTGTTGCATTTGAATAGCTTGATTCATAGCATGAATTGTTCCCTGTGCCCCTGCCCAAGTAATAGCCGATCCTACTTGTCTTCCATTATAAAAATGATGGTTCATCATGATTCATCTCACTTATTCTTTTTTTCCATATGGTATGTTTCTATTTCATAGTGAGTGTTTTGTCCCTATTGGTAGCCCCTATCTATTGCCCTTTTTCAGCTTTGAAGTAATAAATCCAAATAATAATACACCAATGCCACTAAGGAACAATACATAACTTATCGGTACTAGGAAAAAGAAAGGTTCTTCAAGGAATCCATCCGCTCCTACTTTACTGTTTGAAGCATGTATAGTTAAAGAAATAATCGCTAAAATCATGAAAGAAATAGCTACTACGTATTTATTTTTCATCATATACTACTCTCCTTTAATTCCCACTGATCTTATTACCATTATAATACGCCCAGAAGTATCAAAAATCAACAATTATTTATCGTTTTACAATAAATAATTGTTTTCAAATCACAAAAAAGCTATAGATAATATTTTATCTATAGCTCTTCCAATCGGTTATTTTGTGCCAAAGTATGCCTTTTGGAACATACACATTCTTATCGCATTATGATAGTTACCATCAACGAAAAACTCATCGATAAGCTCACCTTCTATCATAAACCCAACTTTTTTATAAACATGTACTGCTTTTTCATTTTCCTTATCTACAACTAAATAAATCTTATGCATATTTAGTACGGAAAAAGCGTAATCCATTGCTAAACGCGTCGCATCCACTGCATAACCATATCCTTGATAATTCGGATCAATAATAATTTGGAACTCTGTTCTACGATGAATATAATCGATTTCTACTAACTCAACTAATCCAACCATTTCATTGTCTTTCTCAACGATAAATCGGCGTTCGCTTTGATCATGTATATGTTTATCGTATAAGTCTTGCAGCTCCACAAATGCCTCATATGGCTCTTCAAACCAATAAGACATAATATGTGCATTATTATTAAGTTCGTGTACAAACTTTAAATCTTCTCGCTCTAATGGACGTAACTTCAATTCCTGATTCATTCCTATAACCTCCAAGTAAAAGAAACCTCTTCACTTAATTTCTCAATTTTTTTCGATTTCAAACGCCCTAATTTCATTGTAAACTTTCAAGCAACTTGAAGGTCAAGATGTAAAAAAGTAGTGCAAACTTACGTCTGCACTACTACTCTTTTCTCAAATCTCTCATATTCGATATGTATAAAGCAATAACTAAAACAAGAATTGCTCCTGCGTATAATAACGTCTCCATCGGTTCCTCATGAGACACAATAATTAATCGAATTAAAGCCGTAATTCCGATATAAATAAAATAACGTAACGGGAAATGATAATTCGATTTAAAATACTTAATAATTAATGCAATGAACTCGAAGTATAAGAAATAGACGATGATACTTTCAACCAATTTATAAGACGTATACTCTTTTGACGAAAAAATATACTGCACAAACGTGATCGTCTCATTCACTAAGAAAATTGATAACACAATGGATAATATAATTAAAGCTATATTTAATATCCATTGCAAAACACTAGCTATAACATGATCGATATTAAATGACTTCATTTTCTCTTTAGACTCCCCTTCGTATAAGTACTTATTTATTATAGCAAAATTACGATTGGAAAGAAGTTAAATCATATATTCGTCCTTTGTTGTTTCCAGTGTAGGGAAGATTTAGTGTGTGGAGAATTCTGTTTACAACCATACCCGACGAAACATTGAGAAACTCTTTCAAATTACCATTCGTACATGTCTTACTAATGAGCAATGCATAATCTCGTATAGCATCCACATGTGCCAATTTTGAAAAATCTTTACAACTTGTACAACGCCAACCCTTCTTAACTTTAACCATTGGAATAACTAAGCATTTCTCACATTGTACTCCATTTAGCAACTCCTCTTTTTCTATTTTATATTGCTCAAGTATATTTTGTTGAAGTGGAGAATGCTCCGCTATTATTTGATGAATGAGCCTATCTACATTATCTATAACTTTTCTCTTATATTTACTTTCAAACCACTTTATTTTATGAGGTAAATTGGCACTATGAATAATTGTATGAAGAAGATTGTCATCTGAAGATTTTATAATGGTACGAGGCGAGCTAATAACAACGAGGGACTCAATTGGAAGACTAGAGGAAAATCCATGTGAGTTTAACCATTTCTTTAGTTGTATTTCTTGCCTTTTTATTTGTAAAACCGGATCTGGAAATCCCTCTGAATTTCCTTCTGTTATTCGGATAAGTTGATTAAACTTTGCATCAAACATTAATGTACCTGCTATATTTTTTATCTCAAGAAAAAGAAGAAACTTTGTGGAAAGGATAATAGTATCAATTTGAAAGTATTTATCATAATTACATAAGCGAACATCATGTAAAACACTATACTCTTTCTCAGAAATAAAACTAAGCGGATAATCAATCGCTTGCTCTCCTTTATACCCCGCCATGTGTTTTGCCAAGTTTTCTCCAATTAAATTTCGTTTCGGATGATGTACAGGTAACCTTCTAAGAAGTGCTTCTAACTGTCTTATATAAATCGGCATTTTTCTCTCTTTCACAATCACCTCAAACACCCCTTTACAAATATATCAACGATTTTTTCAATATATCTATCACAACTCACAATATATCAACGATTTTCTCAATATATCTATCACAACTCACAATATATCAACGATTTTTCCAATATATCGATTGGTCGACAATATCTGACACTACCTCACTCCAATCACTCACAGCATATCCTAGAAAAACACCTTCAGCAAAAACTTAAAATCGTATTTCCTCATAAAAAAACCATAACCCGCTCCTCCAGCAAAGGTATGGTTTTTAACCCTGCGATGCCACTCTATCTATAACTTTGCTGTGAATTCCACAAAATCCATTTGTACTTATACCAACTTTCACTTTTTTCACACTGAAACTATATCCGTTAAAATCGTTTCATAACGTTATTACTTCCGCATAGCTACAATTTATATAATAACGGTACAGTACAAATAACGTGCTGAATCACTAAGTATGGGGGAATAACGATGAACGAAGCGTTACTATTAGTAGACATACAAAATGATTACTTTGAAGGCGGCAATATGGAATTACATCAACCTGAAAAAGCCGCACAGAAAGCGAAAGAAGTTTTGAAAGCATTTCGTGAAAAACATAAAACAGTTATTCACGTACAACATATTGCGAACAATGAAGGGGCTACTTTCTTCTTACCCGATACAATAGGTGTTCAAATTTATGATGATGTACAACCAATTGCTAACGAAAGAGTCATTCAAAAACATCACCCTAACAGTTTTTTAAGAACAAATTTATTAGAAACATTACAGACAGAGAAAATAGACCGACTAGTCATTTGCGGTATGATGACTCATGTATGTATTGATGCAACAGTGCGCGCTGCCAGTGACTTCGGATTTCAATGTATTGTAATTGAAGATGCTTGTACAACAAAAGATTTAGAATTTCAAGGAAATCTAATCCCCGCAGTACACGCTCATCAATCGTTCATGAGTGCATTAGAGTTTGGTGATATTTATGCAACAGTCATGTCGGCAAACTGTTTTATAAACAAAAGCAAATAAAGAATTACAGTTCCATATGAAAAAAAAGAAAGGATAAGTATCTTATTCTTTCTTTTTTTCCATCGTCTTAATGACAGTATTTATACGATAATCACCATAATGTAAAACATCTGCAAGAGCCTCTTCTAATTGCTGATGCGAAGATGTGTGAAGAGTCATGACATAGCATCCATCGCCGCTTATACGATACATTTCAGTAATTACGTCCGTTTTTTCAAAAAAGTTTTGAATTTGATTATGATAGTGTGGTGCATGTAAAAATAGTGTAACAAAGGTCATAATAGAACCTTCTAGCTTCGCCCTATCGATATTTATCGTATATTTTTGAATAACACCTGCTTCTTCTAATTTATTAATTCGTTTCCCAACAGCCTGGCCAGTCAAATGTACTATCTCCCCAATTTCCTTCCAGTTCATTCTAGCGTTTTCTTGTAGTAATTGTATAATCTTAAAATCTGTTGAATCAAACATGGACATCCCCTTCCTATATGAAACGAATTCTATAAAATCTTCATTTCCCCTACAGTTTTTCTCAAAAGTTTTGTACTAAAATCGATTAGCTCTATTAGCAATTACATTATTATTAGCGGCTTTCCTTCTTCTTTACAATGTATTTTTTGGATTACTCGTAGGCACTACAGTAATCTAGCGATTTTTTATAAATATGAACAAATTTTAGGAATTAGTTTATCTTTTTTTTATGTTTTATTTAGAGGCAGTTTATAGTCGGGTATTAACATAAGAAACGTAGCAACTAAGTTCATATATGACGCACTGCTACTATAATCGCTAACCGTACTACTTGAAATCATAAAATAAGGAGACGATAAAACATGAACAAAAAAGCAAAAGCACTATCATCCGTACTGCTCGGATTCACATTAGCATTAACAGGGTGTGCTGGTACTAAAGCTGAAGAAAATCATGGGAAACAAAAACAAGAACAAGTTGCTAAAGAAACAAAAAAGGAAAATAAATTAACTAAAGGGCAAAAAATGGCTAATATTCTTAGCGAGACAAATTGGCAAGGTACACGAGTGTATGACAAAGATAACAATGACTTAACAAAAGAGAATGCAAACTTCATTGGTCTTGCAAAATATGATGCGAAGTCAGGCAGATATGAATTTTTTGATGCTAAAACAGGTGCAAGTCGTGGCGATAAAGGAACTTTCTTTGTCACAAATGATGGGAAGAAGAGAATATTAATTTCAGAATCAATGAAGTATCAAGCTGTCGTTGACATGACAAAACTAAACAAAAATGTATTTACTTATAAACGAATGGGGAAAGACGCTAACGGTAAAGATGTAGAAGTTTTCGTTGAACATGTCCCATATAAAGAAAAAGAACTTTCTTTCACTGATCCGGACAAGCAGCTGAACACGACTACAGGAGATATTGTTAAAAACGTTGATGGAGATAAAATTTTGGGCGGTACCCTTTGGCACGGAACAAAGGTATTAGACGAAGCTGGTAACGATGTAACACAGTTTAATTCGAATTTTATAAGTTTAGCAAAATTTGATGACAAATCTAATAAATATGAGTTTTTCAATAGCGAAACAGGTCAAAGCCGCGGTGACTATGGCTACTTCGATGTTGTACACGAAAATAAAATAAGAGCCCATGTTTCAATTGGAAATAACAAATACGGTGCTGCTCTTGAGCTTACTGAACTAAATAAGAATAAATTTACGTATAAAAGAACTGGTAAAGACCAAGCTGGTAAGGATATAACTATATTCGTTGAACATGAACCTTATAAAGGTGATATGAAACCACAATTTAGTTTTTAAATACGTTTGATTAAAGATCCTGTACTGAGTTGCAGGATCTTTCTTATTAAGCAAGAGAACGAAAAGACGAAAAACATGTAGCTTTTCGTCTTCACAATATTCCCACCTTATAGTTGATGATTTACAAAACCTAAAAACATACCGATACAAAATAAAATAAATCCAATTAGAATTAAGGGAAGAGTGAAGCCACCCCAAGCTGGTTTATTAGTAAACGCCCTTATTTTAAAATTAATCCTCGCTAAAGACATGATAACGATACCCGCTATTGATAAAATTGTAGTTACATAAGTCATCTAGAATAATACTCCTCTTCTATATTGATTTTATATCTCTGCAAACCATCTACATAATTGTTACAGTCCACTATTCATACATGTCATCCCAATTGTAGCAATCCAGCTTTGTGCCACATCATTTGTAAAATTCATTCTTCATTCCTAAAAAAAGGACAGAACCAGACGGTTCGGTCCTTTTTGTTTTATAATAATCTCTTTTATTTTTGCTACAATACCTTTTTCTTATAAATCTTACGCTAACACAGCTTTTGATTAACTTATCCTGAAATATTATGAATTTGCGTTCAACTTATCTAAAATACCTTTATCTATTTTTGCTTGATTCACTTTAGCTATTTTAGAAACAATCCCACGGCGATCTTCCCAATCAATCAAATAATATTGATTTTTTTCCAATTCATTTTGCAAGGAAATTTTCAGTTCTCTTTCTTCCCCTTTTTTATCGTACACCTTCTCATCGTAAACATGATACGTAAGAACTTCTCCATTACTCAATTTTTCGTTTTCTACTTTAGAATCAGTCGTTACTTTTACATAATATTGTTTAGTCAAATAGTATCCATTCCCTGACTTCATATAGTAGAAAGCACCTCCTACTATAGCTAATAACACAAAAATTCTCATGATCCATTTCATATGATAATACCTAACCTTTCTATTCTACTTGTAAGATTTATACCCGTTAAAATATAAATCTTCCTTACCTTAAGTATGCTTTAACCATAAAGATGGTACAATCCAGTTTCCTTACACCCACATTACATTTTTGTAATCCTATCATTTTACAAAAGTTTCTTAAGTTGGCCGCAAACAAAAGAACATAAACTTTTTAAAGTTTTATTCCTCCAATTGCCACACTTTTAGCAACACTTGTCCAAGTAATAGGAATTTCATTTCAATCCATTTTACGTGAAGAAGTAAATCAACGCCGATTAACTATATTAGGAATTACATTATTAATCAGCCCTCACCGATCGGGCCGCCCGGCAAATAGAGGAATAAAATTTGTGACTAAGTAAAAAAGCGCCCTACTTATAGGGCGCTTTTTTTATACTTAATGACTAATACTAGCTGTTGGGTATAATGTTGTTCCTCCAATTGAAACTTTTATTTCATTTGTTAATGGAACGTTTTGTTCATTAATAATTGTTCTCCACCATTCCCATGCAAGACCTGTACATTCTCTTGCTACAATTTTTATATTTTTTGAATTCGGTGGAAGAGGGATAACTGTAGAGTAATGAGCCGTTTTGTCTTTTCCACTACCATCCCACGTTTTATGTGTTAGTACTTCGTTACCCTTTTGATCAAATGTGAATTCATCCCAAGATACATCAAATTGAGCAACGTAAGCACCGTAATGATCAAGTGTCATTTTAGCACTTGAATATTCTGTAGTTGTCGTCTCAATATAATCTGTATTGTTATGAACAGCAGCAGTTGCATTATCTTTTAAGAAAGTACTTGTATATGAAATTGGGTATGCTGGATTTTTAAGACTTAATTCAGCATTATCTTTAATAATATTTCGGATTTCATTGAAATCTTTAGTAACAACCTTGTTATGCTCTTTCGCATCTCCGCCTAATACTACAGCAGTAAAGGTACTTTCTTCAAAAATATCTTTATACTGTCCACTTGTTTCAACGCTGTTATTCTTAAGTAAGGCTTTAAAAGCAGCTTGTACATCTTTGCTCTTAGATGTTGTTTCTAATTTTACATAAATCGTTCTACCATAAGCTACATTTGAAACCATAACAGGTGGAGCCGAATTACTTACGCCTTTTCGAGTTAACTCGTCAAAAGTAACGCTATTATCAAAAAGGTCGGATGGATTGTTAGGTAGTTCAGCACTTACCGTATAAAATATTTGCTTATACGCCGCTACCATCACTTTTTTCTCTCCATTTGCAACCGCATTAAAATCAATGTTTAGACTGTTATCAAGATATTTAGCGTTAACATTAAGAGCGCTTGCGATTTGTGATTTACTATAAACCATAGATTCCGTATACTGCATTCTTGCAGGTAACGTATGTGTTGTAGAATACTTTTCATTCCAAGTAGATACTAAATCGTCTACTGCTCCAGCTACATTACCATATGTCGGATTTTGGACAGTGATTGTATTTTCTTTTCTCATGCCCGGTAAGTCTATACTAATATTCAAAGGCTTTCTCTTAGCCACTAATAAACTTGGTTGATTGTCTGCAAAAGCTTTATTTGCAAGTTGTACAGCTCCTGGATACGTGCGATTCACTACAGAATCAATAATTGAAATATCGACTGGTGACGTTGTAAGTGATTTTTTCTCGCGTTCCACTACTACAAATTTACCATTTGAATTAATACTTTCTTTCGGAACAAAACTTTCTACTTTATCACCATTTACAGCTAAAACCTCTTGATTATTATATTTAAGATTTGCTATACCAGTATTAATGCCACTAGCATTTTTGGTTACATCAGTTACATTACTTGCTTGTGTTTCTGCGAAGGAAATAGATGAATAATTAATAGTGCATAGACTAACTAATAAACATGTAAGGAACTTTCTTCTTTTAGTGTTTTTCTTAATATTCAGAAAAATCACCCCATTCTTTTTTTAGTAAAATATGATAATGATTGATAAATGATAGCTAACTAATAAACTTACATAAATGCTTTTAAAAGTTCTTGAATTAACGGGATTACGCCACCTACAAATTTTAAAACTGCCATTGCGATTTCCATATTATTTCCTCCTTTTTATTGCTACGAAAATGTGATTTATCTTTATGCCCTCATTATAGTGACCCCTTACACTTTTATCAATACACTCTGATATGCAATATTACATATACAAAAAACAAGCTGAATTCTTTTGAAAAATTATACAGAGATATTTTTTCCACTTGGTACATACTTGAAAAGGTGAAGCATTCTTTTGCATTTTATGAGTAATCACATAAAAAAAGCTGCTGCCTATAAAATACAGACAGCAACTTCAACTAGAGTGTCTTGCATAATCTACGCAAGACATTTTATAACTAATAAACAGCGATTGGCCCATAAGGACCATTAATAATCTCTATTTTTGTTTCAAAAATATCTGTCAAAAGTGTTGGGTCCATAACTTCTTCTACTGTTCCAAAAGCAGCAATTTGTCCATCTTTCATAGCACAAATTTTATCCGAGTATTTAGCTGCAAAATTTATGTCATGCATGACAGTCAAAATTGTTCTTCCAAATTCATTAGCTGCACGTCTTAAATGCTCCATCATTTGAACAGAACGAGCAACATCAAGGTTGTTCAAAGGTTCGTCCAAAAGTACATATTCAGTCTCTTGGCACAATACCATCGCTACATATGCCCTTTGTCTTTGACCACCAGAAAGCTCATCTAAATATCTATTCTCTAAACTAGTTAAATCTAAGAAATCGATATATTTAGAGATGATAGCCTCATCTTCTTTAGTCAATCTTCCCTTTGAATAAGGAAAGCGCCCAAATCCAACTAATTGTCTAACTGTAAGCCTAGTTACAAAATGATTTTCTTGTCGCAATATAGTCAAAACTTTTGCTAAATCTTTTGATTTGGATTCAGAAACATCCATATTTGCTACCTGAATTTGGCCTTCATCCATATCTAAAAGTCTGCCAATCATCAAAAGTGTCGTTGACTTTCCAGCGCCATTTGGTCCAATTAAAGAAGTAAAGCCTGCTTTTGGTATTTCAATATCCAAAGGTCCTATTTTTACCTTATCAGTATAGAACTTTTTAACATTATCAATTTTTATCATAAAGCCCTCTTCCTTAAAACTATAGTTAAGAATATGATTCCACCGAATAATTCAATAATAACTGAAACTACACCTTGAGCATGGAATACATGATACATTAAAAAGTATGCGCTCGTCATTATTAAAAATCCTATAGCAAAAGCCATCGGAAAAATATATCTATGATCATAAGTTGACGCTGCCTGATAACTCAAAGTTGCCACTAAAAAGCCGTAGAAAGTAAGTGGCCCAATTAGAGCTGTTGAAATGGACATTAAAATAGCTACTAATACAAGCGTATAAATTACACTAGGTTGATATTTAACTCCAAAAGAAGTAGCAACATCCTTTCCTAGTGACAAAACATTCAAATTCTTAGAATGAGCAAAAATTAATACTGCTACAATTATGATCATAGGAATTACAATAGGAAAATATGCAGGATCTGCATGATTAACAGAACCAAATAATCTTGCTTGTAAAATATCAAATTCTGAAGGCGCAAGTAGTTTTCTCATGAAAGTTGACACTGAATTTAGCCCGGTACCAATAATAATTCCAACTAAAAGCATAAGTTGTAAATTCCCGTATTTACCGGAAAGTAACCATCCATAAAGTATCAAACTCATGAAGACCATAACAACAACTTGGAATAAAAATGATCCAATTCCATTAAAATTTATTAACGCACTAGCACCAAAGAAGAATACTGTACTCGTTTGAATTGCTGAATAAAGTGATTCGAAACCTAAAAGTGAAGGAGTAATAATTTTATTATTCGTAATAGATTGGAAAGCAACTGTCGACAAGCTATGGCAAACCGCAGCAATAATCATTGCAACAATAGCTACTATCCTTCTCTTAACGACTGGGATAAAAGAAGGTGAATCTATCGGAACTGGATTGTTATAAACTAAAAGTCCATATGAAGAAAGAAGACCTAAAGCAATCAATGTTATCAGTAAAATCCAATAACGTCTTGCTTCCTTCTTAGACCGAAAAGCACTAGCTGATCTACTTTCATTATGAAGGCTAGAATCGATTTCGACATTTTCTTTTTTTCTATATTCTAATGTGATCATCGTAGCCTCCTTGGTTTTCTTTGTCTCAATAAAATAGTAATAAACACGACTGCTCCCACTGTTGCAAGTATTAAAGAAACAGGTAATTCAAAAGGCTGTATAATTGTTCGAGAAATGATGTCACAGGCAGTTATTGATCCCATTCCGATCACACAAACCCAAGGTAAATTACTCCTAAGATCATCACCTCTAAACATTGAAACGATATTTGGCACAATTAATCCTAAGAAAGGTAAGTGTCCAATAACAGCTGCAACAATTCCAACTGCAACAGAGATAAGAGCAGTCCCAAAAAGAACAATTCTATTGTAATTAACTCCAAGACTTGTTGCGACATCTTCTCCTAGTCCAGCTAAAGTCAATCTATTAGCATACATAAAAATAAGAAAAGTAATGATAACAATCAGCCATAAATATTCATATCTTCCCACCTGAATGTTAGCAAATGAACCTACAAACCAAGTTTCAATACTTTGCGTCTTTTGAAAAAGGAGTCCTAAAAAAGTAGACACTGCAGAAATTACTGCTCCAAGCATCAATCCAATAATCGGAACAATTAAAGACGAACGAAGCTTAACTCTTCTTAAAAATAGAAAGAAAATCATAGTTCCTATAAAAGAAAAAATGATTGCACCAGTCATTCTTTGAACTAAAGTCGGGGCAGGAAATAATAAATACACAAAAAGCAGGCCTAAGCCTGACCATTCAATAGTCCCCGTTGTAGTAGGTTCAACAAAGCGATTTTGTGTAATGAGTTGCATTACGAGCCCTGCCATCGCCATCGCAGCTCCAGTAAGCATTAATGCAGCTGTTCTCGGAACACGAGTTATGAAAAACATCTCTGTCCCGTCCTCTTGTCCACGTATATCATAAACTCCAGTAAACAGTGATATAATCCCTAAAATTATAACAACTATAACTGCTATTATAAAAGGTTTTGTCCATATTTTATTTTGATTATAAAACTGGGGTTGAGAAATATTCTCAACCCTAGAAATCATATTTTTTGACACTGTTTCGTACCCCTTTACACTACTTAGCTAAAGTTTTTGCCATATATCCAAATAACTCTATATAAGTTTGAATTGATTCATTTGTGTAAGTATCTTCTGGTGCATAAATAACTTGTTTTTTAGAAACAGCAGTTGTGTTTTGAAGAGCAGGTGATTTAGAAATAACATCCTTAGCAGGTGTTGACTTAGCTGCATCAGATGTTGCAGCATCACGATCTAATACGAAAATCCAATCAGGATTTGTTTGTGCAATAGCTTCAACAGAAACGTCATCACCTTTATGACCTGCAGTAGAATTTGAAACTTCTAACGCTGGAGTCCAACCGAAAATTTCATACATTGGTCCCCAAACGCGACCAGAATGTGGAGCAGCAAAACCAATATTACCACCAGTAACGATAACACTCATAACTTTATCTTTTCCGTTATAAGCAGATTTTGCTTTTTCAATAGATTTATCAAAATCAGCTACTAATTGTTTAGCTTCTTTATCTTTATTAAAGATTTTTCCTAAAGTAATTGTAGAATCTTTAAGTCCTTTTACTAAGTTTTCGCCAGGCTTAGTAGCTTTCTCAGAAACATCAAAATTAAGATCAATAACTGCTGCATTTGGTACTAATTTTTTGATTTCTTCGTAATGGTCAGCAAATCTTTGACCAACGATTACAAGGTCAGGGTTTGCCGCTGCAATAATTTCAAGATTTGGTTCACGGTGATTCCCAATATTTTGAACTTTTTCATCCTTTTTATATGCTGAATCAGCAGGCATGATATCCTTTGGAGCAGCCGCTAATTTAATTCCCCAATCAGATAAAGTTTCAAAAGTTCTGTTATCCAAAGCAACTACATTCTTTGGGTTTACAGGGACTTTAACAGTTCCATGAGCATCAGTGATTTCAACCGTTTTTGGCTTATCACTACCATTATCTTTATTATTAGCCTTCGAAGTTTCTTTACTTGAATCTGAGCAAGCTACTAACATTAAAGTGAAAATTGCTAGAATACTCACTAATTTTAAAAGCATAGATTTTTTCATATGTATACTCCTTATAGTGTGATTTATTTCGAAAATGATGACATCCATAGATTGAATTAGAAAGTAACTTTTATTCAATTGAATCGCTATTGATAATCATTTTCATTTGAACATCCTGTTAATTAGTATAGTCATTAATTCTGTGAAAATCTTGTGAATGGTGTGAATTCATAAAATCAGGCACACAAAGTAATATATGAAGTCGGGCGTGTTGATTAACCTTTATTCTTCAGAGCGTGTCGATTTTTTTCGAGTAGACACTTTCATTAGATCTGGTCTCAACTAATGCGAGCTAGAATCGTCCCCTCCACACTACCCAAAAGATGCTCATTAATTGCTAATGTTTTCATAATCCATTGCCTGATAGAAATATTTTTTTACATCTTTTAATACTTCTCAGAAACTATTTGATTATCACATTTAATAAAAAAAAGAGTAAAACTGAATGAAATAGTTTTACTCATTTTTTTATTATCTTATTTTTATCAGTCAATCATTGAATAGCCTCTGCCATGTATCGTTTGAATATATCTGTCTTTCTTCTCGCACTTTAACTTTTTTCTTACATACCCAATATATAAATCTACTACATTTGGATTTACTACTACGTTATATCCCCAAACTTGATTCAAAAGCATCTCACGGCTCAATATTGTGTTTTTGTTTTTGATTAAAAATACAAGTAAATCATACTCGCGCTTAGTAAGTGAGAGATTTTCGCCACCTTTTTTCACAATATTGCTAGATGCATCAACAAAGAGATCTTTAAACTGAAAAAATTTCATCTCATTTTGCTGGATATAGTCACTTCTCCTTAAAATTGCTTGAACCCTTGCTACTAATTCTTCTTTCACAAATGGTTTTCTTATATAATCATCTGCTCCTGCTTGTAGCCCTGCTATGCAATCCTTACTAGAAATATTGTCGGTCACAATAATGATCGGTGTGGTTTTAACAAGTCGTATTTGTCTGCAAATTTCTGGTCCCGATATACTTAATGAGTCCCAATCCAATATGATAATATCCCAATCTTGTTCATATATTATATTTAAACCTTGGTTTTCATTGTGAAGTTTTAAAATGAAATAGCCTTCTTGCGTTAGACCGCTTACAATTTTCTTTGCTGAAGACCGTTCATTTTTAATCACCAACACCTGCTTCACCGATGGTTCACCTCTACTTCAATATAACTTATTTAGATAAAAAATTATCCCCAAAAAACAATTTAAGATTTATAAATTTAAAACTCCTAAATAATCCATTAAAACAGTTTATTAGGAGAACTCTATATAATCTTACAATAGGTATGGATAAAAACACAAAACATATGAAGATTATAATAAAGCGAATTATCAATTGAATAGAGATGTTTATCCCCCACTGATTATCAGTCCTCACCAATCGGGCTTTTACTGGATAAAATTGTGATAGTTAAGGGATAACACACAAGATGCATTGATGATGTAATTGAAAGAACCAAGAAATTAGATACATTCTATTTTTAGAACCATAAATTTGCCACAAACAAAAAGAACCATAACCTCGCCAATCTGGCAAAATTATGGTTCATATCACAATGTAACTTAAACTATATAATGACCAATATTTAAATCATAAATTGGCCAATTATCAGCTTGTATTTAATAAATTTCATAACATATCTTAATTCTTATTAACCATATAATGTTCAAAAACCAATTATTTAACCATATAATGACCTAAATAAACAAAAATTAGCCTTTTCAAGATTCTATACCATAATAAAATAAATCATTTAATTTTAATTTTGTCCGATAACTTAATAATAGAAGAGAGTTTAATGATAATCTATATTTTCCGCGTTCAATTAGCTGAAGCCTATTATTGTCAATTTGTATTTCATAACAAAAACGCCTTCTATCTCCTTGAAAAAAATCCTGTATCCACTTATCTATAATGCAATATACTTGATTATTTTTAGGTATTTTTAGATTAGAAATTTTAATTACCATTTCTCCTAAGTTATCAGCAACCCATACATTCCATTTTTCTATATCCTTGTTAACAAATTTTAATTCTAAATTTTTATTGATACCAAGCCATTGATTACAAATTTGACAATATTCTATTGGTAGTTTTTCATGATGTGACGACTGAGAAGCCCTACATTCTACATTTGAACAGAACTGATGTAACTTTACATTGTGCTGAGAACAAATATTTAATAAATTTATCCCCCATACTAATGGCTCATAACACTTTATTCCATTATTTTTCCATTCCTCTAAACAAATTGGACACCATTTTTTTTCTTTTGTAAATAACTTTGAATAACTCATTACATTTTCCCATGGTAACATTGTCATATTTTTTGGGTTAGTAATTAACCTTAGTTCTTCCAGCGATTCTACAACGAGCCCCATCGTTTTACTCATACCATTCCTCAGTATCGGATAATAGGTATGCTTTGGGTGTACTGATTGATTTGGATGTAATTTAATTATATAAGAAACTAAGGCATGTAATGTTACATTATGAGCATCCGCTAACCTTCTTAAATAACTTACTAGCCCTTCTACCCTATTTGTTCCAATTCCTATAGGTTCCAAGGCATAAAACTCACTCCTTTTCGAAAATGAATAAGCAGCTTGTTTTTCTTCAAATATTTTAATATTATTCATCCTTCATTCCGCCTACTTTATCTCTTTTAGGATTTCTAATACCAACATTCTTTTTCTTCGAATTACCCTTTTGATTTACATTTTCATTATCGAGGCCTAACTTTATCCTTACATCCAATATCTTATCTGAATTCTCTATGAAACAAGCCTCTCCCTGTGAAAGTTCATCAACAAGTTTAGATACCTTATTTATAGAAAGAGCCGTATTTCTGAGATGTTGAATTTTTAATGACTTCTCATTATTTTCTAAAGCTAACCTCAGCGCTCTTGTTAACCAATCCTTTAATATCCCTACACAGCCTACTGTTCTTTCGTATAAATAATCCCAATTTTCCAATAATGAAG
Source organism: Bacillus sp. ME78 (assembly GCF_903970865.1). Lineage (NCBI taxonomy): Bacteria > Bacillati > Bacillota > Bacilli > Caryophanales > Bacillaceae > Bacillus > Bacillus sp. ME78. The sequence goes on from NZ_CAJCKK010000016.1 coordinate 28,238, forward strand.
ATGATGTTTCTATAGGAAGATATTCAAAAAGACCTTTAATAACACCTAAATAATTGATGAAATCTTGTTCATTAGATATGTCATACCTAGGGAAATGTATGTCAAAGGTTCTTCTCGCTAGTTGCCCATTTAAATTTACAAAGTTCTTAAGTTCGTATGTACCAACTAGTAATTGTGGAACTTTTGTTAGATTAGATAATGATTTAAGTGAGTCTAGCTGATCCAAATACTTTCTTGCTGATGGCACTTTAGTAAAATGCTGAGCTTCATCAACAATAAACACTTTTGGTTTCCGATAATAAAAAGCATTTTCTAATGACCTTCTTAGCGCCGGAGAAGTTAAATAATGTCCCTGTCCCACTGTTACCTTATCCCTCTTTTTTGGTTCGCTATTATTTTCATATATAATTTTCTTTTCAATTAATGGCTCTTCCATAGCTCGCAGTACTCTTACGTAAAAATCCTTCCAATTAAAAATACCACTATCAGGAGATATAAGTTCTATAGATACAAAAGGAAGAATAGACCTCTCCTTCTCTAATTCATCAAATAAGTTATTTATAATTTCTTTTTTTAATTCCTCTATAAGCGTTGATTTCCCAACACCCGATGGTCCCAAAACCATAATAATTTCATTACCAGAAGGTTTCTCTATCAATGATTTAAGTTCCGACATTACTTGATTCATTTTAGGATGGATTATCTTTACTCTTTTAAACTTATTTACTTTCTCTTCTAAAGTTTGTTGCCCTGTAGGTAACATATTTTCAACCAAATTCCCCACCCCTCTTCATTAATATTTTTAGTCTTCAATGACTTTGAAGTTTGGAATATTATTCACATCAATTTTTCTTGAATCAAAATTGGATTTTTGAGCAGCTATATTCTCTTCCAATCCAATTTCTTCAAAAGTAATACGAGATTTTCGGTTTTCTTTCTCTATTAAAGCTTGATTCATTACTTTCTCATGATTTTCAATTGTTGTTATAAAACTTGCTATGTGTTTCAAATTTACTCTTCCTTTAATATTTAATTTATATCTAATTTCTTCCGTAATACATTGCAGCTGTTTATGTGTTTTCCCATCAAGAAGATAATGGTATTCTGATATGCATTTAATCCACCTCTTATTTACATATGCATATAAAATTCCAACGTTAAAAGGATCATACTTTAAATCAACCTTTGTTTTTTCCGTTTTTGGATTTTTAAACTCTTCATTCCAATACCAAACATTATTAAACACAACTCCTTTACCTGGCTGAACTAAACCTTTTCCTCTAGGCGTAGATGGAAGAGTTGATAAGATGAAGCTCTGATCATATGAAATAAAATTCATTTCTCTCTCTCCTCCTAATGCAATTCCTAGCTCAAACTGTTTTTTAGGTGCTATTCCTAATCCAGCATGTAACGTATTTTCATAGTGCTCAATCCACTCATAAAACAAAGTATTTAACTTTTCTAATGTCCAAATTGCAGAGTTTTTCGGATTTGTACTCTTCGTAACAACTCTTACCTCTTTTGTCAGCTGGGTATTTCCTTGCAAATTGTGTATAAAAGAAGAGTTAGTTGTTCCAAATAAACGTTCTATAACACTTCCAAATCTAGCTTTAGCCGGTGGTCTTTTCTTTTTTATTATCCTATTTTGAGCACATAATACATCAAAATATAAGCTATGAAATTCTTTTCCACCATCAACTACAATGTTATTGGGTAATCGGAAATTTCTTCTTACACATTCTCGTAAAACCATCATAATTGAACGATGACTCGGTGGATCAAAAGTTATATAATGCGCTAAAATCCTCCTGCAATATGCGTCCATTAATAACGTAAGATATGGTCTACGAGTGATTCTTTCTTTCCCATCCATCAATACAAGCTCAATATCTAATTCTGTATGATCAATATGTGCAATTCCAAAAGGTATATCACCATGTTTAGGAGTATGTATCTCTAGATACCAATGCTCCATTGGATAAGCAGCTCTTTTACCTTTCCTACTTTTTACTGTTTCATAGTTTGAGTAGCTATTAACGTATTTCGTGAATGTTACATAACTAGGAATACTAAAATCTTTCCTCTTACATTTCTCTTCAAACAAACTATATATAGCTCTTACATTCAACTGCTTAATGTTATGATAGTGTTTTTCTATAACCTCTTTTATTAAGTCCTGAACAACCTTATCAATTTTCGACACCCTATTTCCTCTATGTTTCTTTTGTGGTATCAAACCTAAAAAACCATTACCATATAATCTTTCAGCTTCTTCAAACGATTTTTCCCATCTTCTTATAGTCCTATCACTGTATTCAGTATTTTCAGCACCTTGATTATGAGCCTTCAACAACTCATATCGACCATACGCTTCTTCAATATCTTTTGGAGAAGCGCCTTCTAATAAAATTTCCTTATATTCCTGTTGTTCGTCTGCGCTATTACTCTGGTCTAGAAATTGAATAGCACCTCTCTCATTAAGGATTTTAAAATTTTTTTGAGAAACGTTAACTAAAACATCTTCTTCATCTACCAACGATATATTATTACTTCCGATATTTATAACGCAGTATATTTTTCCATCCCATATTAACCTAGTACCTTGTTTAAGACGAGTAGATGTTAGCCTATATACTTCTTCACTATTAGTATTTTCAGCAAAAGTCATTTCATATATCTTTGATAAATCTTTATTTAAAAACAAAGGGACCTCATGATGTTCAATTAAAACATACTTGTATAAATCAACATAAATATGATTTTGAGCAATCATATTATAAATGTCATCTATAGTTAAAGTACTATAAGATTTCAAAATATCCTCAATTGTAATACCATATTTTGAAGATAGAATGTCTCGAATTAATTTTATTTTCTGTTCATCTATTTCTAGGCACTCTGATACATTTATGTAGTCCTCAAGTATTTGAATATTTCTAGAAAAACTCAAATTAATTTCTTTAGAACTCCTTAAATAAAACTTCAAACCAAATTTATTTGCAAATTTTTCTCCTGGTGGGCATCTCCAATTTCCATCTAAATCTTTAACATATCTATTAGGAGATTGTTGACTTAATTTTAAAAGTTCTTCTTCTGTTTTCCACTCTTCCCATCCGGCCTCATTTTCTCTTATAACGAAAAAATCTGGAGTAGAATTAACCGAAACCTTACGATTATTCTTAGACATATACTCCAAAAAAACTGTATTAGGTTGGTCATAGTATTCTAAAACTGAAGAATCATATTCCATTTTATATATTGCATTTAGCTCAACCTTATGGCTTTCAAATTGAATAGTCATCCCCATTTTTCTGCTGGGATAAAAACCTGATACATTCCCTCGTCCGCTTTGTACCTTTCTACTAGGCGGAGATGTTCTAATCTTATTAATTAGATCTTGTGCAGGGACAGACAATCCTTTTTCCTTACACCACTTAATAAATTCAGCCTCTTGTAACATATATTCTCCCCTTCGGAATAATGAATTGTTTTTCTATTTCTAAACGCACTTGATAGAAATACTCTTTCATTGGACGATTTTTAAAAAGGAATGGTAAGTTTAATTCTTCCTCTAATAATTTTCTAGTAGGAAAAACACCTTGTGAAAAATAGTTATAACAGACTTCTTGTATCTGCTCTTTTAAAGTAGACAGATACAGAAATTTTTCTTCAGTTTTTATTTGATAATTACGGTTTGAAATTTTCTTACACTCTTCAGGAAAGTTAGTATAAAGAAATTTCGTGCTACATTTTAAGTCTTTTGCAATATCAGCTATTGCCTTTACACCAAACTGTTCCTTTTCTGTTTCACTAAGATAAGTACTAACTTCTTCCTTACTTAATATAAATTTTTCTCTTTTTTTTATTGCTTGATTTATATCACTAAATAATATATTAGGTGTTATCTGTACCTCTTTATGATCTGTGTACAATACTTGGGCTGGAATCTTTAAAGTATAAGCAATGTCTAAAATCTTATTTAGCGGTGGAATAACTTCTTTATTTAGCCATCCCCAAGCTGTTGTTTTTGGAACACCTATGTAATTAGCAAACTGCTTTAAATTTCCATCAAAACTGACATGAAGGATAGAGGATAAATTCTCATATAACGAATAGAGTCTAAATTTATTTCCTTTGCTTTCGTCTTTAAAAAAGTTTTCTACACTTTGGGAAATACAATAATCTTTGTGGTCTATAAATTGGAGGGTATTAAGTGGTTTAAAAAGTTTCGATTGACAATAAGGGCATATACCAACCCTACTCTTTCTATGCAAAAATGGAATTAATTTATTACAAGTAGGGCATTCTTCATTTAAATAAATTTTATGATTTGTACATACACTGTAAGCTGTCATACACCAGATTAATGGATAGTACAAAGAATCCATCTCCATGAACTCTTTCAAACATTCAGGGCACCAAGCCAAATTCTTTCTTATTAAGCCCCTAGAAGGAAAAATCCTTCTAAACTTTGATAAAGTTAACTCTTCTAAGTTTCCTGTACCTGTAAGACGTTCTAAAGCAGTTACCATATCTTTTGCATTTTTTTCAGTACCATTAATTGTTCTTGCACCATCATAAAAACGATTTCCGCCCCTATCTATACTGTTTAACAAATATTGTTTCCCTAATATAGGCGCTATCTCGTAAGCCAATAACTCCCCAAAATGAACAGCATGCGTTTCCGCTAGTCTAATAAGATAACTCGACAAGGATTCTACAAATGGGGTATCTCTTCTTTTTGGACATAAACCGTATAATCGACTTCTGATCAAATGATGCGACAATTAGTTACCTCCTTTAATGCTATTATTAAAAATATAGACAACTATCCAAAGACTTAACCGTATATTGACCGAAAATTTCAAGAATATCTTTTTTATGCAAGCCCTAAGAATTTGATGCATGAGTAGCTCTTATTTTAAGTTTAATCAAAATAGATTTCTCCATTATTTTTAGCAACCTATTTTTATGAAAAAATTCAATCCCAATTTCAAATAAAAGTTAATATAACTGTAATTAACTTTTTTCACACTTCAAAGCATTGAAAAACACCGTTACTATATTTTAACGTAAACATCCAATTTTCTTTTCGAATGTTATGTAAAACAAAAAAGAAAGATAAATGATAAAATATATACTATATAAACATATAAGGAGATATTTTATGAAAAAAAACTGTGTATTTTGTGGAGAAAAGATTACTGGTAAGAGTAAAGAGCACATCGTTCCTCAATGGTTAATGCGTCTTACTGGAGATCCTAATAGGCAGGTTAACTTAGGTATCGACTTTCCTAAACAAGCTAAATGGTTTGAAAATCCTGATAGTTTCCTACGAAAATTTAGCTTTAATTCCTTTCAATTTCCTGCATGCTCTAAGTGCAATTCGGATTTTTCAGACTTGGAGGATAACACCAAATTAGTTATTGAGAAGCTATTAAATAAGGATACCATTAATATAGGAGAAATCGACACTTTACTCGATTGGTTCGATAAAATTCGTATTGGACTTTGGCTTGGATACTATTTTTTAAACAAAAATATAACAGGTATAACTCCAAAATTTGCTATAGCTAAACGTTTAGGTGCAAAAGATAGAATGCTTGCCATCTATCGTTATAATGACGTTACGGATGGGATAAATTTTATAGGAACAGATACATTGGCTTTTCAGCATTCACCAACTTGTTTTGGATTTAGGATAAATGAATACTACTTTTTTAACTTATCCACGGATTTCCTATTTTCAAAGAATCTAGGTTTTCCATATCTTTCAAACCCTACATATGTTAAAGAAAACAATGACTCACCTTTAGTCATAGCGGGGGACCTTGTTACCGGTAGTGAGAAAATTAAAAGCAAAATCTTAAAAAAGGATATTTTATATACCCCTGCTCAGTTTATACAGCCTATCTTTAATAATCGCCTTGCCATAGAAATGGATCAAGATTTTTATAAGAATAATGATTATGTAAATGAAAATACTCTATCACCTGATGATGGGAAAGGTGCTATATTCATCAATGAATCTGGAAGAAGTTTCAAAGGTATTTCCGATCCTAGTTTTAAAATATCAAATAATATCATTGATCACTCTTTAAATTTATCTCTAGATGATTGGACGCATAGATTTTGTAGAATGATATATGACTATCAAGTACATATGCTTGCACATACACCAAGCACCCATTTATTGGATAAAAGTTTCCAAAAGTCAATACAACTAGATTTTAAAGTGGCCAAACATTACAATAAAACCATGATGGATATATACGCAAGCAAAAATTGATTAACAGTATCTTATATAAATATATTTTTGGATGAACAAAAAGAATCTATTTAAAAGATAATCAAAATTAAAAGAGACCATATATCAATATTCTACGGTCTCTTTTTTGCTTAACCAATATACGCTATATGCTATGTAATTGAGTGTACTCTTCTGAAAGTTTCAATAATCTTTTTAGTGTAATAGCAATATACATTGGTACTTTCTGTTTTTGTAAATTTTCAGCATTTTTCTTTATCTTATCCAATACCTCTATCTTTTTATGCAAATCAACATACCTTATATCAAATAATTCCGAGCGAAGTTGTAGTAATAAGTCTGTTTCTATTTGTGATATAAGCACAATAATCCCTTCTAAAATTTCCGGATTTTCTTTTGAAATCTCCTTAGACAATTCCTCAAAATCATCCTTCATTTCTACAAGAAGTTCTTTTAGTTTCTCAACAAACTCCGCATTATTCTGTAGCTCACCTTGGATTCTATTTCCCAATCTATCCTGAAGACCTTTTTGTTTATCTTCCTCATTTTTAACTTGGGCGTTTACCTGCTCCACAGCAACACGATAAGCAACTAACCCACCTATACAGCTTCCTATCACTGTACCAATAAAACCTAAAGAACTAGTCCAAATTGTATCCCACGGTTTTTCAAACTTATCACGTAAAATAAACATTACTATAAATATCGAAATAAAACTCCCCATTAATAAACCAAAAATAAAGCTAGTTCTATTCAAAACTTTCTTCATACTTGTTAACCTGCCAATGATCTTATCTTATTTTTAAACTTCTCAACAGTTGGTATAATAGGCATTCCATCCTCTTGTGCACTTTCTAAAACCACCTCTAAATCAACTCCTACACTCATTTCATCCCCCTCATCACCTGTCGGGGCATTATTATTTAAAGATGAAGGGGATTCTCCCTTTAAATGTGGTGGCAACTCCCTTAGAGCCTCATATGTTGAGCTTGGATCCTTACGAGAAATCCTTTGGACTTTGTCTGGAATTTTTATTGATTCTTTGAGTCTAAATAAAATTTTAATATGTCTCTTTATAGTATCAAATGAATAAATTTTCCCACATTCTTCACAAAATATTTGATCATCTATACTATCAATATCAAAATAAATTCTGTTATTAAAGCAGGACGGTCTAGAACATTCTGCGTAAGAAACAATATCAAAAATCCCTTGATCACCTGTAAAATACATAAAAAACTTTACACTTTCATTTACGGTTATATTCTGTTCTAGAGCAAATTTATATGGACTTATATATTTTCCATTTTTTGATTGTTCCGATCTAATGAATTGGTCAAACTCATCAACTGAAATTTGAGGGAATAAATCCTGAAGATCTGTTATTTTAAAAATATGAGTTAATTTTTCGTAATACAAAATCTTCTTTCTCCTTTCTATCTGGATTTCTCATTTTATGGTAATAATGTAAAATCAAAGAGTCACTTCGCGACTCTAATCGTACTTCAACATATTTCGGTTCTTCTGTATTTTCTGGATTCTCTAAATACCATAAAAAGCCCGCTTCATACATTTCATCACTCTTAAAAATAAGCTCTTTTAAATGCCAATATACTTTGGATCCATATATAGGACTTCTATCATCTGTTCTAGAAGAGGCACGGGTTAATTGCCCTTCTCGAAAAACAAATCTAAAAACCCACCCATTTGCAAATATTGTATTTGCACACGTTTGAGAAATATCTTGATAAATTACAGATTTTATTTGCTGAATATAATCCTCTTCACTAGGAAGACCTTTTTCTACTAAGAATCCCCTTATGTCATTATCCGTATTCTCTGGAACACGCGCATTTAAAATGTCTTCAGCTTCAGAACTCAGTTCTTTAAACAGTGACGAGATAATTTTTTTTGGTACTTCTTCATTAAACCCTATAATATTTAAACCTAATGGTTCAAACGGATTAATTTCTTCACCTTGTTGCACGAAACCATTCAATAAATCTTTCAAATGAGTAAGAACATCTAACGGGTCCGATCCAAAATTATCCAATAAATTTTGATTAAATCTAATAATAACTAAATTATGTTCCATATCAATAGTAATAGCTGAGAAAAAATTGTATTTTTCCGAATTCAATTCTACATTCCCAATTTTAATTATAAAATTGATACTCTTCAGATTATAGTTATTACTTTCTATTCTAGTTGTACATAATGAATATTTGTCAGTTTCAATATCACTAATAAGTAGTCTATTATATTGAAGCTCCGGTCTGCTTTCTAATAAAGAAATAATATCTTCTAATGGCGTATCCTTATTAAATACACATTCATTATTTTGGTACACATAATGCCAGTTATTTGTTGAATAAAATAATTGTTGATACATAAAGGTATCAACATTCTCCTCAGAGAAATGTTCTCCAGATTCTAACTCTTCTTTTATCATATTCTGAATAGGTGTATATCTATCCTGTCCAGCTTCTGGAATAATACGTACAGAGCGCCCAGGAACTTGATAAGATCTAAAGAATTTTTCAAAATCCTGTTTAAAGATATTTCTAAGTGTAGCATGAGTTAACAAATTTAATCTCCCCCAAAAAATATTCATTCAAATATCAATATTCCATAGTAATAATTTTACAATAAATTAGCAACTTCGACACATTAAACCAATAAAAAGTTAAATTTATCTTGTTAAATAATCATTTCTTTTTATAATCTAAAAGGGAATAAATGTTTACAAAATTCAAAAAATATGATATTATAAAATTCCTGTGGCGGAACTGGCAGACGCGCCCGCCTTGCAAGCGGGTGTCCTTGGACGTACGGGTTCGATTCCCGTCAGGCTCATCAAAAAAGGTACCTTTTTAAGGTGCCTTTTTGCGTTGTTTTATATCTTATAATCCTTTTATTAAATTAATGAAATTCATTAACATTTTCAACATCATAGCAAATTAAGTACTATAACTATTTTTTAGGGGGCCTAAATTTGTCTGTTACAACTTTTATTGCAATTGCTGGATTAACTCTTGGTGTTATTAATACTGGTACAACAATTTATAATGTATTTTTTAAAAAGGATCCTACTCCTAGCTTAGATGTTTACTACGATAATGCATCATGGAGATATTTTCCCCATAATGACAAAACTCAATGTCAAATCCATATAGATTTAACAGTTATTGCTCGAAACTCAACTAATGGAATTAAAAAAATTATTTTTAAAAATAAAAACCATGCCGAAGTTTTTGGGGGTATGATGGAGAAAAATAACTCAGTTACTTTTTTTAAAATCGAAGATAATGTATATGGGAGCAACCTTTTCTCCAAATACAACCATGAAGCACTTAGAGAATATATAATGAATGGTAACAAAAATAATCGTCGAGATGTTAGAAATATTATATTACAGAAAGACCATGCTTACAGCTTTTCATTGGTTGAAAAATTTAATGGCCAAAGATATTCTGATGGTTACGACGACATTCCTGTTGATGGATGGTGGATAGAAATTTTGGATTCATCAAATCAAAAATTTGAAATTCAAATTAATTTTCAATATAATACATAACACTTTGAGGCCGTACCAATTACGGTCTCTTTTCTGTCTAGTTAAAACTTAGATACCTTCTATATGAAAGTATCTTTTTATTCTATGTCCCATTCAATAACGAATTCCTACCCACACATATCATCTTTTTGATATAAACATACCTATTAAATACACTAAAAAAGAGAAGGATACCTTATACTTCTCTTTATAACCAATTCTGTTTATTTTTTATAATTTTAATTCTTGATTCCAAGACTGTACCAAATCATAATTCAATTCCATTTTAATAAATTCAAGTAACAATTGATGCAAATCTTCAGTAGGTTGGAATGCATCTTTATTTTTTTCTGCAATTATACGAACTAAAAGATTATTTATGAAATACTTCATTGTTGAAACTCTTTCAGACTTATCCTTCTTTATTAATTGAACAATCTCCACTACTAGTTCTTCAGTGAACTCTTCTTGATTAAACGTCCATTTATGCTTTAATACATTATTAGCTAAATTGAAATCAGAGTACTCATATACAAAAATCCAAAGACTATAATAGATTCTATATTTTAAAATCTCCTCATAACTATAGTTCATATCCAGCTTCACGTTTAAAAAATTTAATTCCTCTAAAAAAGTAAAACATAAATCCGCTTTTGCAAGTAATTCTTCATCACCTTTAAAATCTTCGTATATTTCGCTCCTTCTCACCGCATCATACGCACGAATTAATTCAATTGGGGCATATTTTAAATTTAATTGAATATGTTTTTTGATTCCTTCAAAAACTGTTTCCTTTTCAAATTTATCCTTTAACATATCTCCCTTATACACGGTTTCTATATCTATGTACTTTGTTACTTCATATAAAATTGGGGAATACAGATTTTGATAACATTCTTTTAAATATTTTTCCTCTTCTCGTTTTTTTGTGAAATGGTGGGAAGCATATTGTGCCATTATACCCGCGCAAGCTGTAAAAAAAAATGTGGCAATAAATGCCCAATCTGTTCCTGTTATTTCTCCTAGAATCATATTTATAACTCCTCCCATTATCCCCGTTTAATTCCCGAAAGTTTATATATTCTAGAAATTAACATTTAAAAACTTTCCCCAAACGGATGTAGCTTTGAAATAAAGTTTGATCAAAAATACCTCGCAATCCCAAGTTTTACGATAAATAAAAAGAATCCATTTTGAAGAAAGATTGATCAAAATGGATTCTTCTCCAGCGGATTTAAGCTTGGTTTTTATAAAAAAGATTGATCATTTTCTACCTTTAATCTTCAACAATCGCGCCCGATTGTTGAAATCTTTGAAACAACTCTATTGTTACGAACAAATATTTATCTTTTTAAATTTCGCTTTTTCATCATTGTTATTGCCTGAAGTAAACCGCCAGTAACTTTTCCACCAGCCATCCTATTACATACGAATTTAGCTGAAAATTGATTTATGAAGTTGTCCTCACTACTAAACGTTTTGTTTGTTCCATACGCATAAATTCTGGTAGTATCAAGAGCACGAAAACTATCAATTGAAAGTATCGAGGAATCAACATTACCCATTGGAAATAGAAGGAGATCAAAAGATTTGCTATTCGACCAATGCTGTCTAATACGTCTATTAATATCATTCGTTGTACCAATGTACACTTGTGAATATTCATCAAGTATCATTATGTAATAACCTGCTTTTCCATCATACAAATTAAGATCATACACCTCAGTGAATTGACTATTCCGTTCAAGAAACTCTTCTATTTCTTTACAAAATTCGCTGTGATTTAATAAAGAGAAATATTCCATATTTAAATCAAAATTCTCTAAACAGTCCTTAAGTTGTTTTTCACACCATTGTTCCGTGTATATCTTACCTTCTTCATCAGTATAAATATCCCTAGAAAAATGAACTCTGAATGAGCTTTTATTATTAATAATTGCATATTTTTCTCGTGTTAACTTCAATCCTCTTTTGCCCTCAAGTACCTTCAATCCAAAATGATATGCCATAAGTCACCCGCCTTTTTTTTTCGCATAAGAAAATTTAATACATAACTATATGCATTTATATTATCTTGAAATCAAGTTCTCAACAATATGGCCCTTTAACGGAATAATCTTTTCACGCACGATAAAACACCCCTTTATTTAGATAAAGGGTTAGCCAAAAGGGGTGAAGCTTCGCAACATTTTTATAAACATCGTGACTTTGTTTTAAACATCGCGACTTTATTTTAAATCCACAACGGAACCAATAAACCATAAACTGACCTAATATAAATAAAACCATAAGTTGTCCAAAATGGCCAACTTATGGTTTAAATTACACACAAAAATAAAAAAACCACCAAATATGTATTGGTGGAGACGGTGGGAGTCGAACCCACGTCCAAAAATATCGGCACTTAAGCTTCTACGAGTGTAGTCGATATATTAGCATTTCGCGAACTCTTCGGCCTATCGACAGGCTTCCAAGTTGCTAGTCTGATTGTTCTCTTCCTTCGCCCTCAGACGGCGAACTCCGGCGTAGTCCACTTAGTTTGAGTCCCTTACCCTACCACATGGACGATGGAGGGAGGAACCTTTAGTGCAATTAAGCAGCTAAAGAAAGATTGTTTTGTTTGCCAATTATAGGCTTTGACGTTTTAACGAGGCCGATCCCCTCGACTCGCAACCTAAGCTCGAACTATCCCTGTCGAATCCGTAACGTCCCCATGATAAAAATGGAGCATACGAAGAAAATATCGTGATAGCTACTAAGAGCTGTTTTTCAATGTGCAACAACCTTACATAAGTTATTATATCATACGCGCGCCGTTTTACAAATGTAAATATCTGTATTACATCTTTTGGCGATCACGGAACACGCGTGCAATTTCACGTTTTGCTTCTTTCTCTTTTAAATCGTGACGTTTATCGTATTGTTTCTTACCTTTTGCTAAACCAAGTGCCATTTTTGCAAATCCATTTTTCAAATAGATTCTAAGTGGAACTAATGCGTAACCTGTTTCTTTTGCAGCGCCCGCTAGCTTATCAATTTCTTTTTTATGAAGAAGTAATTTTCTCGTACGAAGTGGATCATGGTTGAAACGATTCCCTTGTTCGTATGTATTAATGTGCATATTATGAACCCATACTTCACCATTATGTACACGTGCAAACGCATCTTTCAAGTTCACGCGACCAGCGCGAATCGACTTAATTTCCGTTCCTTGAAGGACAAGCCCTGCTTCGTATGTTTCTTCGATGAAATAATCATGAAACGCTTTTTTATTTTGTGCAATAACCTTACCTGTACCCTTTGGCATATAACGTCCCTCCTCTATTTTTACTATTGTAACAAATGTAAACAAAAAGCGAAAGTGGCTCGCTTAGAATCTTTGGACATTGGAACTCCCGACAGAGAAGCGCTTTTTGCTTCGTCCGAGGGAGTGAAATGGCCAACAGATTCTAGCCACTGTAGCTGGATTATACAAAAAGCGAAAGTGGCTCGTTCAGAATGTGAGGTGGATGGAGCTTCTGACCTTGAGGCGCTCTTTGCCTCTGGGGAAGAAGCGAAGCCGCCAAACATTCTAGCCACTGTAGCTGGATTCCATCAAAAAGCGAAAGTGGCTCGCTCTCAAGCCACGAAGAAAAAAGAAAACGGCCCCGCTTTTCATCAAAGCGAAGCCACTCTTTTCTTACTTACGCTTTTTCTTTTTCTTCTTGAATCCTGGTACGTTTTCGAAAAATCCTTTTTTCTTCTTGCCGTTACCATCTTTTTTCCCTGGCTGACTTGCGGATGCGGATGTGGATGCAGATGCGGATCCTCTTCCTTTTCCTTTGCCACCACGGTCAAATTTTCTACCTGTGCCACGTTCACCGCCGCGCTCATTACTGCGCTCGCTACGTCCACCGCGTTTCTTTCTGCCTGTTCTTGGCTGCTCGATAACGACTGGACGATCTTTGAACTTACGACGAGGCGTACCTTTCATGCCAACGATTTCAAAGTCGATTGCACGCTCGTCTTTATTTACGTTAATAACGCGAATTGTAATTTCATCACCGATGCGGAATACGTTTCCTGTACGTTCTCCGATCATAGCGAAATGTTGCTCGTCATAACGGTAGTAATCATCCGTTAAATAACTAACGTGTACAAGACCTTCAATTGTATTTGGAAGCTCTACGAATAAACCGAAGTTTGTTACAGAGCTAATCATACCGTCATACTCTTCACCGATCTTATCAACCATATACTCTGCTTTTTTCATCTCATCTGTTTCACGCTCTGCTTCAACAGCACGGCGTTCCATATTAGAAGAGTGCTCTGCAATCTCAGGTAATTTTTCACGCCATTTTGCTTGCGTTTCATTGTCGACTTTACCATTAATAATGTATTCACGAATTAATCTATGAACAATTGTATCTGGGTAACGACGAATTGGTGATGTGAAATGTGTGTAGAACTCAGTTGATAAACCGAAATGTCCTAAACTATCCGCATCGTAACGAGCTTGCTTCATAGAACGAAGCATAACTGTTGAAATAACTACTTCTTCTGGCTGTCCTTGAACCATTTCAAGAATTTGTTGCAGCGCACGAGGATGCACTTCATTCGCACGTCCTTTTACCGCATATCCGAAGTTCGTTACAAACTCGAAGAAACGCTCAAGCTTATCTTCTTTCGGATCTTCATGGACACGGTACATAAACGGTACGTTCATCCAGTGGAAGTGCTCTGCTACTGTTTCATTCGCAACAAGCATAAATTCTTCAATTAACTTCTCTGATACAGAGCGATCGCGCATAACAACATCAGTCGGTTTTCCTTCTTCATCTACTAATACTTTCGCTTCTTTAAAGTCAAAGTCAATTGCACCACGGCGCATACGTTTTTCACGTAGAATTTGTGCCAATTGCCCCATCTCTTTAAACATCGGTACTAATGGCTCATAACGCTTAATTAACTCTTCGTCCTCATCTTCTAAAATGCTTCTTACGTCAGCATACGTCATACGCTCTGTCGTTTTAATCACACTTTGGAAAATCTCGTGTTTAACAACATCACCTAAGTTGTTGATTTCCATTTCACAAGATAATGTCAGACGGTCTACTTTCGGATTTAATGAGCAAATACCGTTAGATAGACGATGTGGAATCATTGGAATTACACGGTCAACAAGATACACACTTGTCGCTCTTTCCGCTGCTTCTACATCAATTGGAGAACCTTCTTGAACGTAATGACTTACATCCGCAATGTGAACGCCTAGCTTGTAATTGCCGTTCTCAAGCTTCGTTACTGTAACAGCGTCATCTAAATCTTTCGCATCTGCACCATCAATCGTTACGATCATTTGATCACGTAAATCACGGCGATCTTTTAAATCTTCTTCTGAAATCGTTTCTGGTACACTGTTTGCATGCTCCATCACTTCTTCAGGGAATGCTAAAGGTAAATGATGTTTATGAATGACAGATAAAATATCTACTCCTGGATCATTTTTATGACCTAGAATTTGAATAACTTCACCTTCTGCACTTAAACGGTTTTCTGGGTAGCTCGTAATTTTCACAACTACCTTATGACCTTCTACAGCACCCATTGATGCACTTTTCAAGATAAAGATATCACTCGTCCAGCGCTTATTGTCAGGTATAACAAATCCAAAGTTTTTCGATTCTGTATATGTACCAACAAGTTCTTTCGTTCCACGCTCTAAAATGCGTACAATTGAACCTTCTTGACGTGAACCGCTCGATTGAGAACTAAGACGTGCTAATACTGTATCGCCATGAAGTGCACCGTTTAATTCTGTAGGCGGGATGAAAAGATCATCGTCTCCCGTTTTCTTCTCATCTGGTACAACGAATGCAAAACCACGTGCATGTCCAATTAACTTACCTCTTACTAAATTCATCTTTTCAGGAAGACCGTAACGGTTGCTACGTGTACGAATAACAAGTCCCTTCTCTTCCATCATTACAAGTGCCTTTACAAAATCTTTAAAGCCCTCAGAACCTTCAATTCCAAATGCCTCTTCTAACTCTTGTATCGTTAGCGGTTTATACGCTTCTTCTCTCATAAATAATAACAACTTATCAATATGTTCTTGTGTGATTTCTTCCAAGCAAAAATACCTCCTTTAAAACCTTATATTATTTAGTGTATCCGAAAGATAGGGGATGTATAAAGCGAAACTTCAATACTCCCCTTATGATTTTTACAGTTTTCACAAAAAATTCCTTATGAAAAAAAGAGGCAACTAGATCTTACCAATCTAGTTGCTCCAAGAAGTTATATACATCCTCATGTAGCTCGTCACGTTGTTTATCAAGTGTAATGACATGCGTAGAGTCTTCATACCATTTAATGTCTTTTAACGTAGATTCTACACCGTTATAAATAATGTTAGCACTATCTGTATTAATCATTTCGTCATGACGTGCTTGTACAACAAATGTTGGTGCATAAATCATATCCACATTGTTACGTACGTCAGCAATTAATTGTTGTAATGCTTTTAATGTATTCATCGGTGTCTTTTGGAATTCCAACATTTCTTGTTCAATTTGTTCTGGTGATTTTTGCTCACGTTTTTTATATTCGCGGGCATATGCCAATATACCTTGGTACATCGTTTCTTCGCTCTTAATATACATCGGTGCACACATTGGTACTACACCTAAAACCGGTACTGTATAACCTAATTTTAAAGAAAATACGCCGCCAAGTGACAATCCAACAACAGCAATTTTCTCAAAACCTTTATCTTTTAAAAGCTGATATGCCTCCGTTACATCTTGCCACCAATCTGTAGGGCCTGTATGAACAAGCTCTTCTGGTGGTACACCGTGCCCTTTATAAATTGGTGCATGACAAGTATAGCCTTTCTTTTCTAAGAAACGCCCTAACATACGTACATCAGCTGAGTTCCCTGTGAATCCATGTAGTAATAAAACAGCGCGGTCTCCACCCTCAAATGTAAATGGTTTCGGAGATGCTAATTTCATCATGTACTTCTCCTCTTTCTCTTCTGTAATCTAGTCGTATTCTTTCTATATCTAGTGTACCATATTTACATTTCTATAATCTAATTAGAAACATCTTTCAAATGGCAAAACAAAAAAGAAGAACCATTAGTACATCTTACTAACGCTTCTTCTTTCAATTCTATAAGTTTAAGTACGTAACAGCAATTGTTAATACAAAGAACAATACAGCTAAAACAATTGTAATACGGTTTAATACTGCTTCAATTCCACGTGCTTTTTGCTTACCAAATAATTGCTCTGCACCGCCTGAAATTGCACCTGAAAGGCCTGAGCTATTACTAGACTGCATAAGTACCATAACAATCATTAAAATCGATACAGTAATAAGTAAAACGGATAATAACGTATGCACTTGGCGTACCTCCTACAAAGATTCAGTTATTGTAACTGTAGCATAAATCCTATAGAAAAGCGAGAGCTATAGAGTTGCCCTCGCTTTTCTTCTATTACATAAACATCATTGCAAATAACGGTCCAAGTAAACATGTCAAAATTGCTGTTAATGTCATTGTTACCGATCCAATAACACCTTCATGTTCGTTATTTTTCATTGCTCTCATAACACCCATAATATGAGAAGCACATCCGAATCCGATACCTTTACCAACTGAGTTTGTAACACGGCTCCATTTCAATAAGAGAGGTCCTGTAATTGTTCCAGTAATACCTGCGATAACAACGAAAGCTGCTGTTAAGGAAGGTACACCACCAACTTGTTCAGAAACGCTCATCGCAACTGGCATTGTCACCGATTTTGGTAAAGACGATAAGATTAAGCTTTTATCTGTTCCCATAAGTGAAGCAATAGCAAAATCACTAGCGATCGCGACTGTTGTACCTACTAATACCCCACCAGCAATTGGTACAACATATTTTTGCAGAACATGACGTTGTTTATAAAGAGGAATTGCAAATGCTACAACACCGGGTCCAAGTAGCTTTGCAATCCAGCCACCACCACTTTCCATATAATGTTGATATGGTATATCAAGCACGATAAATAGGAAAGCCATTAATCCTGTTGCTACAAGCATTGGAATGGTGAATGGTGTTGGAAATAATTTATAGATTTTTTTAGATAATTGATATAATAGCACCGTAAAAAGAACCCAACCGATTCCGATTAATATTTGGCTCATCGCGACTCTCTTTCCTTCCTATTCGCAAGATATTGTCCTGTATGTCCTGCGACAATAATAATTAAAAATGTACTCGCTACAACTGTAATGAAAAGAGAAATTCCTTTACTCATAAAAAAAGCACCGTAATTCATTAGGCCAAGCGTTGGCGGAATTAATAAAAACGGCATAATAGCAACGAGTGTTTCTGCTCCTAAATCGAACCATTTCACTGGAAGAACTTTTAGGCTAAGTAAAACAAGTAAGAGGAACATCCCAATCAAACTTCCTGGAATTGGAATGTTTAACATTTCTTGCACCCAAGTTCCAACCATATAAAACACGTAAAGAGCAGCAATTTGGACAAGAATCTTTGTAAATTTCATGTTCATCATCCCTCATGTTTATACGATCTTCTGTTAATATCTTTATCATAGTATAAATTGTAAAAAGCTGCAATTTATCAACTTGACAGCAAAAACAGCCTATGTTACACGCTTACAACCTTGATATGACTGCATTTTCAAACAAAAATTATGTCAAAAACCTTGACCTAATATAAAAAGTTTTTATTTTCTGAATTTATAAGACTGTTATTTCAATAAAATAATCTTTTTATCCTTAAACTTACATATATATAAAGTGAAACTTTAATCATTGAGGGTTTCCTCATCCCCATTGATCATTCCTCACCAAGCGGGTTTGTACGGGATAAACAAGATAGGTGGTGAACATATGCCCAAAAAAGTTCTCATTTTTTGTGATCCTGGGATTGATGATACGATGGCTCTCCTCTTAGCATTCTTTATCAATGAAATAGAAATCGTCGGTATCGTTGCTGATTATGGCAATGTTCCAAAAAAAATGTCCGTAGAAAATGCTCATTTTCTTACAAGCGAAGTAAAGGGTAGAAATATCAAAATCTTTGGTGGATCAGAACGTCCAATTACTGGTGCTCCTCCTGCTTTTTTTACAGATGTACACGGGAAACAAGGGCTCGGGCCAATTATTCCAAAGGTGAATGTAACTAACGAAGAAATGGAGAATTTTTTTGAAGTTATTCCTCTTATTGAACAGTATAAAGATGAATTAATTATTGTGAGCTTAGGAAGACTTACCTCCCTAGCAATTTTATTTATCGTATGTAAACAATTAATGGAGCAAGTTAAATCCTACTACGTAATGGGCGGTGCCTTTTTACATCCTGGTAATGTTACCCCTATTTCCGAAGCAAACTTTTATGGTGACCCTACTGCAGCTAATATAGTCCTTCAATCCGCAGCTAACATGTACATATACCCATTAAACGTCACCCAATATTCCATCATTACACCAGAAATGGCCGAATACATTGAGGCCAAAGGAAAAGCCCCACTTGTCAAACCGTTATTCGATCATTATTACTACGGATATTATAAAGACGCCCTACCACATTTAAAGGGCAGCCCCTTCCATGACACAATGCCAATACTCGCTTTACTTGATAACTCTATGTTTACCTATCACAAATCACCTATCGTTGTCATGACAGAATCTTATGCACAAGGGGCAAGCATTGGAGAATTTCGCTCTTTAGGAGAACCTAAACCATTTATTGATTGGCCGAGTCATCAAATAGCAATTGATTTTGATTATAACCGCTTCTTCAAACATTTCATGTCACTTATGACAGGTGAACAATTTTAACATAAAAAAACAGACCGTGATTTCTCACGGTCTGTCATTTATTTTCTACAATTATCGTTTGATGTTATAGAAAGATTTGATACCATCGTAAACAGCGATTTCGCCTAGTTCGTCTTCGATGCGTAATAATTGGTTGTACTTAGCAATACGGTCAGTACGGCTCATAGAACCAGTTTTGATTTGGCCAGCGTTAGTTGCAACTGCGATGTCAGCGATTGTAGCATCTTCAGTTTCACCAGAACGGTGAGATACAACTGCTGTGTAACCAGCACGTTTAGCCATTTCGATAGCTTCGAAAGTCTCAGTTAAAGTACCGATTTGGTTAACTTTAATTAAGATTGAGTTAGAGATACCTTTTTCGATACCTTCAGCAAGTTTTTGAGTGTTAGTTACGAATAAATCGTCACCAACTAATTGTACTTTATCACCGATACGCTCAGTTAATAATTTGTGACCATCCCAGTCGTTTTCGTCTAAACCATCTTCGATAGAGATGATTGGGAAGTCTTTGCAAAGCTCTTCGTAGAAATCAACCATTTCTGCAGAAGTTAAGCCAGTACGGCCTTCGCCTGCAAGGTCATATTTACCAGTTTCTTTGTTGTAGAACTCAGAAGAAGCAACGTCCATTCCTAAGAATACGTTCTCGCCAGCTTTGTAACCAGCTTTTTCGATAGCTTCGATGATTACTTCTAGAGCTTCACGGTTAGAACCAAGGTTTGGAGCGAATCCACCTTCGTCACCTACTGCAGTGTTAAGACCTTTGTCATGTAATACAGCTTTAAGTGCATGGAATACTTCAGCACCCATACGGATTGATTCTTTGAATGTTGGAGCACCAACTGGTAAGATCATGAACTCTTGGAAGTCAACGTTGTTATCAGCGTGAGAACCACCGTTGATGATGTTCATCATTGGAGTTGGTAATTGTTTTGCATTGAATCCACCAAGGTAACGGTATAATGGAAGACCTACGAAGTCAGCTGCTGCGTGAGCTACTGCCATAGATACACCAAGGATAGCGTTAGCGCCTAGTTTACCTTTGTTTGGAGTGCCATCTAATTCGATCATAGCACGGTCGATACCAGCTTGGTCAGTTACATCGAAACCAGCGATTTCTGGAGCGATAATTTCGTTAACGTTGTTTACTGCGTTAACAACACCTTTACCAAGGTAACGAGATTTGTCACCGTCACGTAATTCTACTGCTTCGTGCTCACCAGTAGATGCACCACTTGGTACGATAGCGCGTCCGAAAGCGCCGCTTTCTGTGTAAACTTCTACTTCTACAGTTGGGTTACCACGAGAGTCAAGGACTTCGCGAGCATAAACATCAATAATTGTTGACATAATAAATTCTCTCCTTTTTATATAAGCAAATTATTTAATAACTGTTTTACCTGTCATTTCTTTCGGTTGTTCCACATTTAAAAGTGTAAGCATTGTTGGAGCGATATCTCCTAAAATACCACCTTCACGAAGCTCTACATCATTTTTTGTAACGATGAAAGGAACCGGGTTAGTTGTATGAGCTGTCATAGGACCGCCATCAGCAGTTAACTCCTGATCAGCATTACCATGGTCAGCAGTAATAAGTGCTACACCATCTTTTGCAAGAATTGCTTCTACAACTTTTCCTAAACATTCGTCAGTTGCTTCTACTGCTTTAATTGTTGGTTCCATCATCCCAGAATGGCCAACCATATCACAGTTCGCAAAGTTAAGAATGATAACATCATGTTTATCATTTTCGATTTCATTTACTAAAGCGTCCGTTACTTCGTAAATGCTCATTTCAGGTTTCAAGTCATACGTTGCAACCTTTGGTGAGTTAATTAAGATACGCTCTTCTCCTGGGAATTCAGCCTCACGACCACCGCTAAAGAAGAATGTAACGTGCGGATACTTTTCAGTTTCCGCGATGCGAAGTTGCTTTAATCCCGCTTGCGCAACAACTTCACCTAAAGTGTTATCAAGGTTCATTGGCTTGAATGCCACGTAACCATCTACAGTTTCACTGAAGTGTGTCATACATACGAATTCTGGAATGTGAGGTACTTTTTCACCACGATCGAACTCACGGAAGTCTTCGTTTGTAAATACACGAGCAATTTGAATTGCACGGTCTGGACGGAAGTTATAGAAGATAACTGCATCATCATCATTGATTGTTGCAACTGGCGTGTTATCTTCGTTAACAATTACAGACGGCAATACGAATTCATCATAGATACCATTCGCATAAGAGTCTTCTACACACTCTTCTGCTGATTTATAAGTAGGGCCTTCACCATTCACCATAGCACTGTAACATTTTTCTACGCGATCCCAACGCTTGTCACGGTCCATAGAGTAATAACGACCAGAGATAGTCGCGAATTGTCCTACTCCTGTTTCTTTAATTACTTCATTCGTTGCATCGATATAACCTTTTGCTGTTTGTGGTCCAACATCGCGGCCGTCTAAGAATGCATGGATATAAACTTTCTCCACGCCTTCTTTTGCTGCTAAGCGAAGAAGAGCAAACATATGGTTCATGTGACTGTGCACACCACCGTCAGAAAGTAAACCGAATAAATGAAGTGCAGTACCTTTTTCTTTTACGCTTTTAATTGCATTTTGGAAAGTTTCGTTCTTATCGAACTCACCTTCACGAATTGCAACGTTAACGCGTGTTAAGCTTTGATATACTACGCGGCCAGCACCGATATTTAAGTGACCAACCTCAGAGTTACCCATTTGACCTTCTGGAAGACCTACCGCCTCACCACAAGCTGTAAGCGTTGTATGAGGGAATTTGTTCCAGTAACCATCAAAATTAGGTTTCTTAGCTTGTGCTACAGCATTCCCGTAAGTTTCTTCACGAAGTCCGAAACCGTCAAGAATGATTAAAGCTGTTGGCTTTCTCATTTTACCGCCCCCAGAAGACCTAAGAACGAAGCAGGCTCTAAGCTAGCACCGCCAACTAAAGCGCCGTCGATGTCAGATTGTGCCATATACTCTTTAATGTTTTCTGGTTTTACGCTACCGCCGTATTGGATACGAACAGCTTCTGCAGCTTCTGGAGAAACAGCTTCTGCAACAACTTTACGGATGTGCGCACATACTTCGTTTGCGTCTGCAGAAGAAGAAGATTTACCTGTACCGATAGCCCAGATTGGCTCATAAGCGATAACAGTTGCTTTAACTTGCTCTTCTGTTAAACCTGCAAGTGCTTTTGTCACTTGATCTGCTACTAGATCAAATGTTTTTCCGCTTTCGCGCTCTTCTAAAGTCTCACCACAACATACGATTGGTGTTAAACCATGTTCAAATGCTGCGATAGTCTTTTTGTTTACTGATTCGTCTGTTTCAGCAAACATTTCACGACGCTCAGAGTGGCCAAGTACTACATAGCCAACTTTTAAGTCGCTAAGTGCTACTGGGCTAATTTCGCCAGTGAATGCACCATTTTTTTCGAAGTGCATGTTTTGTGCACCTACTTGTAAGTCAGTTCCTTCAGTTGCTGCTACAAGGCGCTCTAAGAATAGAGCTGGAGAGCAAACTACTGCATCAACAGCTGAAGCTGCTGGGATTTGACCTTTAACTTCCTCTACGAAGCTAACTGCTTCAGATAGAGTTTTATTCATTTTCCAGTTACCTGCGATAATTGGTTTACGCATGCTTTGCACCGTCCTTTTTCTTTGGCTGCTACTTATTTGTCGTTAAGACAAACTACACCTGGAAGCTCTTTACCTTCCATGAATTCTAATGACGCACCGCCGCCAGTAGAAATGTGGCTCATTTTATCAGCCATACCGAATTTTTCAACAGCTGCTGCAGAGTCACCACCGCCGATAACAGAGTATGTATCTTCTGCATCTGCTAATGCTTGTCCTACTGCTTTTGTACCTTCTGCGAATGGAGTCATTTCGAATACACCCATTGGTCCATTCCATACAACAAGCTTAGAATTTTTAATTACATCTGCATAAATTTCACGTGTTTTAGGACCGATGTCCACGCCTTCCCAGTTAGAAGGGATAGAGTCGATACCAACGATTTTAGTTGTTGCAGTTTCAGAGAATTCCTCAGTGATTACAACATCAACTGGCATGTAGAAGTTTACGCCTTTTTCTTTTGCAAGTTGCATAAATTCTTTAGCTAGTTCAATCTTGTCGTCTTCACATAGAGATAGACCAATTTCATGACCTAAAGCTTTAACGAATGTGTAAGCAAGTCCGCCACCGATGATTAAGTTATCTACTTTGTCTAATAGATGACGAATTACACCGATTTTATCTTTTACTTTCGCACCACCGATGATAGCTGTAAATGGACGTTCTGGGTTAGAAAGTGCTTTACCAAGTACATCTAACTCTTTTTCCATTAATAGACCAGATACTGCTGGTAGGTAGTCTGCGATACCTGCTGTAGAAGCATGAGCACGGTGAGCTGCACCGAATGCATCGTTTACGAAGATGTCAGCAAGTGCTGCAAATTCTTTCGCAAGTTCTGCATCGTTCTTTTCTTCGCCCGCATAGAAACGTACGTTTTCAAGAACTAATACGTCGCCTTCGTTCATTGCTGCAACCATTTCTTGTGCAACTGGTCCGAATGCTTCGTCCGCTTTTTTAACATCTTTACCAAGAAGCTCGCCTAAACGTGCTGCTACTGGAGTAAGACGTAATTCTTCTACTGCTTGACCTTTTGGACGGCCTAAGTGGCTTGCTAAAATAACTTTCGCACCTTGCTCTACTAAATATTGAATTGTAGGAAGAGCTGCACGGATACGAGTTTCATCTGTAATTTTGCCTTCTTTCATAGGTACGTTGAAATCAACGCGGCAAAATACACGCTTACCTTTTAAATCTACGTCACGAATTGATTTTTTGTTCATTGGATTTCCCTCCGACTACTAGTTAGGATTGACAAAACCCATTCAAAAGCTTAACACATTTGCTTTTAAAACGAAAGAAGAGAGAGAGGGAACAAACCCTCTCCCTCGTTTTGTCATTGATAACTTATATAATTAAGAATTAAAGACCTTTTGAAGTCATGTAAGCTGCTAAGTCTACTACGCGGTTAGAGTAACCAGTTTCGTTATCGTACCAAGAAAGTACTTTAACCATGTTACCTTCCATTACCATTGTAGATAATGCATCGATTGTAGAAGAAGCTGTACATCCGTTATAGTCGATAGATACTAATGGCTCTTCGCTGTATCCAAGGATACCTTTTAATTCGCCTTCAGCTGCTGCTTTGAATGCTGCGTTTACATCTTCAACTGTTACTTCTTTGTCAAGTTCAACAACTAAGTCAACAAGAGAAACGTTAGCAGTTGGAACACGTACAGCGCCACCGTTTAATTTACCTTTAAGTTCTGGTAATACTAATGCTACAGCTTTAGCTGCACCAGTAGATGTTGGGATCATGTTTTCAGCTGCTGCACGAGCACGACGTAAATCTTTGTGTGGTAAGTCTAAGATTTGTTGGTCGTTAGTGTAAGAGTGAATTGTTGTCATCATTCCGCGTTTTACGCCGAATTTTTCGTTTAATACTTTAGCGAATGGAGCTAGACAGTTTGTAGTACAAGAAGCGTTAGATACTACGTTGTGGTTAGCTGCATCGTATTGTTCGTGGTTAACACCCATAACTACAGTGATATCTTCGTCAGAAGCTGGAGCTGAGATGATAACTTTCTTAACTGATCCACCTAAGTGTTTTTCAGCGTCTGATTTTTTAGTGAAACGGCCAGTAGATTCTACTACTACTTCTACTCCGTAGTCGCTCCATGGTAATTGAGCTGGGTCACGCTCAGCGATAACTTTAATTTCTTTACCGTTAACAACGATGCTGTTTTCGTTAGCAGATACTTCTGCATTTAAAGTTCCGTGAACTGTGTCATATTTTAAAAGGTGAGCTAATGTTTTAGCATCTGTTAAGTCGTTGATTGCTACTACTTCTACCTCAGAGTTGTTAAGAGCTGCGCGGAATACGTTACGTCCGATACGTCCAAATCCATTAATACCAATTTTAGTCATTTGAATTTCCTCCTTGGGGGATTATATTAAAGGGTAAAACCCTTTGTTAACTGTTTTGCTGCACCTTCATCTGTAATTAGAATTGAAGTGTGCCCTTGCTTTATTACAGCCTGTATTGCTTTTGCCTTTGAAGAACCTCCAGCGACTGCAACAACGTGAGATACATTTTGTAAATCCTCTAGTTGCATACCCACTGTTCTTACTTTATGAACAACATTTCCTTCTTCATTAAAGTAGTAACCGAAAGCTTCGCCAACTGCTTCGCTTGCCTGAATCTTTAACCAATCTGCTTCTGAAGTACTTCTGCGACGTGCCATTGTTAACGCATCACCTATTCCATGAATGACGATATTGGAAGATCGAATCAACTCAAGAACTTCTTTCACGGAAGGCTCTGTCACAATAGACGCATATGCTTCGCTACTAACATGGTCTGGAACATACAATAAGCGATAATTACTCATCGTATTTTGCGCCATCTTGGCACAAATGGTATTGGCTTCTAATTCAACACCTTCTCCAATTCCACCACGTGCTGGGACAAATATCATATGTAAATCTTTGCAATCAAGTTGCATCATGTCCGCAGCAGCAGCTAGCGTAGTTCCTCCAGCCACAGCAACGATATTATTCGCTGTCAGACGGTCTTTTATACAAGTCACACAAGCACGGCCCATCTCCAGTTTGACCCAAGGTGATTCATCACTATCACCAGGGACAACGAAAACTTCATCCAAGTCTAATGTTTCCTTAAGTTGCTTTTCTAAAACCTTTAACCCGGAAATTTCTTTCATAAAGTCTTCCAAAGCAAGAACTAAAGCTGTTCCTTCTTCTGTCAAAGTCATTCCAGAAGAAGCGACGTGAACTAAGTTTTGTTCTTTCAAAACTTGAACTTCACTTCGCAATACTCGTTCTGTCATACCGAGGCTTGCTGATAAGTTTCTTCTTCCAATCGGCTGCATGAGCCTAATGTATTGAAGAATTTGCATTCTCGTTTGCATAACAGGTAGCAGATCAGGTAATAATTTTTTTGTGTTCTGAATCCATGAGCGCATATCTTTTCTCCTCACTACATTGGTTCATTTTTCCTTCGTGGTCACTTTACGTCCCGTAGTGACATTTTGTGTCCCACATAGGTTAAAAAAATAATCCCTGCTACGTGTATTATTGTAACAGGAGATAGAAACTTATTCAACTCTTAACTGCATTCTTTATATAGTTTATTATGACACCTTTGTGAATGTTACCATATTCTACTTGTTTTCCGTCCATTTCTACAACCGGAATCATTAAGTGATATTTTTCTAAAAGGTCATTATCTTCATATATATCTATTTCCTCGATTTGAAAAGAATATTCACATTGTACTTCCTGTAAAACTTGTTTCGCCTTCACGCAAAGGCCACAATCTTTTTTAGTATACAGTACAACTTTCATCTTCTTCACCTATCCGATCGTTTTTCGTAATGACGAAGCTGGGATATGCATTTGTTCTCTATACTTCGCCACTGTTCTTCGAGAAATAACAATTTCATGCTCTTCTTCTAATAATTTTGAAATCTTTTGATCTGAAAGTGGCTTTTTCTTATCCTCTGCCCCAATTAGCGTTTGAATAAATTGTTTTACACGTTTTGTAGAAACTGCTTCATCTTCAGTCGTCGAAACGGCATTGCTAAAGAACGATTTCATCTCAAATAAACCGTGTGGTGTTTGCACATATTTATTTCGCGTCGCACGACTAATTGTTGATTCATGCACACTTAACTCTTCCGCTACCTCTTTTAAAGCGAGAGGTCTTAAATACTCTGGACCTTTCCAGAAGAAATCACGTTGTTTTTCCATAATAATATTCATCACTTGCAGCAGCGTCTGTTTTCTCTGCTTCAAACTGCGCATAATCCACTGCACATGCTGATACTTTTCTGATACGTAAGATGCTACTTCACTTTCACTATTATTAAGAAGCGCACTATATTCAGAATGAATTTCAATTCTTGGCATATTTCTCTCATTCATTTGTAAAACGAGGCGATCGCCATCTTTTTTCACCGCCATATCAGGCACAATATAAAGTGGTTTATCTGAAGAAAACGCAAGACCTGGTTTTGGTTGTAATGACGTTATACAATTTACCGCACTCTGTAATTCCTCATTACTACATTTCAACACTTGAACGAGCTTTCGCCAATCTTTCTTCACAAAATAAGCGAAATGATCTTCTACAACCTCTTCTGCTAATCCATTCCGTCTTTGTAAGCGCTTCAATTGCAAGGTTAAACATTCCTGAATATTACGCGCCCCTACCCCTGCTGGTTCCAGTGATTGGACAAGCTCTACAGAGCGGTCGACTACATGAATATGCGCAGAAAGGAGCTCTGCTAACTCTTCATTCGTTTCTTGTAAATATCCATTTCCATCCATGTTCATAATAATGAAAGAAGCTACTTTTCGCTCTTCTTCATCTATTTTATAATACTGTATTTGATTTAATAAATGTTGCTGAATCGTTGTAGAATCCACACTGTAGATCTCCATCTGATTCTCGACTTGTTTGCTGGTACTTTTACTGTTGTTAGAGCTCTTTTTCTTCTCCCTCTCAAAACCACCTAACTCAATAAGGGGATTCTCTAACGATTGCTCATACAAAAACTCCGATAATTCTTGTACATTATACTGGAGCATTGTAATCGCTTGCCTTAACTCTTGTGTCATTGCCAAACGTAAGCTTTGTTCTTGTAAAAGACTTGCCTTCAAACTAATCTCCCCCTTGTTTCTATTGTACAATAAGTTTGGTAAAAGGAGAATGCTATCACAGACACCCATTCCAAAATATTATTAATTTATATGTATTAATGAGATTTACAACTTACAACCTAAATTTGAATAATATTGAAAGAAAATAATAAACTCAATTATTTGTTACCACATACTAATAGTAACCCTTAATTTTATATATAACAACATTAAATTTATCTCTGTTCAATTCCAAAATAAAAAGAGCAGTTTAGGTATAGTGACACTTCACTATGCCTAACTACTCTTTTACGATTCTTAATTAAGAAAGAAACCTCTTATTTAAAGCTAAGGAACTTTGATTCCTAATTACATAGGAATCATAGAGATAATCGTTCGATTCACTAGACGCTCCTTGAATTCCTCTCATCTCTTCCACAGACAACTCAACTATTTTTTTCACGCTTCTCTCGTTATTACTATCCATCATTTTTTGTTTTCTTTTCGAAAAAAATCCCATAATTTATTCCCCCCTGCAATTAATTATTTTTTAACAATTGAATGAATTTAAGGCTCTTACCACTTCTTAATACACCTTTCGGATAGACCTTCGCTGCAAACATAGCAATTAAGCTAATGCTAGCCAGTAATACAACCATAGATGTAATAATTTCTAAATTCCCAACGGATCCATTAATAATCCTAACTACCATACTAATTGGAGCTGTAAACGGAACATATGATGTCACCCTTGATACTAGCCCTTCAGGGTTATCAAGTACTACTAATAACTCCACCACTAAGCTTCCCATCAATATAAGAGTAATCGGCATCGTTGTTCCGGATAATTCTTCTGGCCTGCTTACCATAGAACCAAACACTGCGAAAAGTGCCGCATAAACGAAGTAACCGAGAACAAAATATAACAAGAAATATGCAGCATGCTCACCTGTAATCATATTTACATCAATATTCACTCCAAAAAACGAATCCGATACCTTGAAAATTCCAGATTTAATATATAGCGCCATACTAAGGAAGAAAATAAATAACTGTGTCAAACTAGCAAGACCGACTCCTAATATCTTCCCAAAGACCATGTGAACAGGCGACACCTTCGTTACCATCACTTCCATAACACGCGACGCCTTCTCTGACGCTACCGCTGTAGCAATCGCATTTCCATACGAAGTAATTGCTAAGTACATAATCGCTACTAATAAATACACCAGTAAGAATGAGCTTGTTTCTTCGTTATTTAAGTTTTGCTTTTTCGCTTGCACGTTCATCGTCAGTGATTTCACAGCCTCTTCTGATAACTGTTGTTTAACTACCGCACTTTGAAAATACTGATTTTGTACAAATACCTGCGCACTTTGAATCAACTTAGGATTATCCACCTTCATAAAGTAATCTAATACTGGTTCAGCACCCGCACCCTCTTTTAATATAAAGAGCGCTTCGACTTTCTTATCTAACAAATCTTGCTTATATTGATTTAATTTTGTTTTATCACCTAAAGACCAATCCCATTCCGGAAGAGCTTTACTAAGATTAGATTGATCCAAAGTAACATTAGGTGCTTCGGAAATAAATACAACTTTTGCTTTTTCTTTCTCTCCAGAAAACTTTTGTACTAAAGTTGGAAAGGAGAATAAGAATATCCCTCCCCCTATTAATAACAATGTCATCCCAATAAATATTTTCGTCCTCACACGATCCCAATACGTTTGCCCTAAAACAATCCAGAAATTCCTCATTACTTATGCACCCGCCTTTTCAACAAAGATTTGATGTAAAGAAGGTTCTTTAATAGAAACATCTCGGATATATTGTTTAGTTTTAATGTCTTCAAGCAGCGAAAATGCATCCTCTCCATCATTAACTTTAATCATGAACGTACGATTAACTTTTTCAAAATTGAAATTTTTCTTTTTAAGAATAGGTTCAATATCCCCTTCCGTTTGCAACGTCATATATTTGTATTGATAACTTTTCTTAATATCTGACAAGGCACCCGATAATACAAGTTGACCATTTTTCATAATACAAAATTCCTCACAGAACGTTTCTACACTGTCCATTTGATGACTACAGAAGATAATCGTTTTTCTTTGCGCGATTAACTCGAGCACAACATTTTTTAACATCTCTGCATTTACAGGATCCAATCCACTAAATGGTTCATCTAGTATGATGAATTCCGGATTATGCAATATCGCTGAAATCAATTGAATTTTTTGTTGATTTCCCTTTGACAATTCCTCTGTTTTCTTCTTTAAATGTGGTGTCATTTCTAATTTTTCTAGCCACTGTAACGCATGCCTTTTTGCAAGATTAGCTGGCATTCCTTCTAACTTGCCGAAATACACCAATTGCTCCACTACATTCATTTTCGGGTATAATCCACGCTCTTCTGGTAAATAGCCAATAGATAGGTCTTTCTTTGAAAAAGGGCGATTATTCCATAGAATTTGGCCGCTATCCGGTTTGATTAAATCTAAGATCATACGAATTGTTGTCGTCTTACCAGCACCATTTCGGCCCAGCATCCCTAAAATTCCACCTTCTTCTACACGTATATTTAAATCATTAACGGCTTTATATTCACCAAATGTTTTATTTAATCCTTGAATTTCAAATGCCATCCATAACAGCTCCTTTTAGCTTTTTACGAAATAAATAACCGCCATTCCTAATACAATCCCGCCTATCATCAAAAAAAACTTTTTCATCACTATTGCCTCCTTCATTTACTTGTTAAGTTGTATCTTTATCATAGACTTCTTTCTGATGCTATTGTCCGCAATCCGTACTGTATTTACCGTAAAAAAGGCGAACCACTCTTATGTGGTTCACCGCAATTTCAACAGATGACATTGATTGTATGAAAACTTCTTAAATGTTATTATAAAAATATTCAGAAATTAAACGATATACCTACAAAGAGAGGTGTCTAAACCGTTGCAGATACAACGTAACTTCGTTTTCATTTTATGTGTAACTATCCTGTATTTTTGTTTACAAGGCTATATCTTATATAAAATAAACCAACCATATAGTGGAGTTCTTATTTCTAAAACAGACTCAACTACATACACAATAGCAAAAATTAAATCCTCCGGTTGGGCTTTTCAGACGGACTTAAAAGAAGGAGATATAATCTATTCGATAAATAAAGAAAAGCCTCATTTAGGAATACTTCCTGGATATCAAAACCAATCACTAAATGCATCTGAAATACAAATTAAAAAAGACGATATCACCCAAACTTATAAAGGAACACAACATTTTATTGATTCTCGTGACAAAATTATTTCTGTATACTTTCCCTTCCTACTCGCTTTTATTTGTTTAGGGTTATCTATTTTTCTTTATACAAAGAAGCCTTTGAACCGGGAAACATTCTTTTTGATCACGTTTCTATTCATGACTTCCTCAAGTCTTCTAATCGCAGTTGAATCTGGTAAAGGTGATTTTATCGCTCTCATTATTTTAAGTATTGTATTTCAAGGTACACCTATGTCTCTCATTTTATTGTTGAATGAATTATTCAAGAAAAAGCAACTATACGTCATTTCTATGAGATTTCTAAAAATCGATATTGAAATTGGCATTATTTTACTATCATTCTCTATTTTAACGATGTTCATTCCATTTCCAATAGTTAATACCGATGGATTAGAACTAATTTACCTTTCAATAAATATTATCTTTTGTATATATTTTTTAATCCGTGCCTATATCAAATATCACAGTACAGTACATAAACCATTTTTAAAATTAATGCTCACGATTCATTCCATTGCCTTCTTTCCGTTCGTTACACTCTATGCTCTTCCAGATGCAATATTCAGAACACCGATTCTCTCAGCAGATATTGGAGCTATGTTCCTAATCGCTCTTCCAATCGGTTATTTTTATTTAGTAGCGACGAAGCAGATTTTTGATATAGATTTTGTATTTGATCGTTTACGGTATTACGCATTTCTGTCATTAATCCCAACTCTATTAATTGCAATCATTACGAGCTGGAGCATTTATTACAAAGACAATTTTCTCTCTCGACTGCTGCAAAGTTTTATTATTATTTTTCCGTTAAATATTCTATTTCTCATATTAAAAGAAAGATTAGATTTTACATTTCGTAATCACCTCTTTCGGACTAAAACAAACTTATACGTAAACATTGAACAGTTTACCGCACAGCTATCATCTATTATGAAAACAGAAGAGTTAGAGAAAAAATTCACTAATGAAATCGTTTCAATGTTGAAACCTTCTTTTATTCAATTTGTTCAATATGATATGAAAGAAAACACATATACACAATGCAACGGATATGGACAAACGAAAGATTTCACACTTTCTAAAAAGAAAAAATGGAGTATGGCAGCATTACTAATTAATGATTTATTAGAGGATGATGGATGCATCGGTATTTACTTATACTCTACTAAACATATAAAACACTACATCTGGATTGGAACAAAAGTGAATAATATTAAATATAATACGCATGAAAAATCATGGTTCATCACTGTCACGACATACGTCCGTCTTATTTACGAAAACTTGTATACCATTAATGAAATTATTCATTCTCTAGAGCAGGAGAGTTTAGAATCCAAAACAAATTCTGCAAGCTTATCACGCCTACTCTTTCAAATTTCTGAACAAGAAAGGCGCCGACTTGCTTCAGATTTACACGACTCTGCATTACAAGATCAAATTGTATGGTACCGCAAACTAGACTCTTTATTAAAAAACAAATCCGTTCCACTAGAATTAAAAAATGAACTAAAAAAAATCCATTTCGGTATGCACGATGTAATACAACAAATTCGCGACACATGTAATGAATTGCGTCCATCACTTTTATCAGATGCTGGTTTAATTGGTGCATTAAGAGAATTGCTAGCCCAAACACAATTGCGTGTGCAGTTTCAAATTCAATTTGATCATGAATCAATTCAAGAACATCATTACGATTTTGACAAAATTCTATCTTTATATCGTATCATTCAAGAACTACTAACAAACGCAGATAAACATTCCGAGGCAACCATCGTATCGATTTTTTTATGGGAAGAGAATAACTGTATTTTCCTAGACTACCGAGACAACGGCAAAGGTTTTAATATAGACACTCCCTACTCTCCTAAGCAGCATATGGGGCTTTCCGGTATAAAAGGAAGGCTTCAATCAATTGGTGGAGAAATACATATAGTATCCGAAGCTAAAAAAGGACTTCAAATAAACATTACAGTTCCGAGGTGGTAAATAATGATTCGAGTATTAATTGTAGATGATCATCAAATTGTAGGCGAAGGAACAAAGAGCATGATTGAATTAGAAGAAGATATGCAAGCAGAATATATTTTAAATGAACAGGAAGCACTCATAAAAAGTGACGCTACACCTTTTGACGTATACCTCTTGGATATGAATATGCCCAATTGTAGTGGTATTGAACTCGCCCAGAAAATATTACATATTCAAACAGATGCAAAAATCATTTTATATACAGGTTTTGAATATGTATCCCAATTCAATTTATTAATAAACTCTGGTATCAGCGGCATTATTAGTAAATCAGCTTCTCAACAAGAGCTATTAATGGCAATTCGTGCAGCTGTAAACGGATATACTTTACTTCCTATTTCGTTATTACGTCAACTACGTACAGACGATATAACGACTCAACAACTTGAAAATAAAACCGCTCTTCTTACACAAAAAGAATTAGAAATCTTAGAATCCGTCTCTAAAGGAAGTAGCAATAAACAAATTGCTGATGAACTGTACATGAGTTCAAGAGCTGTAGAATACAACCTAACAAAAATCTTCAAAAAATTAAAAGTAGGATCACGCTCCGAAGCTTTAACAGAAGCAATGAGACAAGGCATTTTGAAAGTACACATATAAAATGAGACTTCCATCAGTTTGTTTTGTTTAACCCTCAAATAATGAGATAAATAAAAAAGTCCTAACCTACAAAACGTAAGTTAGGACTTTTTGACGCGCCCAGAGGGATTCGAACCCCCGGCAGACGTGGTACCGGAAACCACCGCTCTATCCGACTGAGCTATGGGCGCATGATTATAGAAAACACTTCATTTTCTTCTCATAATAATAGCAATAAAATCCATCTAAATCAATAAAAATATCCCCGTAATACCTTATGCATCTTAGCTAAAAGCATATAAAATCTATTCCACCCCTAAATTTTCCAATCATAAATTCACCCCAACTCACAAATTATAATCTTTGAATTGATATTCCAAAGGGGGCTTCATTCAATGACTGTAATTACAAAATTAAAGCAAACTGTTTCTGGATTAAAAAGTGCACAAGCTAGCTTAGAGGGATTCGCTCTTGATACGGATAACCAACAAGCTAAGCAACTTTTCCAAACAGCTGCGCAGCAAACACAAACGATTATCGATTCTTTAAACCCACGCGTTGAAGAAGTCCAACAAGAAGAACCACAATACTCACAGCAATAACGAATCAGTCTTGCTGTGAAATAGAAAAAGGATGATATGCAGTCATCCTTTTTCTATCACATTACATATTGCAATAGAAATGGAATGATAATTATGCGAAAACTCGGCCTCATAACCGCATTATTTGCACTTCTATTTAGCTCTTTTACCGGATGTGATAATAGTCCTTTAGATAAAAAAGTGAAAGAAGAAGCAAAACGAACGGAGAAAGAAAAAGGTCCAAAGTTAACAAAGACGAGTACGGAATCCTTTAATCAATCTATATCACAAGGAGCGAAGAAAAGAGCTCTCGCTATGGATGAAATTATAAAAAGCACAGCAGTGAATTCAAATTTAGATCTCTACATAGCAGTTACACCTGAGCATCACGAAAGGTTTGGATTAAAACCTCTTCGTAAAAAGCTTCAAAAGCAGCTAAGTGATGAGCATCCTACTTTCGATGTTCGTGTCAGTACAGATAAAAAAATCTTTATGTTACTCGAAAAACTCGAAAGAAAAATTAAGGAAAAAGAAGTATCTAAAGATGAAATTAATAAACAATTAAAATTCATTGGTAAAAAAATGGAGTCTAACACTTAACGCTTTTTAAAAGAAAAGGAAGGATTGCAATGTCTAGTAAAGATAAAAACTTAACCCCTGTACAACAGGAGTATAAAAAATTCGAACAAGAACGCGAACCGAAACGACCTGTCTTAAAAAATTGTATAAAAGCCTTTTTCGTCGGTGGTTTTATTTGCTTCATCGGACAACTCATTTCTACTTTTTACATCACATATTTTGATTTCACTGAACGCTCAGCAGGAAATCCGACAGTCGCAACTCTTATTTTCATTTCTATGTTACTAACTGGATTTGGTATATACGATCGTTTTGGACAGTTTGCTGGTGCTGGTACAGCTGTACCTGTTACTGGATTTGGTAACTCTGTTATTGCCGCATGTATTGAGCATCGAACGGAAGGATTTGTCCTTGGCGTTGGCGGCAATATGTTTAAACTAGCTGGTTCTGTTATTTTATTTGGTGTATTTTCCGCTTTCGTCATCGCACTTATTAAAACTATTCTCGTTCAATGGGGAGGGCTATAAATGTTACAAGGACACCGAACGTGGGTATTTGAAAACAAACCAGTCATTATCTCAACAGGGGTTGTCGGTGGACCATTTGAAGCAAAGGGGAACATCCCAGAAGACTTCGATATCCTTCATGAAGATTTATGGCTCGGACAAGATTCCTATGAAAAAGCACATAAAATTTTATTCGAAGAAGCTTGTAGTCGCGCTACTGAAAAAGCAGAGCTTCGTAAAGATGATATTCAATTCGTACTCGCAGGAGATTTAATTAATCAAATTACTCCAACAAGCTTTGCTTGCCGCACACTGGGCACTCCTTATCTCGGATTATTCGGGGCTTGCTCTACTTCTATGGAAGGTTTAGCACTTGGGGCAAGTATCGTAAATGCAAAAGGTGCAAAATATTTATTAACTGGAGCTTCAAGCCATAATACTGCTGTAGAAAAACAATTCCGCTACCCTACCGAATACGGTGGACAAAAGCCGCCTACTGCACAGTGGACAGTAACCGGAGCAGGAGCCGCTATTTTAAGCGATACTGGCCATGGTCCAAGAGTAACATCTGCAACGATTGGGCGAGTTGTTGATATGGGATTAACGGATCCGTTTAATATGGGAGGCGCAATGGCTCCAGCTGCAGTTGATACAATTGAAGCCCATTTACGTGAACGCCAAATTGATGCCTCTTACTACGATTTAATCGTAACAGGCGATCTCGGACATGTAGGACGCGAAATTGCTTATGACTTACTACATAAACACGGAACGAAAGTAACGAGCGAACAATTTCAAGATTGCGGAATTATCATTTACAGAGAAGGACAACCTGTCATAGCTGGTGCTAGCGGGCCTGGATGTTCCGCAACAGTCGTGTATGGTCATTTATTAAACCGAATGAAAAGAGGAGAGTTCAAAAAAATACTTGTCGTTGCGACAGGCGCTTTACTATCTCCACTTACATTCCAACAAGAAGAAACAATTCCATGTATCGCTCATGCCGTTTCGATTGAATTTGGAGGTGCAACGCAATGATTTTTTTCTGGGCTTTCGTCATTGGCGGACTCATATGTGTAATCGGCCAACTTATGTTTGATGTCGGCAAACTAACACCCGCTCATACAATGGCAACACTCGTTGTTGCTGGAGCTATATTAGATGGATTTAATTTGTATGAGCCATTAATTGATTTCGCTGGAGCCGGGGCAACTGTACCTATTACAAGCTTTGGTAATGCCCTCGTTCATGGCGCAATGGAAGAAGCTGCAAAACATGGCATCGTTGGTGTTATTACCGGCATGTTTAAAGTAACGAGCGCCGGTGTATCAGCAGCTATTATTTTCGGCTTCATTGGAGCATTGTTATTTAAACCGAAAGGATAAGAGGTGTTTATATGACTGTTATCGCTAGCGTAAAAACTTGCCTTGCTAGTGTAAAGGGCGCTCAAGCAAGTTTAAGCTCCCTTTCATTAAATTCACAAGACGAAGAATCAAAACGCGTATTTCATGAATGTATGTTAGAAATGGACAGCGTCATCGCTGATTTAAAGGATAGAATTTCAGTATTAGAACGTGAAGAACCTCAATATAAAGGGTTTTAAGTAGACTGGAGGAAACGACTATGTCTCACCTGCCGGAATGGACACTTGTCATTCTTCGCTCTGTATTCATATTAATTATTTTATTCGCTATTACGAAATGGTTAGGGAAAAGACAAATCTCTCAGCTTTCCTTTTTTGAATACATAGCCGGAATGACGATTGGTGACATCGCTGCCCAAGTATCTACAGGGCTCGATTCAAAATTTTTTCACGGTGTCTTTGCAATACTCATTTTCGCTGTGGTACCTTTTTTAACAGGAATCCTCTCTTTAAAGAACAAAACAGCTCGGGACTTCTTTGAAGGAAAATCTACCGTATTAATAAAAGACGGAAAGATACTCGAAGATAACTTAAAGAAAGAAAAATATACGAGTGACGAATTACTGGAACTTCTCCGTGGAAAAAGTGCGTTCAGCGTAGCTGAAGTCGAATTTGCTGTCTTAGAACCGAGCGGAGAATTAAATGTATTATTAAAGAAAGATTCTCAGCCACTTACAGCAAAAGACATCGGTTTAAAAGTACCGAATGAAAAAGAACCACAAACTGTTATTATGGATGGAAATGTACTAGATGAACCTCTTTCAGCAAGCGGACATAACCGTGCTTGGCTACATTCAGAATTAGAAAAACTCGGTGTTGTTATTGAAAATGTCTTCCTCGGTCAAGTGGATTCATACGGACAACTTACTATCGACATTTACAATGACAAACTCCAAATGCCTTCTCCTCAAAACAAACCTTTATTATTAGCATCTTTAAAAAAATGTCATGCTGATCTTGAACTATTTTCTCTAGAAACAAAGTCGAAATCAGCAAGCGAAATGTATAGTAAAAACGCG
The DNA here is from genome assembly GCF_903970865.1 of Bacillus sp. ME78. Lineage (NCBI taxonomy): Bacteria > Bacillati > Bacillota > Bacilli > Caryophanales > Bacillaceae > Bacillus > Bacillus sp. ME78. The sequence continues at coordinate 66,671 of NZ_CAJCKK010000016.1, forward strand.
AAACAAATCGAAAAAATTTTAAATAAAGTAACCTATCTTTTAAAAGACTAATTATCGAAAGAACGCTTCAGTTAAAAGGCGTTCTTTTCTTTTTTCTCCAGTTTTCATAACGTTTAAATTTATGTAATTCGGTTATGATGTTGAAGATACATAAGCAGGGAATTTCGAAAACATAGCGAATATTTCATGGTACAACTACATATTTTTTTGATTTAAAGTGGTTTCGTTTGACCTTTATTGACCATAATTGTATTATAAGACTAAGAAAGCTTTAGAAGGAGGAAATAACAGATGAATTTAATTCCTACAGTAATTGAACAAACAAATCGTGGAGAACGCGCTTACGATATTTACTCTCGACTATTAAAAGACCGCATCATTATGCTTGGTAGTGCAATTGATGACAACGTAGCTAACTCAATCGTTTCCCAGCTTTTATTCTTGGAATCTCAAGATCCAGAAAAAGATATTCACATCTACATCAACAGCCCTGGTGGTTCTATCACAGCGGGTATGGCAATCTATGATACAATGCAGTTTATTAAACCACAAGTATCAACAATCTGTATCGGTATGGCTGCATCTATGGGTGCATTCTTACTTGCAGCAGGTGAAAAAGGAAAACGTTACGCACTTCCAAACAGTGAAGTAATGATTCACCAACCACTTGGTGGAGCACAAGGTCAAGCGACTGAAATCGAAATCGCTGCAAAACGTATCCTATTCTTACGTGAAAAACTAAACCAAATTCTTGCTGACCGCACTGGTCAACCACTTGAAGTACTACAACGCGACACAGACCGCGACAACTTCATGACAGCGGAAAAAGCTTTAGAATACGGTTTAATCGATAAGATCTTTACAAATCGTTAATACTAAAAAGCGAAAGCGGCTCGTTTAGAATCGCAGGTCGATGGAGCCCCTGATTCCGAGGCGCTTTTTGCCTCGAATGAAGGGGCGAAACAACCGGAGATTCTAGCCGCTGGAGCTAGATATAACTAAAAGTGGAAGCGCCCTATAATTGGGCGCTTCTTTTATATATTGTTCCCCGCTCACATACCCCATCCAGTATCCCTCTAAATATATCAACGATTTTTCAATTATATCGAACAAAACTCAAATTATATCAACGATTTTTTTAATATATCAACGGTTCGACACAACATATCGATTTACCGACAATCTCCGACAAGGACAAACCAGCTAAATACCCCTCCCCGCTAATCCGCACAAACAACAAAACAAAAAAACTATCGCATATACGCGATAGCTCTTTATTGTACATATGCAGCTAATGCTTCTAAAGCCTCTTCTGCATCTGAACCTTCTGTTGTAATTGTTATCATGCTTCCAGTTCCAATTGCTAAGCTCATAATCCCCATTATGCTCTTTGCATTTACTGTCTTTCCATCTTTCTCAATGAAGATATCTGCATGAAAGCGATTTGCCTCTTGTACAAACAACGCAGCCGGACGTGCTTGTAAACCGTTTTTTAATGAAACCTGAACTCGTTTTTGAACCACAGCTCCATTTCCCCTTTACCCTCTTATTTTTTTGCTACCGTTTCCCCCGCGCGTAATTTCTCTGCAATTTCATCGATTTTACGCAAACGATGATTAATACCCGATTTACTAATTTTCCCCCCGGATACCATCTCACCTAACTCTTTCAATGTTACATCTTGATAATCTCTTCGTAGTTGCGCAATCTCTTGTAGTTTATCTGGCAATATATCAAGACCAACCGTCTCATCAATATAGCGGATATTTTCAATCTGCCTTAGCGCTGCACCAATTGTTTTATTTAAATTAGCTGTTTCGCAGTTCACTAAACGATTTACGGAATTACGCATATCACGTACGATTCGAATATCTTCAAACCTTAAAAGTGCATTATGAGCACCAATAATATTTAAAAATTCCGTAATTTTCTCCGCTTCTTTCAAATACGTAATGTACCCTTTTCTTCTTTCCAACGTCTTACTATTTAAATCAAATCCGTTCATCAGTTCACATATAGCATCATTATGTTCCTTATATAACGAAAAGATCTCTAAATGATAAGATGATGTTTCTGGGTTATTTACTGAACCACCTGCTAAAAATGCACCGCGTAAATACGATCGTTTACAACACTTCTTCTCAATCAATTCTTGTGATATATTTCGAATAAATGAAAAGTCATCTCGAACGATATGAAGATCGGCTAATATTTCGCGAGACTTTTCAACAAGCCTTACGATATATACATTATTTTTCTTCAATCGCATTTTTTTACGAACAAGTAATTCTACCGTCACGTCATATCCTTTTTTCAAAAGCGTATAAATCCTTCTTGCAATTGCCGCATTTTCCGTTTGAATATCGATAGATAAGCGACGGTTTGAAAAAGAAAGCGATCCGTTCATTCGAAGTAACGCCGATAATTCTGCTTTCTCACAGCATTCTTTCACTTCAAGATTCGTCAACTCTTTCTTTGTTTCTGATGCAAATGACACAGTCAACACCTCCTTATACGATTATTATGGAACAAAATTCTTGTCCTATATGAATGAGGAGCGCCACCTCAAACGAGGCAACGCACATTTATAACAATGAATATAAAATCGAAGCTAACTTTAACGTATCATGCCTTACAACACGATCATCATACTTCGCTAATCCCTCTTGAATAACATCAATATTATTTTCAGCAAAACGTTCTTCATCCACTACAACTGGTGTAGACATTTCTTCCTCGTATAACTTACGTAATTCACAAGGAATCTCACGGTTATTTACAATTGCAGTATTAATAAATGGTTGCCCTAAATGATCGTGTAACGCCTGCACATGATCAAAAGCAGTATATCCCATCGTTTCACCCGCTTGTGTCATAACGTTACATACATATACCTTCTTCGCTTTTGCAGCAAGAACAGCGTCCCCAATTTTGTTAACAACTAAGTTGGGTAATATACTCGTATACAAACTTCCTGGGCCGAAAACAAGTAAATCAGCTCGTTTAATCTCAGCCAAGGTTTCATGCAATGGCTCTACATCTTCTGGAGTTAAAAAGACACGATTAATCTTCTTTCCGTAATAAGGAATCTTTGATTCACCTGTTACAATTTCCCCATCTTCAAGTTCCGCATGAAGTACCGCACTTTGATTCGCTGCTGGTAATACACGTCCTCTGACATTTAATACTTTACTTGTTTCCGTAATTGCATGGAAAAAGTCTCCTGTAATCGAGGTCATACCTGCCAACAATAGATTTCCTAACGCATGACCTTTCAGTCCGTCTCCTGTTGTGAAACGGTGCTGAAATAAAGCTTCCACCAGTGGCTCTACATCCGATAACGCAACCAGTACGTTACGGATGTCACCTGGAGGTGGAATTTCTAGCTCATCACGTAATCTACCCGAACTGCCACCATCATCAGCGATTGTAACAACTGCTGTAATATCAACAGGATATTGCTTTAATCCTCTTAATAAAACAGAAAGTCCAGTCCCGCCTCCCATAATGACAATTTTAGGCTTTCTCTCTTTTTTCATCCCTTAATGGCCCTTTCTCTTCTCCACATCACGATGAGATACATGAACACTATACTCTGGTTTCAAATGTTTCCCAAGGTATTCTGTAAGCGTAACAGAACGATGCTGTCCACCTGTACATCCAATTGCAATTACAAGTTGACTTTTGCCTTCTCTTTTATAATGAGGCAGCATGAAAGTAATCAGATCCGTCAACTTCTCTAAAAACTTATGTGTCTCATTAAATTTCAGTACATAGGAAGAAACTTCTTCATCTAGTCCTGTTAATGGCTTCATATGTGGAATGTAATATGGATTTGGTAAAAAACGAACATCAAATACTAAATCTGCATCAATTGGAATACCGTACTTAAATCCAAATGACATAACATTTACACGAAATGCTTGCTCAGTTTCTGTTGAGAACAAGTGAACAATTTTTTCACGTAATTCTTTCGGTTTTAAATCCGATGTATCAAGCACAATATTCGCTCGTGCCTTCATATCTGTTAATAAATTGCGCTCTGCTTCGATTCCCTTTAACGGCAAACCAGTTGGTGCAAGTGGATGCGAACGTCTCGTTTCTTTATAACGAGTTACAAGCGTACTATCTTTCGCATCTAAAAATAAAATATGAGGAATAATCCATGTACGTTCTGATAAATCATCAAGTGCTCCCCATAAATGCTCGAAAAACTCGCGGCCACGTAAATCAATACCAAGTGCCACTTTATTCATTTTCCCTTTTGAATCCGCCATAAGCTCAATAAACTTTGGCAATAACATCGGTGGTAAATTATCTACACAAAAATATCCTAAATCTTCAAAACTTTGTAAAGCTACTGTTTTTCCAGCTCCAGACATCCCTGTAATAATTACCATTTTTATATCATTATTCTCTGTCATCGTATCCTCTCCTTGACGGTTTAACTCGGATCTAATCGATATGAAAGCAACTCAAAATCTGGGGTATATACAAATGTACCGTAGATTATGCCATTTCCTTTAATTAAATAATCAATAATGTGATAATCTCCTGGCGCCATTGCTAAATCATCAATTTTATCAAATGTATGCCAACCAATGATGCCTTCTTCGCTCTCTAGTTTGTTTTCTCCTGCAAAATCTGTCGCTAAAAAGGAGAACATCATCCATTCAGAAACAACTTTATCACCTTCTTGGATGACAAAGGTGAAGACCCCCTTTAACGCTGGGTTTTTCAAATAAATACCTGTTTCTTCGCGATATTCGCGAACAACGGAATCTCTTACAGTCTCACCACGCTCCATTTTCCCGCCTGGTGCAACCCACCAATTTCGGCGAGGTTTTTGGAGTAAGAGTACTTCATTATCTCTAATTAACACACAGTTTGTCACTCTTTGCATGTTTCTTCACCTCAGCTACTTGCAGTAAAATTTCTCACTGCATACTTCTTTCATTATACTATCAAAAACAGTTTGCTACAACGAAGGAGCCAGTCCTCTTTCGCTAAGCATACGCTACTCAACAATTTTAAAAAAGCTTTCCATAACAAGCAATGTAAATGCTTAGACTTTTAATGAATAGCATGAAAAATCCCCTTAACGATTTTTATCGCCAAGGGGATTAAAGCCCTTATTTCTTACCGAAATAAGTAACAATCGCAAATCCTAAAATAAAGGTAATAATTGAACTTATAATTGAAAATCCGCCGGTTGGAATACCAGGGAACACAATTACAATCGAACCGATAACTAGTCCAATAATTGCCGCAAATGTCATACTTTTGTAACGATCTAATAAAAAACTAATGCCTTTACTACTTACAACAAATCCAACCATAACACCAGCACCGATAACCACGATTAAAGGTAAGTTAAGTGTAGTTAAAGCGTTAATTGCTGTTGGATACACACCAATAATTAATAAAATAAACGATCCACTAATCCCAGGAAGTAGCATAGCCATACTAGCCATCCATCCTGCGAAAAATAAACCAATTGTATTTAAAATTGTTAACGTCGTAATTGGATCTGCTGCCTTATCTGGTTTAAAGAAAGCTGTGATCGCAACAAGAATTGCTGCAACTATTAATAAAACAATGTGCTTACCTTTAAACGACGACTTTGCATCAGCTTCTCTCATTAACATCGGTAATATACTAATAATTAAACCGAGGAAGAAAAATTGAGTCGGTTCATAATGATTTGCAAGTAAATATTTAATAACATGACTTAACGTTAAAAACGCTGCTGCCACACCAGCTGCAAGTGGAATTAAAAACCCTAAATGTTTTTTCCATTCACGACTAAAGAATCCACTAATTGCCGCAAGCAATTGTTCATAAATCCCTAACACAACAGCGATTGTACCGCCGCTCACACCAGGAATTAAATCACTAACGCCCATACAAAATCCACGATATATATTACGCCATTCCATACTGAATAAATTCCTCATTTCTTATAGTGATTTTTTCCGTAAAGTCCAGTATATCAATAAGAAAGCTTATAATCCTTATATTTTTTGACAATACTTTGACATTTTCACACAAAAAAAGAAGAAAGCTCCTGTCGGTAGCTTTCTTCTCACAAGGTATGTTATCCCTTATTTTTCTGATACAGTTTTTAATTCCTCTAATAATTCTTCTACATAATGTTGTGCACTTTGTGCTGCAATACTACCGTCACCTGTTGCAGTTACAATTTGACGAAGCATTTTTTCACGAACATCACCAGCTGCGAAAATACCAGGGATTTTCGTTTCCATACGTTCGTTCGTTTCAAGGTAACCATTTTCATTTGTAATACCTAGTTCAATAAATGGTTTTGATAATGGTAACATACCGATGTATACGAATACGCCGTCAGTCTTGACTTCTTTCTCTTCTCCACTGTTTACGTCTACAAGTGTTACACTTCCTACTTTACCACTTGCTTCGTTGATTTCTTTTATAGTGTGGTTCCAAATGAAATCTACTTTTTCGTTTTGGAAAGCACGGTCTTGTAAAATTTTCTGTGCACGAAGCGTGTCACGACGGTGAACGATCGTTACTTTTGATGCGAAGCGTGTTAAGAACACACCCTCTTCAACAGCAGAATCTCCGCCGCCAATTACGATAAGTTCTTTTCCTTTAAAGAATGCCCCATCACATACTGCACAATATGATACACCACGGCCCCCAAGTTCTGTTTCACCCGGTACACCAATTTTTTTATACTCTGCACCGCTTGCAACGATAATTGCACGTGCTTTATATTCTTTTTTACCAGCAATAATTGTTTTGTATTCTTTACCATCGATGACTTCTTTCACATCACCGTATGCATATTCAGCACCAAATTTCTTCGCATGCTCGAACATTTTATTTGATAAGTCTGGTCCTAAAATAGACTCATAACCTGGGTAGTTTTCTACATCTTCCGTGTTTGCCATTTGGCCACCTGGAATACCACGCTCAAGCATTAATGTGCTTAAATTTGCACGAGATGTATATACTGCAGCTGTCATACCAGCTGGTCCTGCACCAATAATAACGACATCATAAATTTTTTCTTCTGACACACTATTCACTCCTATCCATTCCTACACAATTAAGTTACCCTCATTATACTGTTAGCATCATTTTTTTCCCAATGATTTGCTTATCTTATGTGTGCGTACGCTTAACAGCTTGCACATACTTTCGGACAGTCGCTACAGATACATTATATACATCTCCAAGCTCCGACTGTGTCATTTTATTTCCTTGTTCGCCGCGTACAATGTATTCAATCGCAGCTGACCAGCCGTACACATTTGTAAATATGTCTCCAGATGTATATAAACGTATGAACGTACAAAACCAAAAGTGTAAACACTCTTCAATTAATTCATCATCTTTTTTCGTATAATTGTATAAGGCATCCGCGATTCTCGCGCACTGCTCAAATTGTTGTAAATCAGCTGGAATACTCTTATGACTATTAAGTAAAAAGAAGTACTTTGCAAGTTGCGATACGATGGGAACACCGTTCTTCGCTTGCGTTATATCAAAGAAGAATCCAACCTTCTCCGGCGTTGACAATTCATTCATTAAATATAAAGCTAGCATTTGTTCTTCTAGCGTCGCACTTTGCTGAAATGATTTTCGTAATTCTTCAAATAACACGTTTTGTCCTTCATCTGCTAAATTCAGCGCATTCCACGGTTCTTTTCCCTTTTTATCAGGATGCAATTCCACGACATGTTGCCACATTTTTTCAGCTAGTTGCTGATCTTTCACCATATACGCAGAATATGCAAACCAATAATAAAAACTAACGTCTCCTTCGTATCCTTGACGCTTTAATAGTTTGAACCATTTATATGCATGCTCGAAATAACCAATTGTTGCAAGTGTAGTTCCCAGTTTCAAACGATGTTCAAATGAAATCGGATATACCGAAACTAACTGTCCCGCTAACGCTTCTACTTGTTTATGCTCTCCAATTGAATATAGAAAAATAAGCGTATTACAAAGCGCATGTATATTACCAGGGTTTTTCTCTAAAATCATTTCTGTTAACTTCAGTGCTTTGTCTACATTACCCGATTGAAAATGTGCAATGGCTAAATTATTATGACCTGACCAAAATTCCGGATAATCTTTCGTAACAATTTCTAATGTAGCAATTGCTTCTTCCAATTGTCCATTACGAATATAACGATTCGCTTCTTCCTGCATAACAATTAAATCATCTTCATCTTCAATCTCTTCCGCACCCATTGCTTCTTCTTCCATAATCTCAAGAAGTTCTAATGTATCTTCTACGAATTCCTTCTCTTTTGCAACTTCTAAATAACGATCCGCATATTTCTTCGCCTGTTGAAATAACCCCATATATGCATAATTATTTGCAATAAAATAATAGCACTGTTCAAGTTCTGGATTAGATCTAACTAACTTTAAGAAGATTTGGTTCGACTCTTGATATTCACCAGCCTCAGATAATACTGTTGCTAATTGACATAAAATAAACGGCTCCTTCTCACTTTGTGCCGCTCTTCGAAAATATTTAATTGCATCTTGCAATTTTTGCCCTTTGTAAGCTCTCATCCCTTTTTTATAAAAGAAGTCCGCTAATTGATTAAAAGAGATAACTTGTCCGCTCTCCTTATATATCCTTTGATTTTTCCCCATATATCCTCCAGTTTTTTGTTTTCTTCGCTCACACATTCTTCTATCTATAAGTATAAACGATTCCGTAAAAAACAAAACAGTATATTATACTCAATTATTTCCTTTTTATTCATAAAAAAAGAGGAGAAATGTTACATTTTCACCATGAACCTTCTCTTGCGGTCATTTGCTCTTTCGTATAAATAATACGCATTGGATTTCCACCTACGAAAGCACCGCTCGGTACATCTCTATGAACAAGTGTGCCAGCTGAGACAGTCGCACCGTCTCCAATTTTCACACCTGGTAATATTGTTACATTCGCTCCAATCATCACTTCATTTCCAATGACGATTTCCCCAAGTCGATATTCACGAATTAAATATTCATGCGCTAAAAGCGTTGTATTATAGCCAATAATCGAATTCTCTCCCACAGTTATCTTTTCCGGGAACATAATATCCGGCATTACCATAAGCGCAAATGATGTTTTCTTTCCTACTTTCATCCGTAAAAAAGTACGGTACAACCAATTCTTAACAGATAAAAATGGCGTGTAACGCGCAATTTGGATAATAATAAAGTTTTTCATTACCTTCCAAAAAGACACTGTTTTATACACATTCCATAATGAATTTTCTCCTGAAACAGGATAGCGCGTTGTCCGTCGCACTTAGCTCGCTCCTCTACTAACTTACTTGGACCTTTATGAACGGTTCATATTAGACAAAATCGGTAGCAAATCACTCATTTTATCTAGCATAAAGTCCGGCTTGTAAGCTTCTAAATACGCTCTACCTTTCAACGTCCATGAAACCGCAGCTGTTTTCGTCCCCGCATTTTGACCACCGACAATATCATGATGATTATCTCCAACCATCAATGCCTCTTCTGGTTTTGCATCTAATAATTCAAGCGCTTTTTGAAGTGGCTCTGGATGTGGTTTCACATGCTCTACATCATCAATTGTCACGACAACATCAAAAAATTCATCAAGCTTTGACAACTGTAATCCCATCTCAACGGTTTGTCTCGCTTTCGTTGTAACAATACCAACTTTATAACCCTGCTTCTTCAACTCTCGAACTGTTTCATATACAGTTTCATATTCTTCTACTAATTCATCATGATGATCATGGTTAAATTCGCGATAACTTGTAATCATCTCTTCAACCTTACTTTCATCAATCTTACTGAAAGTATCATGCAAAGATGGACCGATAAATGGCAACACATCTTCACGCTTATATTGATTTGGATAATACGTATTTAAAGTATGTAAAAAAGAAGAAATAATAAGTTCGTTTGTATTAATTAAAGTTCCATCTAAATCAAATAATACTGTATTTATTCTCATTGCCTTAGTCCTTTCGCCTTCCTGAATATGAAAGAAGCAGCATCTTATAATAAGATGCTACTTTTCTCTAATTTTCCGAATATCTTTTATCAGCTTGCCCCATTTTTCGTCTCACAATAATGAAAATAATAGAAATAACAACAAGTCCAATTGACATTACTTGTGCAATACGAAGTGGTCCTAGCATTAAACTATCTGTACGTAAGCCTTCTACGAAGAAGCGTCCTACTGAATACCAAATTAAATATGTGAAGAATAATTCCCCGCGGCGTAAATTCACTTTTCTTAATGCAAGTAGTAAAATTACACCTGCAAAATTCCATAATGATTCATATAAAAACGTCGGATGATAGTACACACCCTCAATATACATTTGATTAATAATGAAATCTGGTAAATGAAGACCTTCTAAAAACTGTCTCGTTACTTCATCACCATGCGCCTCTTGGTTCATAAAGTTTCCCCATCGGCCAATTGCTTGTCCTAGTAAAATACTTGGTGCAGCAATATCCGCCAACTTCCAGAATGAAACCCCGCGTCGCTTTGCAAAAAGAATCCCTGTAATAACCGCTCCGATTAAACCCCCATGAATCGCCAAGCCACCTTGACGAATATTAATAATTTGACTCGGGTTTTGCGCGTAATATTCCCATTCAAAAATAACATAGTACATTCTCGCAAATAGAATAGCGATCGGTACTGCAATTAATACAAGGTCAACAAATGTATCTTTTGGAATACCTAGCCTTTCTCCCTCGCGAGTTGCTAGCCAAAGACCTAATAGCACCCCTGTACCGATAATAATCCCGTACCAATAAACAGGAAACGGCCCAAGTTGGACAGCTACGCGGTCAAGCTGCGGTACAGAACCTAACAGCATATGTATGACCTCCCTCTCCAATGTTTACTCCTGATTCCCTAACTCAATCGCACTCATTAATCGTTCTGAGAACTGCTGTGCTGCATTGACTCCCATACGCTTTAAACGGAAGTTCATCGCTGCTACTTCAATAATAACAGCCAAGTTTCGACCAGGACGAACTGGAAGTGTAATCTTCGTAAGTTCTGTATCAATAATTTTCATCTTCTCTTCATCAAGACCTAAGCGATCATAGTTTTTCTTTTGATCCCAAATTTCAAGATTAATAACAAGTGTAATACGCTTATAATTTCGCACTGCCCCTGCACCGAATAACGTCATAACGTTAATGATACCTAGACCACGAATTTCTAATAAATGCTCAATTAAATCTGGTGAGCTTCCTACTAATGTGTCTTCATCTTCTTGGCGAATTTCTACACTATCATCCGCAACAAGGCGGTGACCACGCTTCACAAGTTCAAGAGCTGTCTCACTTTTACCAACACCACTTTGACCTGTAATTAAAACACCAACACCGTAAATATCTACTAATACACCATGAACAGCAGTTGTTGGTGCTAGCTTACCTTCTAAATAATTAGTTAAACGACTTGATAATCTCGTTGTCGTTTGAGAAGAACGTAATAAAGGCATGCCTGATTCACGTGATGCTTGTAATAACTCATCTGGTACATCTTGATTACGAGTTATAATAATACATGGCGTCTCCTCGGTACAAAGCGCTTTCATTCTCTCTTGTTTTTGCTCTGTTGTTAACGTATCAAAGAACGTAAGCTCCGTTTTTCCAAGAAGCTGCACGCGATCAGCTGGATAATATGTAAAGAATCCTGCCATTTCAATTCCAGGTCGTGATAAATCACTTGTATCAATCGGACGATGAATTCCTTCCTCACCACTTATTAACTCCAATTGAAATTGTTCAATTAAATCTTTTGTCCTTACTTTTGGCATATGTATAAACCTCCACTCCGCTGCGGGTTCAGTCTCGTTTGATGTAAAATTCCATTCTACCGGATATTGTACCATTTTTTTCTGGAAACAAGAAATACGGTTTCTAATAAATAGAAAAAAACATTTCATACGAATAATGAAATGTTTTTCTTTTTGTCATTTTCTCTTTTTTTCATATAGAGGTTCCACAATTGCCTTCTCAATAATCATATTAAAAATTGAAATACAAATTGCCGCAACAATCGCTACACCAAATCCTGATATATTAAAAGCATCTCCTAATAATGAATCTGCTATTTTTAACGTAATCGCATTAATAACAATTAAGAAGAAGCCGAAAGTTACAACAGTAATTGGTAGCGTAATTAAAATTAAAAACGGCTTTACGAACACATTTAAAACCGCCAATATAATACTCGCAATAATTGCAGTTTGTATATTTGCTACGTAAAATGCATCTGGTGCAATCCCTTTTAAAAGCCCCGATACAGCGATTAACACAACGCTATTTACAAGAAGTGATACAATCCATCTCATTTCGTTACACATCCTTTTAAACATATATATTTCATCATACGCTAATAGATAATAAACGCAAGTATGATACAAACACTTATATCAACTTATTCTATCTTTCATGCTTGTATACCTACTAACACTTCCTCGCAAAATAAGGACCACACCACCTATGTTCATGAGTTTTTACAAAGGCCCAAGTGAAATCTTTATCTACGATATAGATATCACCTTTATACGCATCTTCTGTCTCACACAATATATCATCCATATGTAACAAACTCGCATCCTTTATTAACAGTACCTCATCACAGTGTTGGTAGAAAATGTAGCAATCCTTTTTCACTTCATTATGAAACGCGTTTTCCGCTTCTTTACCCTCTAAACACTTCTTTTTCTCATAACTAAATATGTGCCATAGATAACCACATGCATACCTATCTCCATGAAGAAAAATATCTTCTTTTTCTTTATCACTTAAATGATTTGCAAAGTGATCCTCCCAGCGCTTTCGAAAATATACACCCCAACTTTGAAATTCTCTTACCTTCATATTTTTCTTTCTTAACACCTCTAAAAACTCCATCTTCTCCCCCTATACAATAAAAACCGAGCGTCATTTCCACTCGGTTTTCATCAATAAACTTATTGCGATAACTCTACTTCTTTTATTTTCTCTTTCATTCTTGCTTTATCACGATTTAAAATCTCTTTTAAATACTTACCAGTGTACGAGCGCTCTTCTTTTACTACTTGCTCTGGCGTTCCCGAAGCGACGATTTGTCCACCTTTGTCCCCGCCTTCTGGTCCAAGATCAACAATATAATCAGCTGTTTTAATCACATCTAAATTATGTTCAATTACAAGTACCGTCTCACCACTCTCAACAAGACGTTGCAGCACTTCTAGAAGACGTGCAATATCATGCGCATGCAACCCAGTCGTTGGCTCATCTAAAATATATAACGTACGACCTGTAGAACGACGGTGTAATTCAGAAGCTAATTTCACACGCTGTGCTTCCCCACCAGATAATGTTGTTGCTGGTTGACCTAATTTCATATAACCAAGCCCAACATCTACAAGCGTTTGAAGTTTACGCTTAATTTTAGGAATATTAGCGAAGAATTCTACTCCATCTTCAATTGTCATCCCTAACACTTCAGAAATATTCTTATCTTTATATTTCACTTCTAACGTTTCACGATTATATCGTTTACCGTGACAAACTTCACACGGAACATACACATCTGGTAAGAAATGCATTTCGATTTTAATAATTCCATCACCACGGCACGCTTCACAACGGCCACCTTTTACGTTAAAGCTGAAACGTCCTTTTTGATATCCGCGCACTTTAGCTTCGTTCGTTTGTGCAAACACATCACGAATATCATCGAATACACCTGTGTACGTCGCTGGATTAGAACGTGGTGTACGACCAATTGGCGATTGATCAATATCAATTACTTTATCTAAATGTTCAAGACCTTTAATCTCTTTATGAGTACCTGGCTTCGCTTTCGCTTTATATAACTTTTGCGCTAACGATTTATATAGTACTTCATTAATCATCGTACTTTTACCTGATCCAGATACACCTGTTACCGCTACAAACGTACCGAGTGGGAATGACATTTTTGCATTCTTTAAGTTATTCTCTTTTGCGCCGACAATCTCCACTTTACGTCCGTCACCTTTACGTCTTTCAAGTGGAACTGGAATAAACTCTTTACCGCTTAAATATTTTCCTGTTAACGAATTATCATCTTGCATCACTTCAGCTGGTGTCCCTGCCGATACAACTTGCCCACCGTGAATACCTGCACCTGGTCCGATATCAAGTAAATAATCAGCAGCCATCATCGTATCTTCATCATGCTCAACAACGATTAATGTATTACCTAAATCGCGCATTTCTTGCAATGTACGAATAAGACGATCGTTATCGCGCTGGTGTAAACCAATTGAAGGCTCATCAAGAATATAAAGTACGCCAGTTAGACGAGAACCAATTTGCGTCGCTAAGCGAATACGCTGCGCCTCACCACCTGATAACGTACCAGCCGCACGACTTAGCGTTAAATAATCTAAACCAACGTTCACTAAGAATCCAACGCGCTCCTGAATTTCTCTTAAAATTAAATGAGCTATTTTTTGTTGCTTCTCCGTTAGCTCTACATTCGAGAAAAATTCTTGTACTTCTTGAACTGAATACTTCGTTACGTCAGCAATCGTTTTATCACCAACAAAAACAGCTAAGCTTTCAGGCTTTAAGCGGCCGCCTTTACACTTCGGACAAGCTTGTTCTGCCATATACTTTTCCATTTGCTCACGAATGTAATCAGAACTCGTTTCACGATAACGACGTTCAATGTTTGGAATAACACCTTCAAATAAAATCTCATTTTCCTTTACTTGACCGAATTCATTTACATAGCGGAAATAAACCTTCTCTTCCCCGCTTCCGTACAACACTTTATCAAATAAATCTTTCGGTATATCTTTCACAGGCATATCCATATCAACGCCGTAGTGATTACATACAGATTGTAAAAGTTGTGGATAGTATTGTGAACTTGTCGGCTCCCAAGGTGCAATCGCATGTTCATTTAATGATAAATCCCAGTTCGGGATAACAAGCTCTAAATCTACCTCTAGCTTTGAACCAAGTCCATCACAAGAAGGACATGCTCCAAACGGACTGTTGAATGAGAACATACGCGGCTCTAATTCTCCGATTGAAAAACCACAATGCGGACAAGCATGATGTTCACTAAATAGAAGTTCCTCTTCTCCCATTACATCGATTAACACTCGGCCTCCGCCAAGCTTTAATGCACTTTCAAGTGAATCAGCAAGACGGCTTGCGATTCCTTCTTTTACAACAATACGGTCAATTACAACTTCAATAGAATGCTTCTTATTTTTATCTAACGTAATCTCTTCAGACACATCAAGCATTTCACCATCAACACGTACACGAACATATCCTTGCTTCTTAATATCTTCAAGTACTTTCACATGTGCACCTTTACGCCCAGAAACGATAGGAGCTAACACTTGTAATTTCGTACGTTCAGGATATTCAAGAACACGGTCTACCATCTGCTCTACTGTTTGTGATGTAATTTCAATCCCATGATTTGGACAAATTGGCGTACCAATTCGCGCAAATAATAAACGTAAATAATCATAAATCTCCGTTACCGTTCCGACAGTTGAACGTGGATTACGACTCGTCGTTTTTTGATCGATTGAAATCGCTGGTGACAATCCTTCAATCGTATCTACATCCGGCTTATCCATTTGTCCTAAAAACTGGCGCGCATACGCAGATAACGATTCTACGTATCTGCGCTGCCCTTCTGCATAAATCGTATCAAATGCTAATGATGATTTCCCCGAACCAGACAATCCCGTTACAACGACAAGCTGATTTCTCGGAATGGTTACATCAATATTTTTTAAGTTATGTGCTCTAGCACCTTTTACAACGATAAAATCCTTGCTCTTACTCACTCTTTTCACCCTTCCGCTTTTAATTCTAATAGTAAATCTCTTAGTTCAGCTGCACGCTCGAAGTCTAACGCTTTTGCTGCTTCTTTCATCTCTGCTTCCATCTTCGCAATTGTCTTTTCACGCTCTTTTTTCGTCATTTTCTTAGCAGGAGTTGCTTCGTATGTTTCTGTCTCTTCAGCAGTTGTCGTTGCACGGATTACATCACGTACGCCTTTTTGAATCGTTTTCGGCGTAATACCATGCTCTTTATTGTAGGCTTCTTGTATAGTACGACGACGCTGCGTTTCTTCAATTGCAATTCCCATGGATCTTGTTATACGATCTGCGTACATAATAACGCGGCCGTTTTCATTACGCGCGGCACGACCAATTGTTTGAATTAATGAGCGCTCTGAACGTAAGAACCCTTCCTTATCAGCATCTAAAATCGCTACAAGTGATACTTCTGGAATATCTAATCCTTCTCGTAATAAGTTAATACCGACCAGTACATCAAACTTACCGAGGCGAAGATCGCGGATAATTTCAATACGTTCTAACGTTTTAATTTCAGAGTGAAGATAGTTCACTTTAATTCCTACATCTTTTAAGTAGTCCGTTAAATCCTCTGACATTTTCTTCGTTAAAGTCGTAATTAATACACGTTCATTTTTTGCAATACGATCTTGAATCTCTCCTAATAAATCGTCAATTTGCCCTTCAATAGGTCGTATATCGATTGGTGGATCTAAAAGCCCTGTTGGACGAATAATTTGTTCTATTACTTCTGGTGACTGCTCTAACTCGTACGGTCCTGGAGTCGCCGAAACGTAAATAACTTGATTTGTTTTCTCCTCAAACTCATCAAACATGAGCGGTCTATTATCTAAAGCTGATGGCAGACGGAATCCATGATCCACAAGTACTTGCTTACGTGCTTGGTCCCCGTTATACATCGCTCTTACTTGTGGCACTGATACGTGCGACTCATCCATAACAATTAAGAAATCTTCCGGGAAATAGTCCAATAACGTATACGGTGTTGCACCCGCTGGACGAAGTGTTAAATGACGGGAATAGTTTTCAATACCTGAACAAAAGCCCATCTCGCGCATCATTTCTAAATCATAACGTGTGCGTTGCTCTATACGCTGTGCTTCTAGCAACTTACCGTTATCATTTAATTCCTTTAAACGCTCTTCTAATTCTTTTTCGATATTTTCAATAGCGACCTTCATTTTCTCTTCACGTGTAACGAAGTGAGATGCTGGGAAGATTGCTACATGATCACGTTCTGCTAATACTTCACCTGTTAACGCATTTACTTCACGAATACGATCAATTTCATCGCCGAAAAATTCAATTCGAATACAATGCTCATCAAGTGATGCTGGGAAGATTTCAACTACATCTCCGCGCACACGGAATGTACCACGCTTGAAATCAATATCATTACGTCCATACTGTACATCAACAAGTTCACGAAGCAATTGATTGCGGTCCTTCTCCATACCAACTCGAAGTGATACAACTAACTCGCGATATTCTTCAGGAGAACCTAAACCATATATACACGATACACTCGCAACGATAATTACATCGTCCCGTTCAAATAATGCAGACGTTGCCGAGTGACGCAATTTATCAATTTCATCATTAATCTGCGCGTCCTTTTCAATAAACGTATCTGTTTGTGGTACATACGCTTCCGGCTGATAATAATCGTAATAACTAACAAAATACTCAACTGCATTATTCGGGAAAAAGTCTTTCAACTCACTATATAACTGTCCTGCTAACGTTTTATTGTGAGCCATAACAAGTGTTGGCTTTTGCACTTCTTTAATGACATTTGAAATCGTAAATGTCTTACCCGTTCCTGTCGCTCCAAGCAACACTTGCTTTTTCTTTCCACTATTAATTCCCTCTACAAGCTTCTCTATAGCTACCGGCTGATCACCTTGCGGGGAATACGCTGATATAATTTCAAATTGATGTTCCAAGTAAAATCCGACCTCCTCATAAAAATCTGTATTATTATTTTACCACGAATGCCTATAAAAAACCTAAAAAAACGAACAGATATTCGGTAAAGTTTTCGACAATATACACATAGAAAAAGGAAGGAGTAAATACTTCCTTCCTCTACTAATTCTATTTTTCAGGTACATATACTAAGTCATATCCATTGCGCCCAGCTTCATTCATACAATCTATTAACCGATAAGTACTTTCTGATTCGCGCTGCTCTTTAACAATACTTTTACAACTATCTTTATGTAACCCTTTATCCTTCCCAGCAAATTTGTCTTTTCTATTATCTGACACATAAAATATATCGTTCCCACTATACTCTAACGTTTGAAAAATCGGGTCCCCTTCAAGGGTATACTGTACAATTCTTATTTTATCAACTTCCCTTTGTTCGACATTCAAAACGAAATTTTCAAATTTATCTAGATTGGAAATCCTGGTTCCCTTTACAATGACATCGTTCTTCTTATCAATTGTAGTGTTAGATGGTGAGCATGCTACTAAACTAAAGAGAAATAGACATATAAAGCTGGTTCTTTTTTCTATTGTCATCCTCTCCTATAAAAATTATTTGTATACCCAAAAGCTACTTTCAACTATGAAAGTAGCTTTTCTTTTCCTTTCTCCTTCTTCGGAAAAACCACATATGAAAATGAAATCGCTGTATCAACTAAAAATATAATTGCCCACACTTGGCTCACGCGACTTGCAGCTTTATTTAAAACGATTCCCGATTCTAACCAATTACCCCATTGTTCAAATGGAATAAATCCATACGCGAAGAAAAAGAATATGTGCACACCAACGAATAAAACAAGATGTAATACCCAATTTTTTATTTCCTGCTTTGCATAGGCCATACCTGTTAATTCTACCTGTTCTTCAATAATAGGCGCCGGTTCATTACGCCATTTCGCAACTAGCTTTTGCGCAAATATATCAAGCTTCTTCAAATCCTTTTTCCCGTAGAAAACTGCATACAGTAAAATAATTACAGTAATGATTTGAAAATTAGAGAACTTTCCTGTTTGATAATAGTCCACTGCCCCTAATGTTAAAATAAACACTTCATTTACGAGGAGTACAATCCCCATAATAAAGCTCGCCTTCTTCAAACGGAATCCGTAACGGAGTAAAAAGAAACCGATAGCCGATAACCAAAATACAATCTCTGCTCCAATTAAAAAATACCAACGATATTCTGCGAGTATGCTCATTTATCCTTCTCCCTTTCATCATAAATACGAAAAGCTTCATCCATATATAATAAAAACTCTTCTTCAATTGGATACATGCTCATTTTCTGTGAATCTTCCTTTGATTTTCTAACCTCCCATAACTTATCTAAAAACGCTTCGTCACCATTAGCCATTTCTAAACACTTCTGCATTAATCTCTTCATTACCCTTTGTACCTCATCATTAGCGGCTTCTTTACCCTCTTTCATAAAAATACGTAATTGCTTTAATAAATCTACCCATTCTAAAACATTCGGATCTTCCTCACTCATATTTGGCAAATTATGAAGCAACTTTTGTTCTTCCTTTGAAAATACTTCATTTTGAAATATTTCACGTATACGAGGAGACTGTTTTGAAAGCTGAATAAGTTCAAACATAACTTTCCAATCAAGTTCTCCCTCTACATCTACCGAATAAACAACCGCTTGTAAAACACGCTCCATTCGATTGAACTTCTTTTGCTCTTCTTGTACAAATCGAAGTTGGTTTTCAAGTGATTTTTTCAAATCCAGCTCACCTTTTACTAACATATTCGCAACTTCTTTTAATGAAAATCCCATTTCTTTTAAAAATAAAATTTGTTGCAAACGAATAACGTCAGCTTCACTATATAACCGATGCCCACCCTCTGTTTTTCCGCTCGGCTTTAATAAATCTATTTGATCATAATAACGTAGTGTACGTACTGTAACCCCTGTTTCTCTCGTCAATTCCTGTATTGAAATCACTACCATCACCTCTTCCCCCTCATTATAGAAGATGACGTTACGTAACTTTCAAGTATTTTGTAAAAAAAATACAAAAAGCTGTTTATACAAAGTGTATAAACAGCTTTTATGGAAATAACCCCTTTTGTATGGCGCGCCCACAAAATAAAATAAGTGCTCCAACAACAACACTCGTTGCCGTTTTATGATAATGGGCTAATAATAATAAATAATACGATAAACCTACAGTACCAATCATAATACAAATACTCGGCACTGGATTACGAGAAAAATTTTGCATTCCCCAAAGAAGCGCAAATATAGCTGTAGCGACACATAACACCGATAATCCCATCCCAGTTCCCCTTTTTCTATCTATTATTCCTTGTTGCTAACACGCTCGTTGATGCCGTACTAATTAATAAACCAAAACCAATCCTTATATATTTAAACGTTTAATCTAATTGAAATCTCTCAAGCTTATCATTTATTTTCTTTCCCCTTACTCCAGCGTAAATATTTCCTCCATCTTCAATCCAAAATATTTGGCGATTTTTAAGGATAGCTCTAGGCTCGGGTTATAATGATGATTTTCAATCGCCACAATTGTCTGCCGCGTCACCTGCATCGCCTTTGCCATTTCAACTTGCGTTATATGATTTTGCTTTCGTAACTCTTTTATTTTATTTTTCACACCCATAGGATCCACCTTCAAAAGTAAAGATATCTTTACTTAAATTATAAATATTTTCCAGTTATAATTAAAGATATCTTTACAAATTTTAGAAAAACATTTCACTGCATATCTTCTCTAACAAAGTACAAGAGTAATTCAATTTATATCAGCGCAACTTAAAATATATCGGCGATTTTGCAAATATATCAGCGCAACTCCATTTATATCGGCGATTTCCCAAATATATCGACATCAGTAGCACCATAAGCATAAGAAAGAAGCTGCCCCAAAATATCTTTTGGAACAGCTTCTTCGTCCTACTTATATAAATCCTAATCCCCATACAAGAACGTATCCAAGAACCGATAAGCAAACCGAGCCAATCAGCCCTGCCACGAATGCTTTACTTCCTAATTTACGGAAAGTTTTAAACTCTACATTTAAACCGAGCCCTGCCATCGCCATTGCGATTAGCATATAAGCAATGACAACAATGTATCCCGCAACAACTTCTGGAATAATCCCAAGCGAATGCACTGCACTCATTGCTAAAAACCCGAAGATGAACCAAGGAATTGGAAGGTCGCGCCATGATCTTTTTTCCTCGCTACCTTCACTCTTACCAAACCATAATCCGATTAAAATCGCTACTGGTACAAGCATTGCAACGCGCGTTAGTTTCACGATAACTGCGATATCTACAGCCGTGCTTCCTCCTGGCGCCGCAGCTGCGATGACATGAGCGATTTCATGAAGCGTCGCACCTGAGAATACACCATAACCGTACGGAGATAAACCAAGCACTGGATATAATAACGTATAAATAAGCGTAAATATGGTACCTAAAATCGCGATGATTGCTGCCCCAACTGCTGTTTCATCATCCTTCGCTTTCACTTGCGGTGCAATTGCCACGACCGCGGCTGCGCCGCAAATTGCCGTACCGCATGCCGTTAAAATCCCAAGTTTCTTTTCTACTTTAAATACTTTCGTTAGTCCGTATACAACAAAAATAGTAAATGTAATAACAACCGCCGCGATGACCAATACTTTCGGTCCCGCCTTCGCAATATCAACAAGATTTAATCGCATTCCAAGTAAGATGATCCCAAAGCGCAGCAACTTCTTACTCGCAAAGTTCGTTCCTGCTATCGCATCGTGAGGAACTCCAATTGCAGCGCGCCAAACCATCCCAATTAGAATAGCAATTACTAATTGTCCCATAATATTTAAAAATGGAAGCTCTGCTAAATATTTCGCGGCAATTGCGATTAATAATGTAATCCCAATTCCTTGCGAAAATCCAAAACGCTTCTTCTTTTGTATAACAAGTGTTTGTTCCATTTTGAACCACTCCAATAATCGTATTGGAACATGCATGTTCTTTCTACTTACATTATAAGAGAGTTTCTATAATAAGTTTAATACCAATACCAAATCTCTATCATCAGAAATACTTATGATAAGATGATAGAAAAAGAAAGGAGCCCATTATATGAACGTAGACATTTTAAAAATTTTTGTTACTGTCGTTGAACAGAAACACTTCTCTCGTGCAGCGGAATTATTAAATCTTTCACAGCCTGGCGTAAGTATGCATATACGCAACTTAGAAAACGAATTTGGAACTACACTCATTCAGCGATCTCCGAAACATGTCCAAGTCACGGAAGCTGGAAATATATTATATATACATGCAAAGCAAATGCTCTCTCTTTACGAAGATGCTAAGCAAGAGATTAATGAACTACATAACGTTGTAACAGGAACACTTCGCATCGGTGCTAGTTTTACAATTGGCGAATACTTACTTCCAAAAATACTCGCTAACTATGCGAATGAAAATCCACGCGTCGAAGTGCATACCTTTATCTCAAATACAGAAGAAGTTTTGCAAAGTCTTCGCTCTAATCAAATTGATATCGGCTTAGTGGAAGGGCAAGTCGTATACGCTGATGTTAACGTTGAAACATTTATGCAAGATGAAATGAAGCTCGTCGTTCCGCCAAATCATCCATTGCTCCGCACAAAGGAAATAAATGAAAGCACACTCCAAGACCAAGTATGGGTATTAAGAGAAAGTGGTTCTGGTACACGTGCTTATAGCGATCGATTTATTCATCAACACCATTTAAAAATGAAGCGATTCTTTACATTTAGCAGTATTCAAAGTGTGAAGGAAGCCGTCGCCGCCGGTCTTGGCATCGCTATACTTTCTGATTGGACTGTACGGAAAGAGCTACTAGCAAAAGAACTATTCCACGTCGAAGTTCCAAATGAACAACTAATCCGTCCGTTCTCTATCGTTCGCGGCAAATATTTCATTCCATCTAAAGCCATTCAAGTGTTCTTAAATTATGTAAATTCTTTTGCGAAAAAACAGAGTTGACCTTCACATTAGTGTGAAGGTTTACAATACATGTAAAAGGAGTGAAACACATTGCGAATTGGAGAATTATCAAAAGAAACTGGCGTTAGTGAAAGATCACTAAGACATTACGAAGAAAAGGGATTACTCCCTTCTAAGCGCCTCGCAAATGGCTACCGTGATTTTGATGAAAGTGCCGTCGAAAAAGTGGAGCTTATTCAAATGTACTTGCAAATTGGCTTAAATTTAGAAGAGACAGCAAGGATGCTGCGCTGCCTTGAAATTGAACCGCACCTGTACGACAATCCGTGCAGCAGTATCCTTACGCTTTACGAAGATAAACTCAATGAAGTAACAAAGCAAATCACATTACTTTCCAACATCCAAACGAATTTGCAAAAACACGTTTCACTCCTAAAACAAGCAAAAGAAAAGGGATGATTACATGTTTGTTATACATGGCAGTTCAAGACAAAACGGAAATACGGAAGCTTTAACACATATGATGATTGATGGAATTGAAACAGAACAAATTTATTTACGTGATCACACAGTCTATCCTATTACAGATAAGCGTCATGATGCAGAAGGATTCCAACCTGTAAATGATGACTACGAGCAGTTAACCAAACGCATGTTAGAGCACGACACAATTATCTTTGCTACACCATTATATTGGTACGGAATGAGTGGACATATGAAAAACTTTGTTGATCGCTGGTCACAAAGCTTGCGCGATACATCTCTTCATTTCAAAGAGAAAATGAAAGATAAAAAGATGTATGTTGTCATCGTTGGCGGAGACAATCCAAAACTGAAGGCATTGCCGCTTATTGCTCAGTTTCAATACATCTTCGATTTTGTTGGTTCATCATTTGAAGGATATATCATTGGGGATGCGAATGGATTAGATGAAATCAAAAACGATGCTGAGGCGCTGGCAAAAGCACAAATTTATAATAGCGAATTCAAAAATAGCAAATAGAAATAAGTTTGACAAACTATTTAGACTTAGCAACGCAAGAAGAATTAGAAACCATGTTACAAGAATATCCTGGCACAATACTTTTCATTAGCCATGACCGTGCCTTTATTCGCTCTGTTGCAGACCATATTCTACAAGTAGATGAGAGTGAACCAAGAGTATTCCACGGTAATTACGAGCAATACACAAAAAGAACCACCGGAGATTCTGTAAACGTTACTGAGCAAGAATTGTTACGATTACAAACAAAATTAACAGAAGTCATCGGCCGGATTTCCATTCCAAATCATCACGATGACATCACATCTCTCGAACAAGAATACGCAAAATTATTAACTCAAATTCAAAAATGTAAAGAAGCACTCTAATGTCTTCCCTATATATCGACGGGGCATTCCACATTTCCCAAGAAATATTGAATCTTCGACATAGAATACAAAAAGCCGTGCATCAGCACGGCTTTTCATTTTAGATACGGACAGCAGTCCCGCTCACAGCAACCATTAGCATTCCTTCGCGAACTACCTCGTAATCCACGTCGATACCAACAATTGCATTTGCATTTTTTTGTCTTGCGAAAGTTTTCATCTCTTCCATTGCAATGTCGCGCGCTTCTTTTAATTTACTTTCATAAGCACCCGCACGACCGCCGACAACGTCACGGACAGAAGCGAAGAGGTCACGAACGATATTCGCGCCCATAATCGCTTCTCCATTGACGATATCGATATACTCAATAATTTCTTTTCCTTGAATTGTAGACGTTGTTGTTACAATCATACTTTATTTCCTCCCATATGAGATTTTTACCTACTTATGGTGCACTAATTCAGTACAAATTATATTTACGAACTAAACTGAGCTTCGTATAACCTACTGTATCCTCCGCCACGCTCAATTAATTCATCATGTGAACCTTGTTCTGCAATACCGTCTTTATTTACAACGACGATTCGATCTGCATTTTTAATCGTTGCAAGTCTGTGAGCGATAACTAACGTTGTACGACCAGCTGCTAATTCAGCAAGTGATTTTTGAATTGCAAGTTCCGTCTCAGTATCTAGTGCGGAAGTAGCTTCATCTAGTATTAAAATTGGCGGGTTTTTCAAGAACATACGAGCAATTGCTAGACGCTGCTTCTGTCCACCAGAAAGTTTTACACCACGCTCACCGATAACAGTATCTAAACCGTCTGGTTGTGAGTAAATTAAGTCTTCTAACTGCGCACGTTTTACTGCCTGCCAAATTTCAGCTTCTGACGCCTTTAAGTTCCCGTAAGCAATATTTTCACGAATTGTTCCTGAGAATAAGAACACATCTTGCTGCACAATTCCAATTTGCTTACGAAGTGAAGATAATGTCATATCTTTCGTATCAATACCATCAATTTGAATTGATCCAGATGATTGCTCATAAAAACGTGGTAATAGGCTACATAACGTCGTTTTCCCTGCTCCTGATGGTCCAACGAACGCAACCGTTTCACCTGCATGTATGTTCAAACTAATATCATTTAAAATCGGTTCTTTATTTTCATATCCGAACGTAATGTTGTTATATTGAATATCACCATGTACCTGTTTAACTTCCATTGCATCTTTAGAGTCTACAATGTCAGGCTCTGTTTCAAGAAGCTCTACATACCTTTTAAAACCAGCGATTCCTTTCGGATAGCTTTCGATTACCGCGTTAATTTTTTCAATTGGACGGAAGAAAATATTCGTTAATAGAACGAATCCGATAAATCCACCGTATGTTAATTCTCCTTGCAGAACAAACCATGTACCGCATATTAATACGAAGAGCGTTACGAGACGCATGAGCATATAACTAATCGATGAATTTAAAGCCATAATTTTATACGCCATTAATTTCGTTGTACGGAAACGAGCGTTGTTCACAGCGAATTGCTCTTTCTCAAACTTTTCATTTCCGAATGCTTGTACAACGCGAATACCACCAACGTTGTTCTCAATACATGCATTGAAATCAGCAACGTCTGAGAATAAACGTCTAAATGTACCTGTCATTTTTTTATTGAAGTAAAGTGCTAACCATAATAGGAATGGAATGACGAAGAACGTTAATAACGCTAACTTCCAGTTGATCATCATCATAAATGAGAATGCCCCAACTAAAGTCATTACGGCGATAAATAAATCTTCTGGTCCATGGTGAGCAATTTCCCCAATTTCCATTAAATCGTTTGTAAGGCGCGAAATTAAATGACCTGTTTTATTATTATCAAAAAATCTGAATGATAGCTTTTGAATATGATCAAATAATTTCTGCCTCATATCTGTTTCAATGTTAACACCAAGCATATGTCCCCAATATGTAACGACATATTGTAAGCCTGCATTTAACATATAAACTGCGAGTAAACCGAAACAAGCCCATAAAATAAGCGTCCAGTTTTGCCCTGGCAATAACTTATCAATAAATTGATTTACGATAAGCGGGAAGCCGAGTTCTAATAATCCTGCGACAACCGCACAAGAAAAGTCGAGTATAAATAAACCTTTATACGGTTTATAGTACGAGAAAAATTTACGCAGCATATCTTACCTCCATTTTCCAAAATTAAAAAGACTCCCTAAATGATAACCATTATCAAATAATTATTCAAGTTATCCGTCTATGAAACTGAAAATAAGCTTTGCGATAGCTGTCGTTTTTGGCCGGAAAGTCGATATATTCGAATAATCGCCGATATATTTCGAGTTACGCTGATATATTTGCAAAATCGCCGATATAAATTTCATTTACTAACTACCCTCCCCCCAAAAAACAAAAAAAGGTACCACCACAAGGTGATACCATTCCTTCTATTACATCGCTTCTGAATCCCACTCATGCTCCTGTTCAACGAATACAATACCTAATTCGTGATGTCCACCAGCATATAATGCAGTTTGTGCAAGACGAAGCTCACCATTTGTATCTAATACTTCTAATTTACAAAATGCTCCTGTCGTCTTCGTTTGAAGCGCATCATAAAATTCCTCAGCGCTTTTTGGAATGACTCCATTTACTTTCGTAATAATTTCTCCAGGCAGTAATTTCAGCTCTGTTCCAATTGTATTTGGAATTGTATCTAGTACAATGAGCCCATCATTGCGTGCAGCAAAATACGCTGGTCTTGTTTCATCGGCAATTTTCTCTTGCATCGAAATTGTGAAACGCCCAAGCATCGCGACTCCCATCGCGATAATTGCAAGTACGTGCCACCAGTAACTTGCGATTCCTAAAACGAGCACAAGTCCTGCTAATCCATAAACACGTCTTCCTGTAAATAATAAAGCTTCCGTCGGCTCATAACTTTTAATCTTTCTCATAAACCCAATTAAAAATGGAACGAGGAATAGAGAATATGTATTTGAACCTATTGAAACGACAGGCCACCATGAAATAAACTGCGTTACCGCATCACCCGGTACAAGAATAAAAATAGGAACGATCCATAAACGCTTTGAGTCGTGTAAACCAATCTTTAATCCACGCTTCCCCTTCCTAATCTTCGGTGTAGAGTATCCTACCGCGTTTTTAGAAATCAATAAGCCTTCTACAATAAGCATAACGCCTAGTAAAATAGCAAGGGATACAATGGTACTCTCTTCACCTTCTCGAAGCTGTAAGAAGGAAACTGGTAGCTTAGAAGATAATAGAACACATACAATCGCAATGCTAAATGTATAAGCTGCCGATAAATATCGATACATAGCCGTTAATCCAAATAGTAATGTCCAAATTAAAATGGCCCATAAGCTTGCTTTAGAAACAACAAGTCCAAGCCCAATCGTAATAATAGATACTACTAATCCGTATCCAATCCCTGCAAATAGAGAGGTTCGCAGTTCAAACCAAATATCATAAACTTTAAAAGAAAAATCTTTTCGTTCTCTTAACATACGTAAGTATCCAACGAAGATACTACTTATTACAAATATATAGACAGCAGGGTGTAAGAAAAAACGTCCAACTGCCCGCATTATTTCAAAAATCCACGCCTCCACGAACTCATTCACCACCATTTATATCATTCTTTCTTTTTATATTATCACAACTAAACAAACGTTTGTTTAACACAAAAAAATACAGGCAGCAAACTGCCTGTATTTCTTCTTATTTTGCCATTAACTTTAATGCTGACTGTAATTGTAAATCATTTTCTCCAGAACGGATTTTTTCGATAATTTTAGTTTGAATCGCTTCAGCTGTCTTTTTATCAAGCTGTCCTGTCGCTTCCATCTCATTCGCATTTTGGAATGCTTTCAGCGCCGATTCTGTCTCTTTACTAAAGTATCCATCTTCACGACCTGGTACATACCCTAAGCTCTTAAGCATTTCTTGAGCATGTTTTACTTGTACATCATTTGAATTGTATGAAAGTGTTTTTTCAATTTGAATTGGTGTCGCATGATAATAATTTGGTTGCTTCACTTCTACTGTTGGTGCGATTCCTTTTTTATGAATCCAGTTCCCATCCGGTGTTAACCATTTAAACATCGTTAATTTAATGTTGCTGCCGTCTTTAAATGGAACAGCTTGCTGGACAGTACCTTTACCAAATGTTTTTTCACCAATTAAATCGTATCCTTCCCCTTCTTTCAGCGCACCCGCTAAAATCTCTGAAGCAGAAGCACTTCCATTATCAATTAATACTGAAATTGGATATGGTTTTCTCTCTTTCAGTTCCGTAGAGAATTTCTTCTTCTCACCATTTCGCTGCTCTACTTGTAGCATTGGCTTTTTATTCGTCATAATTTCCCCTAGTATATCTTCTACACTATTTAAATAGCCACCAGGATTACCACGCACGTCAATAACTAAGCCTTTTATATTTTTCTTCTCTAACTCTTTTAACTGATCCTTAAATTCCTTCGCTGTATTCTCAGCAAAAGAAGTGATTTGCATATAACCGATATCTTTTCCACTCTCTTGCTTCACAGAACTAAACACTGTAAAGATTGGAATCTTTTCACGCTTAATTTTAAATACAATCGGATCAGTTACTCCCGCACGTTTAATTTCAATTGCGACAGTCGTTCCCTTTTTACCACGAATTTTTAATACCGCTTCTTCACGTGATAAGTCTTTCACACTGTTTCCATCTACAGATAAAATTTGGTCATTCGGTTTAATTCCTATCTTTTCTGCTGGTGAACCTTTAATTGGCGATACGATAATAAGCTTATCGTCCGTCTTGTTCACCTCAGCCCCAATCCCCTCTAATTCAGGATCAAGCGATTCACTAAACTGTTTGGCTGTTTCTTTATCCATATACGTGGAATAAGGGTCCTTCAGCGTAGACAACATACCTTGTATTGCACCTTCAACTAACTTTTCATCTTTCACGTCTTCCACATAACGTGAATCAATTAGTGCATACGCCTCATTAATTTTTGCCAAATTCCCTTGCGCAGTGCTAGCATTCCCACTCGAAATTGTTTGCGTTACTTCTGCTGGGGTAACCCCAAATACAGACATGCCTGCAAACATTCCGCCAGCACCAATTAAAAATGCAACAACCATTCCAATAATTGCAACTCTACGTTTCAATGCGGAATTCCCCTTTCCAAAACACACAGGTGGTGTAGCAAAAGGCATCACACAGTGTGTGATGCCTTTACCTATTTCTACTATATGATAAGCTTGTACGAATTATGTTTGCAACTTTTTATACTTTTAAGAAGCGACGAATTGACATTACACTTCCCCACATACCGATTAAAGCACCGATTAAAACTAGTAAACCAGCTAATTGGAATACGAAAGGACTGTATGGTAGAAGCTCGAAAATTGTTCCGCCAAGTTTTTCGTTAAACACACCTTGCAACGAATTATACGTAACTAGAATTAGGCCAATTGGAATAATTGATCCTAATACTCCTAAGAATAATCCCTCTAGCAAGAATGGCCAACGAATAAACCAGTTTGTTGCACCAACAAGTTTCATAATTTCAATTTCTGTACTACGAGCATAAATTGTAATTTTAATTGTATTAGAGATTAAGAACATCGCTGTGAATAAAAGACCAGCAATTAACGCAATCCCAATGTTACGACCAGTTTTTACAGTATCAAATAATCGTTCAACTTGCCCTTTTCCGTACTGAACATTACTGACAAACTGCATTTTTTCAACTTTCTTCGCGATTGTTGCTGTATCTGTTGGTTCTTTTGCTTTTACAACGAATACGTTTTTAAGTGGGTTATCTTGTTCAAATAACTCAAACGTTTTTCCACTATCACCTAAGCTTTTAATTAAACGTTTTAACTCTTCTTCTTTAGAAGAATATTTAATAGAATCTACTTTTGCAATCTTACTCATATCTTCTTCTAATTTCTTTTGATCCGCTTCTTTTGCAGCTGGATCAATGTGTACACGAATCTCTACATCTTGCTCTACTTTCGTCGCAAAATGGTTCATATTCATAATCGCTGTTAAAAAGACACCTACAAGTAATAATGTAACTGTTACTGCACTAACAGAAGCAAATGTCATCCATCCGTTACGTGATAGATTCTTTACACCTTCTCGCAAATGTCGACTAAGGGTCTTAGCCTTCATATCCGTATCCTCCCTCAATCTCATCTCGAACAATTTTTCCGCCTTCAATCGCGATTACACGATGACGGATTGTATTTACGATATCTGCATTATGCGTCGCCATAACGATCGTTGTGCCGCGCTCATTAATGCGAGTAAAAATATTCATAATATCAAGAGCTGTTTCAATATCTAAGTTACCTGTTGGCTCATCGGCAATTACAACCTTTGGTCTATTTACAATTGCTCTTGCAATAGCCACACGTTGTTGCTCCCCGCCCGAAAGCTCACTTGGAAGTGCGTCTGCACGATCTTCAAGGCCTACAAGACCTAGAACTTCTGTTACACGCTCACGAATTGCATCCGGTTCTTCTTCAATTACTTCTAAAGCAAACGCAACATTCTCATATACTGTTAATTTAGGTAGCAATTTAAAATCTTGGAAAATTACGCCTAATTGACGACGAAAATACGGAACGTCTCTTTCTGCCAATGTTTCGATAGTAAGTCCATTTACATTAATAGATCCTGTAGATGGTTTCTCTTCACGATACATCATTTTAATAAATGTAGATTTTCCGGCTCCACTCGGTCCAACTACGTATACGAATTCACCTTGTTTAATGTTAACTGTAAGACCAGCAATGGCTTTCATACCATTCGGGTACTCCTTATAAACATTCGTCATTTTTATCATTATTTATCACCCAATACTTAATGATTTTTTTCGAAATACTTTTCTGTACATCTGAAAATAAAAGACATCCTTCATTTTCACTTATTCATCCTTGTTGAAGGTAGTTTACTTATGCTTTCTCATAAGCAATACCACTCTATGTAATATATTTCAGCAAAATTCTACAAACCCCATTGTAACATCAAACGGTTTCCAATTTGGATACATTTTTGTTACAGTTATGTTACATTCCAGAAAAAGGAAAACGAGTTGAATATATTATCAACTCGTCCATTTCACCTTTTTTATTTATGTTCTGCTAACCATTCAGATACTTTTTTCGCATCTTCACCTTGAATAAGTCCTGGTGACATTGAACCGCGGCCTTTTTTAATAATCTCTTCGATATCTGCGGCGTCGTACTTACCGCCCACTTTTCTTAAATCAGGTCCAGTTGCCCCTGATAAATCTGTTGCGTGACATCCAGCACAACTTCTTTGGAAAATTTGTTCTGCGCTGTCTGTGCTTGCAGACTGTTTCGAAGACTTACTCTCTTCTTTATTTCCACATGCTCCTAAAGTAAAAACAACCGATGTCCCTAGCGCAATAGCCAACAATTTCTTTTTCACTTCTATCGCTCCCCATTGTTGATATTCTTTTTATTCCTAACACACTCATTTTCATTATAAGCATTATCTTTATATAGAAAAACTAAGGTGTATTTCATATTCCTCAAAAATACAGTGAGAACCTTGATAAAATAAAGCTTTCATAAGTTGTTTCAATTCTGTGAACAACTTAAAAAACTTCTATAAAGAATCCTTTTTAAAAGGAAAATTAGAAAAGTTCTATATAAACCTTCACCCTATTACCGCTCTATTTTACTATTCTCTACTTTTTACAAAACAATATACAGCATTGTAATCTACATATAATCCCATCAAAAAGAGAAGTTGTCGTTTCCAACTTCTCTTCCTCTTTACTTCATCTATAAAAATAAAATCAAATGCCTTATATCCTCTATATCCTCAGCATGCGCCAACAATTTTGTTGGCTTTTTTCGCTTATTAGATGCGAGAACGTAAGTAAGCATCAATAAATGGATCAATCTCTCCATCCATAACTGCTTGTACGTTACCAACCTCCGTATTTGTACGGTGGTCTTTTACAAGAGAATACGGGTGGAATACGTAAGAACGGATTTGGCTACCCCATCCGATTTCTTTTTGTTCCCCACGGATTTCATCTAATTGTGCCTGTTGCTCTTCTAGTTTCTTTTGATATAATTTCGCTTTTAACATCTTCATCGCATGCTCACGGTTTTTAATTTGTGAACGCTCTGACTGACACGTTACAACTGTATTTGTCGGTGTATGTGTAATACGAACTGCTGAATCTGTCGTATTTACGTGCTGCCCACCCGCTCCACTTGCGCGGTACGTATCAATTTTTAAATCTTCTGTACGTACTTCGATTTCAACTTCATCATTGAACTCTGGTACAACTTCACAAGATACAAACGATGTATGACGACGACCTGAAGAATCGAATGGTGAAATACGTACAAGACGATGTACACCTTTCTCTGCTTTTAAGTAACCGTAAGCGTTATGACCTTTAATTAATAAAGTTACACTCTTAATACCAGCTTCATCACCTGGTAAATAGTCAACCGTTTCTACTTTAAAACCACGTTTTTCAGCCCAACGTGTATACATACGTAATAACATAGAACCCCAGTCTTGTGACTCAGTCCCACCTGCACCTGGATGTAATTCTAAAATCGCATTATTTTTATCATAAGGATCACTTAATAGTAACTGAAGCTCATACTCATTCATTTCTTGAATTAAGCCTTTTACTTCTGATTCTAATTCCTCATGTAAATCTTCATCATATTCTTCTTTTAAAAGCTCATGCGTTACTTCTAAATTTTCGAACGTCTCATCTAACTGACGGAAACTTCCAACCATATCTTTTAACGCATTCGCTTCATTAATTACAACTTGTGCGCCTTGTTGGTCATCCCAAAATCCTGCGCCCATCATTTTTTCTTCTAATTCTGCAATTTGGTTCTCCTTAGTAGGGAGGTCAAAGAGACCCCCTAAAAGCCGCTAATCGCTTAGCCATTTTCTCTAATTCCTGTCTAATTTCTACTAATTCCATTTCCTTCACCTCTATGTAATTGCTGTTACTTTCGTATGAAAACAAGGGAAACTCTCTCCACTTATTACGGAGAGAGTTTAATTCTTCTTAATTATACATTTTTGATATAAAAGTTTGCAAAGCAGCCAAAGCTACCGCCCTATATTACTGAACAATACCACAGCAGTTTTTATATTTTTTACCGCTACCACATTTACATAAATCGTTGCGGCCCACTTGGTCACCTTTTACAACTGGCTTTTTCTTCGCTTCTTCGCCATCGCTAGATGGATGAACAGCTTCACCTTGAACAACTTCTTGACGTTCTAAGTTTTGTTCAATTTCAGCTTTCATAATGTAACGAGAAATTTCCTCTTCAATAGAAGCAACCATTGACTCGAACATCGCGAATCCTTCCATTTGGTACTCACGAAGTGGATCAATTTGACCGTAAGCACGTAAATGAATACCTTCACGAAGGTGATCCATCGCATCAATATGCTCTGTCCATTTCGTATCTACAACGCGGAATACAACAACCTTCTCAAACTCACGCATTTGCTCTTCTGGCATAAGCTTTTCTTTGTCATTATAACGCTCTATTAATTTCGCGATAATCGGTTCGCTCATTTCCTCAGGAGCAAGGCGACGTAATTCTTCTTCTTTTATGTCTCCTTCTTGAAGAAGGTTTGTATTTAAATAGTCAACAAGACCTTTAATGTTCCAATCCTCTTCAATTTCCTCTTGTGTATGAAGCGCAACAGCACGTTCTACTGTAGATTTCATCATACCTTCAATAATGCCACGTAAGTTTTCCGATTCCATTACTTCTTGACGTTGCTTATAAATAACTTCACGTTGCTGACGAAGTACATCATCGTATTGTAATAACTGCTTACGTGCATCATAGTTATTTCCTTCAACACGTTTTTGTGCAGACTCTACCGCACGAGAAACCATTTTACTTTCAATTGGCTGAGAATCATCCATACCAAGACGATCCATCATTGCTTTCATATTATCTGAACCAAATCGGCGCATTAATTCATCTTCCATTGATAAGTAGAACTGCGTCACACCAGGGTCCCCTTGACGACCAGCACGACCACGTAACTGATTATCAATACGACGGCTTTCATGACGTTCTGTACCGATAACTGCTAGACCGAAGATTTTCACATCGTCTCCAAGCTTGATATCTGTACCACGACCAGCCATATTCGTTGCGATCGTTACAGCACCTTTCATACCAGCTTCTGCAATGATATCTGCTTCACGCGCATGGTTTTTCGCATTTAAAATGTTATGACGTACACCTTTACGCGTTAACATTTTTGAAATAAGCTCTGAAGTTTCA
This sequence comes from Bacillus sp. ME78, assembly GCF_903970865.1. Taxonomy (NCBI): domain Bacteria; kingdom Bacillati; phylum Bacillota; class Bacilli; order Caryophanales; family Bacillaceae; genus Bacillus; species Bacillus sp. ME78. The sequence goes on from NZ_CAJCKK010000016.1 coordinate 101,258, forward strand.
ATTGCAACTGTACCTACAAGAATAGGTTGCCCTTGTTTATGACGATTCACAATATCCTCAACAACTGCATTGAACTTACCTTCCATTGATTTAAAGATTAAATCGGCACGATCATCACGAATAATCGGTTTGTTTGTTGGAATTACGATAACATTCATATTGTAAATACTACGGAATTCTTCTTCTTCCGTTTTCGCTGTACCAGTCATACCAGATAACTTTTCATACATACGGAAATAGTTCTGGAACGTAATTGTTGCAAGCGTCATACTTTCATTTTGAATTTCTACACCTTCTTTTGCTTCAATCGCTTGGTGCAAACCTTCGCTATAGCGACGACCTTTCATAAGACGACCAGTGAATTGGTCTACAATTACGATTTCGCCCTCTTGTACAACATAATCTGTATCACGATGCATAACAACGTGTGCACGAAGCGCCTGATTAATATGGTGAAGAAGTGCTACATGTTTTAAATCGAATAAGTTTTCAATATGGAAAGCTTTCTCTGCTTTCGTAATACCATCTTCTGTTAACATTACATTTTTCGTTTTCACATCAAATGAATACTCTTTTTCATTTTCTAACGTACGAACAAATGCATTTGCAAACATGTATAGCTCTGTTGATTTTTGAGCTTGTCCCGAAATAATAAGCGGCGTACGCGCTTCATCGACTAAAATAGAATCGACTTCATCGATAATAGCAAAGTGAAGTGGACGTTGAACGCACTGCTCTTTATATAAAACCATGTTGTCACGTAAGTAATCGAATCCAAGCTCATTATTTGTGCTATACGTAATATCAGCAGCATAAGCCTCTTGTTTCTCTTCGCGTGACATACTATTTAAGTTAATTCCTACCGTTAAGCCAAGGAACTCATGAAGTTGTCCCATTTCGTTCGCATCACGTTGTGCTAAGTATTCATTGACTGTAACAACGTGAACACCTTTTCCTGTTAAAGCATTTAAATATACAGGTAATGTAGATGTTAACGTTTTACCTTCACCCGTTTTCATCTCAGAAATATTCCCTTCATGTAAGGCAATACCCCCCATTAACTGCACGCCATATGGACGCATTCCAAGAACACGAGTTGCCGCTTCGCGAACAACTGCAAAAGCTTCAGGTAGTAGATCATCTACTGTTTCACCTTTTGTTAGACGTTCTTTAAATTCAAGCGTCTTTCCTTTTAATTGTTCATCAGTTAGTGGCTTAATAGATGACTCTAATGCATCAATTTGCTCAACTGTCTTTTGCATACGTTTAATTTGGCGTTGGTTTACATCAAACACCTTTTTTAAAATACCGATCATAGGAAATACGCTCCTCTTTTATTAAAATAAAACTTCCGATTGTTTTTCTTTTTCTCTATTACAATCAGTCGTTATAAAAATCAAATGTATGTTATGCCAATTTTTCTCCTAATTAAAAAAACTAAAATGTATATACCTAATGATAATTGTAACACTTGTCTTATAACTATGACAACAATCGGCCGAATGTCTCGTTCTAAATTAAGAAAAGTTTTTTAAAAATCTATTTCCAGCAAAAAAAGCGCAGCCTCATTCGGCTGCGCTTTTGAATTATTATTTAGTTTCGATTAAACCGTATTTCCCATCTTTACGGCCATATACAACATTAGTTTCATTTGTATCAGCATTTGTGAAGACGAAGAAATTATGTCCTAGCATATCCATTTGTAGGATCGCTTCTTCAACGTCCATCGGTTTTAAATCGAATCGTTTTGTACGTACAAGTTCTAATTCATCCTCTTCTACCGCATCCAGAACAGCTACTGCTTCTGGAAGGATAAAGTTCGTTTTCATAGAACCTTTCTCACGTAACTTACGATTTACCTTTGTTTTATGTTTACGAATTTGTCGCTCAAGTTTATCAACTACTAAATCGATAGCAGCGTACATATCGCTATTAGTTTCTTCTGCACGAAGTAATAAATCAGTAAATGGTATTGTTACCTCGACACGTTGCTTGTCAGAGTATACTTTTAAATTAACTTTAATCTCTGGGAATGTATCAAAATAACGCTCTAACTTACTTAGTTTTTTCTCTACATATTCCTTTAATGCTGGAGTTACTTCAATATTTTCACCACGAATGTTGAATTTCATAGATGAATTCCTCCTTTCAAGCCTATGTACTATAATTTCGACACTGGCTTAAAAACTCCTTCTAACTTTTTTAAAAAAATTAGTGGAATTGCGATTTTTTTATCGTTTTTTGTTGAAATGAAAAGATGCATCGTTTCTATCTTTATTTTATCCTATTAACATCGTGAATAACGAATATAACTGTGGACAATTCGTTACAGAAAAGAAACAACTTTTTGACAACTTACCCTATAACAAAAAACCCCTTGCGAAAAACAAGAGGTTCTACTACATATATATAACGTTGCCACAAACGCAGCTTTCTCTTCCCAAAACAATATCCCCTACAGTTTCACAACATTAGCTGCTTGTGGTCCACGTGCTCCATCTACAATGTCAAACTCTACTTGTTGCCCTTCTTCTAATGACTTATACCCATCTTGTTGAATAGCAGAAAAATGGACAAATACATCGTCACCATCTTCACGCTCAATAAACCCAAATCCCTTTTCTGCATTGAACCATTTCACTCTTCCTTGCATGTTCATTCCATTCCCTTCACTCTAAAAATCAGGGCATTCGCCCCATATTTTGACTATAACGAATGACAACATATGAAGTCAAAGAAGACTTATCGCCTTTTTATTATCCCTTTCGACACTGCCATATTAACTTCTACAAAGTGTCAAACTAGATACTTCCCTTGCCCCTCTTTCATATAACAAACTTCCGATTTGCCTAACTGTAATTCCAGTCGTATACACATCATCAACGAGTAAAATATGTTGCCCAGAAAACATCTCTTCTCCCTGAAAATAAAAAGGATTGCTTCCTGACACCCTTTCTTTACGTGTCTTCTTACTTTGCTTTTCTGTTTCCCTTCTTCTTAATGATGGATAAGAAATTTTGACAGGTAAACAAGTTGCTAATAACTCAGCTTGATTAAAACCACGTTCAACTTCCCTTTCCTTACTAAGCGGAACAGCGATAACGGTTGAAACATTAGCAAAATACTTTTGAAATAAACTTCGAAAAGGACGATAAAAAATGCGCACTAACTCTGCATCCCCCCGAAACTTAAACTGCGCTACTATTTCTTTCATCTCATCATCATACATATATAACGAACGGTTTTTAAAAGAACGATACTTCGCCTCTTTCATCCACCTTAGACAATCTATACAAATACCGTCTTCTTGAAATGAGGCAGGAACATATTCTAAAGGCCGCCCACACTCCATGCAAATTTCTCCTATAATATAGGAAAGTTTCTGCTCACATCTATCACATATATATTTTCTATGACACTTTACAAAAAAATTGTACCAACTAACCGTTTCTACAAAACACTCATCACAAAGTAAACAATGCATTAATCGATCAATCCTTGTTCTTTCGCATTTTTATTCATACCTTGAATATGTTTTTTCGCGCGCACCATCGCCTCTGTCTTACCATAGTGAAAATAAACGACCTCTCCATACGGTGCTTCAAAGCTCCGCCCTGCTCGGCCCGCAATTTGTACGAGTGCACTTTCTGAGAATATTTCTTCTTCCGCCCCTAAAACCGCTACTTGCAAATTTTTTACTGTTACGCCTCGCTCTAAAATTGTCGTTGTAACTAATACTGGGATTTCTCCTTTTCTGAAAGCCGCTACTTTTTCTTTTCTACCCGGATCTTCCGCATGTACACCTTCAATTCGCTTGTTTAATGACTTTAACAACAGGCTTATCTCTTCTATATATCGCACATGGGGAACAAATAAAAAAATAGGATATTTTTTATTTAAGTACGTTTGTAACCACTGTAGTAAAACTCGAGGAATTCTTTTATGAATGAGGCTTTTTTTCCAATTCCCGCACCAACAAAATAAAGGAACTGGCAAAGGATGACGGTGATATCGTCCAGAAACAATAACACCTTTTTGTTCACCTCTTCTAAATTTTCGCTTCCACGTTTCATCTGGAGTCGCAGTTAAATAAATACGCGCCGCTCTTTCTTTCATCGCTTGTTTTACCGCGTACTGTAACATTTGATCTGCACAATATGGAAAAGCATCTATCTCATCTACAACCATGACATGAAACGCCCTATAATAACGCAATAATTGATGCGTGGTTGCAACGACTAGTACTGCATCTTTTTCTTTATCCACACTCCCTCCATATAAAGCCGCTACCTTTATATATGGAAATACTTCTTGTAATCTCGGTGCTAATTCCAGAACAACATCCGTTCTCGGCGTTGCGATACAAACTCTTTCTCCTTTTTGAAGCGCTTCGTTAATACCGTAAAACAACATCTCTGTTTTCCCAGCCCCGCATACAGCCCAAATAAAAAATGATTCTTTTCGCTTAATAGCCTCTATAACTCCTTGCGCCGCCAAATTCTGACCAGTAGACAACGTTCCGCTCCACCGTAACAAGTTTAAATTCTTTTCTCTCTTTCTTTCAGCAATCCCGCGAACAAGTAAAGCACATTCACTTATCCTCCCCATCGTTATACACTTCCGGCAATATGTGCACACTTTACTGCATCTTTTACATAAAAACGACGCAAATAGCCGCTGTTCTATATTTCCACAACGCTGACATACATATTTAGAAGCCTTCTTTTTTACACCTTGTACACAGACGACCTCTCCCTTCTTTTTCAAATCATTTAATTCCCTCTGTAAATCTGAAGAAAGTTCTTCTAATAGCAACTGTTTCCCCGCTAGCATCAACAATCACCTCCAGCACTACTATAAACCTTTCTCATCATCTCGTAAAAACTCAAAAAAGCCGATAACCTACTTATAAAATAGTAAGCTATCGACTTTATACACATTTTTTATTCTTTTATAAATCCTAGAATCGACCGTATCCTAAGAAATGTTTTTGGTTATATGAGCTGTTAATATCACCGTACGCAATTCCTTTATCACTAGCATGAATCATTTGACCATTACCAACGTAAATACCGATGTGAGATGGACCTGCTTTATAAGTACCTTGGAAGAATACTAAGTCTCCTGGTTGTGGGCTACTTACTTTTGAAACTGAATGCCAGTAACCATTAACGTCTTGACGACCTACACCGAATACGTAAGAAATAAATCCACTACAGTCAAAACCACCGTTTGATGGAGATGCACTTCCCCAAACATATGGTAAACCTAAGTATTGTTGTGCTTTACCAATTACGCCAGGAGTCGGAGCTGGGCCTGGTGTCGGTTCTGGTTTTTTATCTTCTTTTTTAGGTTCTTCTTTTTTAGGTACTTCTTTTTTAGGCTCTTCTTTTTTAGGCTCTTCTTTTTGAGCTTGTCCACCATTGTTTGCTGGTGCAGCTTGCTCTGCAGGTGCTTGTGCTGGCTGAGCTTGCGCAGCTTTAGCAGCTTGCTCTGCTTGTTTTTGAGCAGCAGCTTCTTGTGCAGCTTTTGCTTGTGCTTCTTCTTCTGCAATGCGTTGTAATTGTAACGCTTGTTTCTCAAGCTCTTTCAATTGACCTTCCGTACTTGTCATTGAAGTTACAACTGTATCCATTTTACCGCTTAAATCGTTTACCGCTGTTGCTTTTTTCTCTTTTTCAGCGTCAAGTTCTTTCTTAGCAGTTTCAATTTGAGCTTGTGCTTCTTTTAATTCTTTTTGTTTCTCTTTTACCGTTGCAACATCTTTTTTCACACTAGCTTGGTCTTCTTGTTGTGTTTTCATGATATCTTCATCAGACTCAAGAATTTTAGAAACAGAAGTTAAACGATCAACTAAATCTGCAACGTTTTTAGAGTTTACAAGAACTTCTGTTACAACGTTCGTATTTGGCTGTTCTTGAAGTGCAACTAAACGCTTTCTTAATAACTCTTCACGTTTTGCAATCTTCGTTTGTAATTCTGCAATATCTTTATTTTTCTTTTCAATTAATTGCTCAGTATCAGAAACTTTTTTCGTTGTTTCATCAAGCTTTGCAGCATTCTCTTGAACAGACTTATCTAAACCTTGAATTGTTTTGTTTAAGTCATTCATTTGTTTTTGTAATTCATCACGTTCTTGTTGTTGTTTATGTAAAGTGTCATTTTGTGTATTAATTTGTGATTTCACGTCAGAAATTTTATCTTCTGCAAATACATTTGGTGTTAGCCCTGAAAACATTAACCCTGCAACTAATGCGCAAGATGCCATTTTTAGCTTTTTCATTTTATTTTTTACACCGCTTTCTTTTTTCTTTTTCCGTATATAACCTATAAAATTTATACCATAATTCGGGATTTTTTTTGCTAATGTTACGTTTTTGTAAAACAAATGTAATATTATATGTAGCTCTAGCGCAAAATTCGTATATTTTTGTATGTGTGTGTAGAAATTTGCATACTTTTCTTACTTCTATAAACAAAGAAAAAACGTAAGGAATCCCTTACGTTTTATTAAATATACGAATACAAATGAAATGCTACTTCATCCATTTCTCAGCCCAATTTTGGACCTCATCCATAACACTTTCTAACGCTTTTCCCTTGTCAGTTAAGCCATACTCGATTCGAACTGGTACTTCTGGATAGACATTACGAACTACAATGCCCTCGCTTTCCAATTCCTTCAAACGCTCTGACAACATACGATCGCTCATATTTGGGATAATATCTGCGATTTCTCTAAAACGTTTCGACTCTTCAAGCAAAGATTTAATAATTAAGCCAGTCCACTTCTTACTAAGCAGAGTAAAAGCTGACTCAAACTTTGGACATAAACAAGAATTATGCTCCATATGTTTCACCTCTCTTCTATTATAATATAGTTTCTTGTAAAAAGTAAGTTATAAAACTTTCCTCATTATTTTATTTTACGTACATTTTACCATTTCCAAATATTAACTTGTCAACTAAACGTAACATACCCGTAAAAAAACCCTCTTAAAAAGAGAGCTTTTTATATCTTTATTACTTCGTATACCATCCAAGACCTAATGCACCTTCACCTAAGTGCGTACCAATTACAGCTCCAAAATAACCTGTACGAATTGTGACGTGAGGATATTTTGCTTCTAATTCTTTCTTCCATTCATTCGCTTCCTCTTCACGTTGCGCATGAATGATAACTGCTTCCATAGGTACACCTTTACTTGCTTGCTCATCAAAAATTTCAATGATACGTTTTAATGCTTTTTTACGTGTACGAATCTTTTCAAACGGAATAATGATTTTATCTCTAAAATATAAAACTGGCTTCACTTGTAACAGACTGCCGATGAAAGCTTGCGCGCTATTTAATCGACCACCACGTTGTAAATGATGTAAATCATCAACTACAAAATAGGCGTCCATCGTTTTCTTCATTTCATCAAAACGAGCAATAATCTCTTTTGGACTCTTTCCTTCACTTGCTAACCTTGCACCTTCACGCACATAAAATCCTTGTACTTCACAACTAATTTCAGAGTCATACGTGTATACATCAATACCCTCTACCATCTGTCCAGCTGTCGTTGATGTTTGATATGTACCACTAATTCCACTTGATAGGTGAATACTAATAACTGCATCATAATCTTTAGCTAGTTCTTCATATAGCTCAACAAACTTTCCGATTGCTGGTTGAGAAGTTTTTGGAAGTTCCTCTTGTTCACGTACTTTCACATAAAAATCATCTGCTGAAATTTCAGCTTCTTCTTGATAAGATTCTGTTCCAAACACAACGTTTAATGGAATCATATATATATTGAGTTCATCACGGATTTGCTTCGGTATATATGCTGTACTATCAGTAACAATAGCTATTTTCATTTTCGTACCTGCCTTATAAAAAGTTTTATTTCCTAATTTTACACGAAAACTACAAATGGTGCATCCATACAGGGAAATGCCGGTTGAAATTATACTCACCATCTCGACAAATTACAACAAAAAGATAAAATACTCACCAAAAACTTCAGCCTATTTAGAAAAAATGTTTGAATATAAAAAGGCTCGCTTTTAAAATGGAAAGTACTAGTCATTTTGATAGATAGGGGCGTATACAAGTGCTATTACAATATTTAACAATCAAAGACTACGGCGAACACGAAATCGTCATTCAAAAATCAAGATTTATTTGTTATATTAGCCGAGCAACGACTGAGGAAGAGGCTCAAGAATTTATACAAAAAATAAAAAAACAGCATTGGAATGCAACACATAATTGTTCCGCTTATTTAATTGGCGAACAAGATCATATTCAAAAAGCAAATGATGACGGCGAGCCTAGCGGTACAGCTGGCGTACCAATGCTAGAAGTACTAAAAAAACGTGGGCTAAAAGATACCGTCGTTGTCGTAACACGCTATTTTGGTGGCATTAAACTTGGCGCAGGTGGATTAATTCGTGCATATGGAAAGTGTACAAGCGAAGGCATTAATCATGTCGGTGTTGTCCAGCGAAAACTAATGCGTGTGATGCAAACCGAGATTGATTACACATTACTTGGCAAAGTAGAAAATGAATTACGTAATTCAAAATATGCCATTAAAGATATACATTATCTAGAAAATGTCACATTTGATACTTATGTAGAAGAAGACGGCAAACAAGCATTTACAAATTGGATGATTGAATTAACAAACGGGAAATGTACAATTACAGAAGGAGATATGTTGTACTTAGAACAAGATGTTATCTAAGCATAACTCTTTTATCACCTTCAAAGATTAATGTAGTGAATTACTTCCCTACAAATGAACTAACGAACTAAGGAGATTATATATGGAAGAACGTTATTATCATCTCCAAAATAGCAGAATAAAAAAGAAGCGAAGAAGGAAACTTTTCTTCTTCCTTATTTTCGCATTTTTATTTGGCAGCATAGGAGTTTATGTGTTAAATTCTTACTCTTCTCTTATGGGGATGTATAGTGGTTTTACTCGTGAAAAATCGGATTTAAGAAACAAAGATGTAGAAATTACAAAGGAACCTTTTACAATTCTCATTATGGGTATAGAAGATTATGCGACAGACGGTCAAAATGGTCGTACAGACTCATTAATGTTTGCAACAGTCAATCCGAAAACTCAAAAGATTTCACTTATGAGTATTCCTCGTGATTCTCGAGTTAAAATTGTTGGTAAAAATAAGGAAGACAAAATTAACGCTGCCCATGCTTACGGCGGAGAAGAAATGGCAATCAAAACTGTCGAAGGCTTTCTAAAAGTTCCTGTAGACCATTATCTTAAAATTGATTTCCAAGGCTTTAAAGGTATCGTTGATGCTGTCGGCGGCGTTACGGTTGACGTACCCTTCGATTTCTGGGAGCGCTCTGACGTAGATTACTACAAAAAAATTCAATTTAAGCAAGGACAGCAAAACTTAAACGGTGAAGAAGCACTTGCTTACGTCCGTATGCGAAAACAAGATCCAAATGGCGATTATGGTCGAGCTGCTAGACAAAGACAATTACTAGCCGCTGTTGCCCAAAAGTTAAACTCCACCTCTACTGTATTTAAAATTAAAGATTTAACAGCTGTCGTTGGAAAATATATAAAAACCGACATTCCTATTTCAGACGGACTTGCTCTTTACAATAAACTTTCTGGATTTGATCCTTCTACAATGCAAACGTTAAAGCTTGAAGGCGAAGACAAAAAGATAGGCGGTATTTATTACTTCCTTCCAGATCCAATCAGTGTAGAAACGGTGCGTAACGAAATTGAAAAAGAATTAGGGGAAAAAGCAAAAAATCCAACTACAAAAAACAACTCAAATCCTGATTCAAATTCAAGTTCTAATTCTAACGAACAAGCAAAAAAAGAAACAAACCAAAATAAAACACCAACTGATCCGCCACCTTCTACAAATGCTCATGCAGAGTGGATTATGCGCAATCAGCCGTAACAAAAAGGCCCAATCTATCCGATTGGGCCTTTTTTATTTACTTATTAAAGTGTTGTAAAATTGCTTCTACAATGCGCTCTGATGCACGACCATCACCGTAAGGGTTAGATGCTTTCGCCATCTTATCATGAGCTTCTTTATCTGATAACAACTCATCTGCAAGACCAAAGATTGTCTCTTCGTCTGTTCCTGCTAATTTCAGCGTACCTGCTTCAATACCTTCAGGGCGCTCTGTTGTATCACGAAGAACAAGAACTGGTACCCCAAGTGATGGAGCTTCTTCTTGTACACCACCAGAATCCGTTAACATTAAGTATGAACGAGCTGCAACATTGTGGAAATCAATTACATCTAGCGGCTCAATTAAATGAATACGGTTATGTTCACCTAAAATTTCATTTGCTATTTCACGAACAACAGGGTTCATATGAACAGGGTACACAACTTGTACATCTTCATGCTTATCAACAAGACGCTTAATTGCACGGAACATATTACGCATAGGTTCACCTAAGTTTTCACGACGGTGAGCTGTCATAAGTACAAGACGATCATTTCCAAGTTTCTCTAGTACAGGATGACTATATGTTTCTTTTACAGTCGTTTGCAACGCGTCAATCGCTGTATTTCCTGTGATGAAAATACGTGACTCATCTTTATTTTCCTTCTGTAAGTTCGTTGCTGATTTTGCTGTTGGTGAGAAATGAAGATCCGCCATTACACCTGTTAATTGACGATTCATCTCTTCTGGGTATGGAGAATACTTATCCCACGTACGAAGGCCCGCCTCAACATGACCTACTGGAATTTGATTATAAAAAGCAGCTAAGCTTGCAATAAATGTTGTTGTTGTATCACCATGTACAAGTACAATATCCGGCTTCGCTTCTTTCATTACTTTATCCAAACCTTCTAAACCACGCGTTGTAACATCAATTAAAGTTTGGCGGTCTTTCATGATATTTAAATCGAAATCTGGCGTAATTCCAAAGATATTTAATACTTGATCTAACATTTGGCGATGCTGTGCTGTTACAGTCACAATCGATTCAATTTTTTCTGGGTGTTTTTGCAACTCTAATACAAGAGGTGCCATTTTAATTGCTTCTGGACGTGTCCCGAAAATTGTCATTACTTTTAAACGTTCAGTCATGTGATTGCCTCTTTTCTTTCACTATTTACAGCTTCTATTATGACATATAAAAATATGGATGAGTACATCCCTTTTTAACGCATAATAGAAACATATCTATTACAAATACTTCTTCTGCCAACTGAATAATAATCTATCTTTTGTTTCTTAACATCTTCATCAGTATAACAATTTCTCCCATCAAATAAAATAGGCTCTCTCATAAGTTGTACGTACTTTTCTAACGGATAAGTTTGAATATCTTCCCATTCTGTTACGATAAAAGCCGCACTCGCATCTTGAATCGATTCATCTATACATCTACTATATTGTATAGCATCTCCAAATATATTTTTCACATATTGAATTGCTTTTGGGTCGTACAGAACAATTTCTGCACCTATATTAAGTAATGCTTCTATTATAATAAGAGATGATGCCTCTCTAATATCATCCGTATTCGGTTTAAAGGATGCGCCAAGAACTGCAATCCGCTTTTTATTCATGTTCATAACTTTTTTCGCTTTTTCAATCAATAGCAGCTGTTGCTTATTATTTACTTCAATAACCGCTTTTAACAAACGAAAATCATGAGCAACATTTCCCGCAATTTGCACCAGCGCTTTCGTATCTTTCGGGAAACATGATCCCCCATATCCAATGCCCGCATTTAAAAAAGATGCACCAATTCTCTTATCCATTCCCATCCCTTTGGCAACATCCAATACATTTGCGCCTACCTTCTCACATATATTTGAAATTTCATTAATGAAACTAATCTTTGTAGCTAAAAAGGCATTCGATGCGTATTTAATCATCTCTGCACTTTTAATATCTGTAACATACGTTTCTAAGCATAATTGGCTATACAAACTCTCTACTCTTCTTGCTACTTCCTCACTATCCGCTCCAATTACAATACGATCTCCATGAAAGAAATCATAAATACCTGAACCTTCACGCAAAAACTCTGGATTCGATACGATATGTACTGTATGCCTCCCTTTTAAATTCCCCTCAATCCATCCCTTCATTACATCATTTGTACCTACTGGAACTGTACTTTTCGTAACAACAATAATATCGTTCGTCGCATATAATCCAATATCGTTACAAGCACTCTGAATATACGTTAAATCCGCCGTCCCATCTAATAAAGGTGGTGTTCCAACTGCAATAAATATAAACTCTACATCATCAAATGCCTCTTCTTTATTTGATGTAAAAGTTAAAGCATTATTCTCATATGCATAATTTATTAATTCATGTAATCTAACCTCATAAATAGGTAAATCCCCTTGTTTTATCCGTTCAATTTTTTCATCATCTATATCAAAACATGTAACTGAATGCCCCAACTTTGCCAATCCTACTCCTGTAATTAATCCAACATATCCAGTACCTATTATTGTAATTTTCATTTCCTTTTCGCACAGGAATTTACAATAGAAAAGATATGAAATACAGAATTCTCCCTGTGCTCCCCCCTCTCACATTAAAAATGAGAAAACCCTTTTCCTTCTTCATTATATGAATTACTCCCCTTATTTTTTTTAAAGTTTTTGTAAAATTAAATGCACTATAATATAAAGTGAAACTTTAATCAGTGGGGCTTTTACGGGCAGTTGATTCCCACCTAACTTCTTTGCTTCGCTGAATTTTGAGGTGGGGTTCTTACTGCCCGTTAATGCGGGATAAAGTGAAACTTTAATTAGTAGGAATGGGGCTACTAGTTGACGCGAGATAAATTCCCACATTTTAACATGAAACTTACTCATTTCTACGTGTAACACTTATAATACTGAACTAAAAGTATTCACTATCGAAGAAAAAAGGAAATGTCATATTCCAAAGTCCAGTACGATTAACCTTCTCATATGATGCAACATTCTATATACAATTGTCATATATTCTATCCGCTTCCATTAACCGTAAAGAGAAAAAAAGATTGAATTCTAATCTTTTTGTGATACCATATGTTATGAGCCTGTAAATAAACATCATAATTTTCAGATAAATATATTTTCAAAAAAAAAATTACGTTAGAATATAAAGGGTGGGGTATTAATGGACTCACAAGTGATTTATGCCATTTTGGCATCTTTCATCACTGTACTCGTCGTTACTCCTTTAGTTATTAAATTAGCTTTTAAAATAGGAGCGACAGATAAGCCAAACGCACGTAAAGTGCACCAAAAGATTATGCCACGTCTTGGCGGGTTAGCAATATTTATTGGTGTAGCTGTAGGATTTGTTGTCGGCGGCTTATATGAGCAAAGAATGTTATCGATAACACTAGGTGCGATTATCATTGTAATCATCGGAATTTTAGATGATATGTACGAGTTATCTGCGAAAGTAAAATTCGGTGGACAACTGTTAGTTGCCATTATGATTGTAAAAAGTGGATTATTAGTGCAAGTATTATATATCCCATTCCTTGGGGATACTGAACTTGGATGGCTTGCTTATCCAATTACAGTATTTTGGCTTGTAGGTATTACGAATGCAATCAACTTAATTGACGGCTTAGATGGATTATCTGCTGGTATTTCATCTATCGTACTTGCAACGCTAGCATATATGGCCTTCACTAGCCCATGGGGTACTGGAACAGCTATTATCTTGCCACTCGCATTAATTATATTAGCAAGTACAATTGGATTTTTATTCTTCAACTTCCATCCAGCAAAAATTTTCATGGGAGATACAGGAGCACTATTTTTAGGATACTGTATTTCTGTTATATCGTTACTTGGATTATACAAAAGTGTAACGTTATTCAGTTTTATCGTTCCAATTATCATTTTAGGTGTACCTATATTTGATACGATATTTGCAATCATCCGTCGTATCGTAAATAAAAAACCTATTTCAGCACCAGATAAATCGCATTTACATCACCGCTTACTTGCAATGGGATTCTCTCATCGTAAAACGGTACTAATTATATACGCATTCGGTATTTTCTTTAGTGTAAATGCCATTATTTTCACTAGTGCAACGTTATGGTTATCCATTATTCTTCTTTTCGCTTTGATTTTCTTCACAGAAATCATTGCTGAAATAATCGGGCTTGTACATGAACGTTACAAACCACTTATTTCCTTTTATAAAAAAGTGAAAAAACGCGAAGACTAATTGTAGTATAGCCTTTACCATTATGAAATATTCAAATAGCATCCTTTAGGATGCTATTTTTTATTCCTTATTTTATATTTCCAAAATATAGATTGTTTGAGAGTTCCTCTATTGGAGAAAGATATACATAATAAGAAAAGTATCAAGTTTTTTTACATCTTGATTGTCAAACTGAGGGTGAATGTTATGATCAAGCGAGTATTTCAATGTATTATTTTATTCTTAACAATTACTATGTACGCATCATCTAATACTGAAGCAACAACCGTTATTCCTGCTGAACATCATCCAAATACTGAAACAACTTCTCCTACACAAAAAATTGCGTACTTAACATTTGATGACGGTCCAAACAAATATACTACACAAATTTTAAACATCTTAAAAGAAAAGAACGGAAAAGCAACTTTCTTTGTTATTGGCGGAAAAGTGCCGCATTACAGAAAAACGATGCAACGATTAATTAAAGAAGGACATTATATCGGGCTCCATAGCATGTCACATGATGTAAAACGCCTTTACACTGGTGACCCTTCCACTTTAATTGCAGAAATGGAACAAACACAAAGTATTGTCCAGCAAGTTACGAAATTAAATACACATCTCGTTCGCGTTCCATATGGTAGTATGCCTTACTTAAAAAAGAATTACCGTGACGCACTTGTATCAGCCCAATATAAAATGTGGGATTGGACGATTGATACTTATGACTGGAAAAGCTATGATAATCCTTCTGCCATACTCGAAAGAGTGCGTAATCAAAGTGATGAACAAGTCGAAGTTATTTTAATGCATGATTCGAGTGTGACCGTACAAATACTGCCAAAAGTAATTGATTATTTACAGTCACAAGGATACAAACTTCTTCCCTATAATCCATCTTCTCATCTCGAGGTAAATTTTTGGAAAGACACAAGATTGTAACAGCTTTAGTACTTCTAGACTAAAGCTGTTTTATTTTTCTCTTCCCACCCTTCCCATTTTTGTGTAAAATTTTAAATAGTGATGAAGTTTCGAGGTGAATGGAAATGAAACGAATAGATCTCATTTTTAATGCAATACAAGAAGGAAATTATACAGAAGGTGTAACCGCATCAGAACTCGCTACATTTCTACAACTAGATCGCGCCAATGTAAGTAGCGACTTAAACAAACTTGTAAAAGATAAACGGTTATTAAAAACAAATACGCGACCTGTTCGTTTTTACATAGAAACGAACACTTCGTTGGAAACGCATTCAAAAGACATAACTTCATTAGATACATTTGCAATTGAAAATACGAGCCTTAAAATCGCAATTGAAAAAGCGAAAGCTTCTATTCTCTACCCTCCAAACGGTATGCATACTTTACTACTGGGAGAAACAGGGGTCGGAAAGTCTATGTTTGCTTCTTTAATGCACGAATATGCAATTGAAGTTGAACAGCTTCCCAAAAATGCACCATTTATCGTCTTTAACTGTGCTGATTACGCAAACAATCCACAACTACTACTTGGACAGTTATTTGGGATTAAAAAAGGAGCTTACACAGGAGCAAGTGATCAAAAAGGGTTAATTGAAAAAGCACATGAAGGAATTCTTTTCTTAGATGAAGTACATCGCCTACCTCCAGAGGGACAAGAAATGCTTTTCACCTTTATTGACCGCGGAGTGTACCGCCGCCTTGGAGAAACAGAGAACGAACGTAAAGCACAAGTATTAATCATTACTGCAACAACAGAAGAACCAAATTCCTTTTTATTAAAAACATTTACAAGACGTATACCGATGACTGTTACGCTGCCACCACTTCGTGAGCGTACACATAAAGAGCGCTTTGCTTTACTACAGCTATTTTTCACAAATGAAGCAATTCGTCTGCGAAAAGACATTCACGTTAGCCCAAATGCAATGCGTGCTTTCGTCTTTTACAATTGTCCCAATAACATTGGTCAATTAAAAACAGATGTTCAAATTGCCTGTGCGAAAGCCTATTCTGATTTGGTCACAAAGAAACGTGATTCTGTCTATGTTTCAAGTACAGATTTACCTTGGTATATGAAAGAAGGGTTGTTCATTGAAAGGAAGAGCCGTCACTTATACCAAATACCAAATGAAACATTTGTATTTACAGGTGAGGAAGGTTGGAGTAATCATAAAACAGAAGATGAAAAACGCTCTTCTATTTACGATTATATTGACTATAAATACGAAGAACTTCAAGCACGTGGTATTGAAGAGGAAGAATTAGAATTACTAATAGAAAATGATGTTCAAAGCTTTTTCGTACAATATTTTAACCAAATATCAAAAAAAACAAGCCATGAAAATGTTTTTAAAATTGTGGATCGTAATATCGTTTCCGTATGTGAAAAAATAGCGGAACTTGCTGAAAAGCATTTATCTAAGACGTTTGATGAAAAAGTATTTCTCGCTTTAAGTTTACATGTACAGACAACTCTACAACGTTTACAAAGCGGAAAACAAATACATCACCCACAATTAAATCAAATTCGTACGAAATATAAAGAAGCTTTTTCCGTAGCTATGCAATGCATTCAATTACTGGAGGAAGAATTACAAATAACAATGCCTATTGATGAAGCTGGCTTTTTAACAATGTTCTTCGTTGTTGATCCAATTCCTGCCTCACAAACAGAAGTAAAAGTATTAATATTAGCACACGGTAATGGCATCGCAACTGAAATGGCAAACGTTGCAAACGAACTTCTCGGCATTGAGGAAGTAACCGGTATTGATATGCCGTTACACGAATCACCGAAAGATTTCTTGGAACGTGTGAAAGTGTATATGAAAACACTACAAAATGTAAATGGGCTTCTCTTACTTGTCGATATGGGGTCACTTGCTTATATCGGTGACATATTAGAAACGGAGTTCAAAATCCCTGTACGTGTTCTCTCGATGACGAGCACACCACATGCACTAGAAGCAGCTCGAAAAGCTCAGCTCGGTTATTCATTAGATGCGCTGTATGAAACAGTAAAAAATTTAACACCATTTTACTTAAACGTACAAGAAGAAAAGAAAAAACCTCTCTCTCCAATGAAATCTGTTATTTTAACAGCTTGTTTAACTGGTGAAGGAAGTGCTTTAGCTATTCAAAAAATGTTAGAGAACTATTTACGATTTGATAAAGACTTAATTGAAATTATTCCGATTAGTATCGTCCATGAAAAAGATTTAACGAAAATGATCGAGAACATAAAAAAAGAGCGTAACATCATTTGTATCGTCACGAATTTCGATGTGCAAGTACCATGCTTAACATATCATTTCCAAGACATCGTAAACTACACAGCGATTCAGCCCATTCAAGAATTAATTACGTATGAAGAAACATATGCAAAAATGGCGGATATTCTTGAACAACAAATGCAACGTAACGATGGGGCATTACTGATCAAAACAATTCGTTACGCATTAAATACAATCCAAGAATTAATTTCCTTACAGCTAACTCCTGATAGCTTAATGGGTGTTATTCTGCATATGAGCTGTATGGTTGACCGTCTCCAAAAAGGAGAAAGCCTTCTTCCTCATCCTGATAAAGAGAAAAGAAGACAAGATGAATACTGGATGTATATGAAAGTAAAAAAAGCATTGCAACCAATTGAAAATACATTTGAAATACAAATACCAGATGACGAAGTATTTTACGTTATGGACTTCTTTATTAAAAATCAACCTGTGAAAAATTAATCGAGGCAGTTTTTAAAAATATCGACCGTAACGCGAGTTATATCAGCGATTATTGAAATATATCGGCGCAACTCAGATTATATCAGCGATTTTCAAAATATATCGAGTTACCGACAATAATCGCTAAAACTAGCACCTTATATAATGAGAAAAGGCTGTTCCAACATATGGACAGCCTTTTCCTCTACTTCTTTACTTTTCTAACTCGCCCTCTTATTTCTCCTCTTTTTTGTGATTTCGTATGAACATTAACATATACATTTGCTTGAATAATTTCTTGAAGTAAATGTACAAATGATTTCCCTTGTAAAGGTCCCTCAAAATCCTCCACATTCACTACACCAGTAATACTTCCCTCGTTCAAGCTAATCCCTTGCTCCAGTGGACCATACAAATATAAAACAACAGGACCAATTTGAGTAGACTTCCCTAAATGAATTTGACACGATGTAACCTTTTCTATATTTTTTAGTATTACTCTGTAATGCAATTTCGTTAAATCATCACTAAAAATAAACTCTGCTACCCCAAAAGCTTCTGTATTTACAGGAGGCACTTCCCTCTTACCTGTTAACCTGGCAAAGAAATGTGTTGTCATAAGGCATTCTCCTTATATAAATTTCCCAGCACTACTTCTACTACTTTATGGTTTAGACATAATCATTTATGACTTTTTCAATTTTAATTACAAAGAAAAGATTCACAAAATCTTTACATTAGATTTGTTCCTTTTGCTTTACCACTTCTTGTATAATGCACATAGCAAAAACATTCTAGGAGGTTATTTTGAAAAAAAACAAACACACCTTTCACGCATTATTAGAGATTTTTCTCGTCTCATTTAAATTAGGGCTTACTTCATTCGGCGGTCCTGTCGCTCATCTTGGTTATTTCCACCACGAATACGTGCAAAAAAGAAAATGGATGGATGAACGAAGCTATGGAGATTTAGTAGCGCTATGTCAATTCCTTCCTGGTCCTGCCAGCAGTCAAGTCGGTATGGGGGTTGGATTATTACGGGGCGGGCTTTTAGGAGCTATTATTTCATGGATTGGATTCACTTTACCGTCTGTACTTGTTTTAGTTTTCTTCGCCTCATTCCTTAATCAGTTCGATCTTGGAAGTGCTGGCTGGATTCATGGACTAAAACTTGTAGCAGTCGCTATTGTCGCTCATGCCATATGGGGAATGGCGCGAAAGTTAACTCCAGATCGCAACCGTGCGACGATTGCGATTGTAACTGCCGCAATCGCCTTATTATGGCCAAGTAGTTGGACACAAGTCATCCTCATTATAATATGTGGCTTTATCGGCTGGTTTTTATATCGCAACCAACCAATTAGCCAATCTCAAAATATAAAAGTACCTATTTCAAAAAAGGTAGCAATTTCTTGTCTCGTCTTATTCTTTGGACTATTACTACTGCTACCGATATTAAGACCGTTCTCTTATTACATCGCTTTATTTGATAGTTTCTATCGCTCTGGCGCACTTGTATTTGGAGGAGGACACGTCGTGCTGCCTCTTC
Organism: Bacillus sp. ME78; assembly: GCF_903970865.1. Taxonomy (NCBI): domain Bacteria; kingdom Bacillati; phylum Bacillota; class Bacilli; order Caryophanales; family Bacillaceae; genus Bacillus; species Bacillus sp. ME78. Next base: position 120,708 of record NZ_CAJCKK010000016.1, read on the forward strand.
TTGAAGGTGAGTTCGTACAAAACGGAACGATGACGAAAGAACAGTTCCTAGCTGGATACGGATTAACACAAGCAGTACCAGGACCACTATTTACATTCGCCTCTTATATAGGAGCAGTGTTAAACGGGACGCTTGGGGCAACACTCGCAACAATTGCGATTTTCCTCCCTGCTTTCTTACTCGTTATTGGTGTTTTACCATTTTGGAACAGTGTAAGAAAAATATCATTCATACAAGGCGCACTACTTGGTGTTAACGCCGCAGTTGTTGGTATTTTAATTGCCGCTTTTTACGATCCCATTTGGACGAGTACAATTATAAATGCTTCAGATTTCGTTTTCGCTTCGCTTCTTTTTTGCTTACTAGCTTTTTGGAACACACCACCTTGGGTTATCGTTATACTCGGAGCCTTTGGCGGATATATTCTGTCCATTTTATAAATAAAAAAAACGACGGCATGATGTAGCCGTCGTTTTTTTTATTAGAACTTCACAAGCTCTATTCCTTCTGGCAACTCACTCTCTGTTAAAATACGCAATTCCTTCACACGATCCATTACGTAAGAAGAACGCTTCACAAGCTCTGGATCAATATAAGCTGGATGAACCATAATTTCTACCGTTTGTTCACCTTGTACTCTTTCTTTTAACTTCACAAAGTAATCTTCCGTCACACCATCCGCATAAAAGTCACTGTAAAACACATCAGAAAATGGATGCACCGCTCTATCTTCCTCACAACGACGAATCGGAACATTATATTTAGCCGCTAATCTCTCAAGAACATCATGTAAAATCGGTAAACCATGCACATGATGATGACTATCTAAATGAGTTGGTGTTAATCCGTAAGATAGGAATTTCTCAATTTGAGCAGTCCACTCCCTCTCAACTTCTTCTGGATTTATATTCCCTTCCCTTACAACACTTTGTTTATGAAACAACCCGTTTGCCCCTACGAGTGACGGTACATCCTTTAACAGTGGTTCTCCTGCTGTTAATACGAGATGTACGCCTACTCCGAGTAGGTTGTACTCTTTCGCTAAGCGTACCGCATGCTCTGTTCCTGGCATATTCATCATCATCGTCGTTGAATTTACAAGTCCATTTATATGCCCATCAATAATGCCGTAATTTGTACCTTCTGTAAGACCGAAATCATCTGCATTTACAATTAACTTAATCATCATAATACCTCCTAATAGAATAAAAAAAGCGGGCTAAATAGCGCCGCTTTTACTTCTCTACCTTTTTAAAGAACTGTGGAAGATACTCTTTATGTGCTTCCAACATTTCATCTAAAATTTGTTTTGCAACTTTATCTGATGGTACAAGTGGATTGATTGTCATAGCAAGCAGCGCCTTATGATAATCCCCTGTAACAGCAGCTTCAATTGTTGTGCGCTCGAATGATTTAATTTGTTGTACTAAACCGCGAACTGGTACTGGAAGATCTCCCACTGCAATTGGTTTTGGACCTTCTTTCGTAATAATACAGTTCACTTCAACAGCTGAATCATATGGTAAGCTTGCAATTGTTCCATTGTTTCGTGTATTAACAGGCTGGATATCACCTTTATTATTGTAAATAGACGTAATTAAGCTACATGCTGCGTCACTATAATAAGCTCCGCCACGTTTTTCTAATTGTGGTGGTTTAATATCTAAGTTCGGGTCTTTATATAACTCAAATAAATCATTTTCTAATTGTTTTACTACTTCTGCACGTGTACCTTTTTCAACAGAAGCTTCTTTTTCTTCTTCTAACATTTCACGTGTTTTGTAGTAGTAACGATGGTATGGACATGGAATTGCACGAAGTCCGCGAATAAAGTCTGGTTCCCAGTTAAGCGCTGCGATATTTTCCATCGTAATTTGCTTTTCTGGATCTGTCACAAGCTCTAACACACGGTCCATTACACTTACGCCATCTAAATATACGTCTAGTCCGTATACCATATGATTTAAACCTGCGAAATCAACATGTACACGACTTGCATCTACTTCAAGTAATCTCGCAAGACCCATACGGATTCCGATTGGAACGTTACATAGACCAACTACTCTTTGGATATTTGTATAACGAAGGACAGCTTCTGTTACCATACCAGCTGGGTTTGCAAAGTTAATTAACCATGCATTCGGACAAAGTTCCTCCATATCCTTACAAATATCTAAAATAACAGGAATCGTTCTCAATGCTTTAAATAGACCACCAGGACCATTCGTTTCTTGACCGATTACATCATATTTTAACGGGATTGCTTCATCTTTTGCACGTGCTTCTAATAAACCAACGCGAAGTTGTGTTGTTACGAAGTCAGCATCTTTTAATGCCTCACGGCGATCAAGTGTTAAATGTATCTCAATTGGTAAACCTGATTTTTTCACCATACGTTTCGCTAAGTTACCAACGATTTCTAACTTTTCTTTTCCTGCCTCAATATCTACTAACCAAATTTCACGAACAGGAAGCTCATCATAACGTTTAATAAATCCTTCAATTAACTCTGGTGTATAACTAGATCCACCGCCGATTGTAGCAATTTTAATTCCAGTCATGCTTTATTCCCCTTTCGCTTCTAATTTTTTATAAAGGTCAATAAATTCTGCCGCCAATTCTTTTACTGTAATCGCATTCATTAAATGATCTTGTGCGTGAATTAAAAGGACACTAACCTCTGTTTTTTCTCCTCTTGCTTCTGATTGTATGAGCTCTGTTTGGAAATGATGCGCTTCATTAATCGCTTCTTTTGCCTTTACCATCGCTTCATCTGCTTCTACCATTTTCCCCTGTTTGGCAAATTGAAGTGCCTCCATCGCAAAGCTTCGTGCGTTACCACTATTTAAAATTAATTGGAATGGAATTTGTTCTGCTGTAGTCATCATAATTACCGCCCTCTCTATAAGGTTCAACCGATTAAAATACCCCTTCAGTTTGAACATGTCTATTAAAGTATGAATTTATTAATGATAGTTTAGTGTTCATATAGATGTTTTTCATCTTTTTGAACATGATATAAAGGTGATTGTTCTCACAGACACCGTTGTCTGTGAGAACAATCTCTATGTTACATAGGTACAGAGTTGTTGTTTCCTTGCGCTGCTTCTTTTTCAGTACGAACAACTGAACGGTCACATAATACAACGAATGGATAATAGATTACCATCGCAATTACAAAGTTGAATAACTGTAGAATTGCACCTGAAAGATGTCCACCTGTTACAAGATAACCACTAATAATTGGTGGTGTTGCCCATGGGATCATCGCAACTGTTTTTGGTACCCAGCCAATAGATATAGCTGTATAAGAAGTGATTACTAATACAATTGGTGTTATGATAAACGGTAAGAATAAAACTGGATTTAAAATAATTGGTGTACCAAATATTACCGGTTCATTAATATTGAATGCACCTGGTCCAATCGATAAGCGAGATACACCGCGTAATTGTGCACTTTTTGCTACAAGTAATACAACTACCAAGAATGCTAATGTTGCACCAGAACCACCAAGATATACGAAAGTATCAAAGAATGGTTTTGTAATAATGTTTGGAACATCAAATGCAGATGTGCCACCTTGGAATAACTTCATATTTTTCTCTAATGCTGGTAAGTATAACGGCTCAATAATACCACCAACGATATTTGGGCCATGTAAACCGAAGAACCAAAGAAGATGAACAAGGAGTACAATGACAATTGCACTTGGTAATGTCCCTGCTAAACTTTGCAGTGGTGATTGAATCGTATTAAAGATAAATTCATGAACACTTGTACCAGCTAATTTCACTGCTAATTGAATACCTGCAACTACTGTTAAGATAACAAATGCTGGAACTATAGCTGCGAACGATCTTAAAACTGCTGGTGGTACTCCATCAGGCATTTTAAATGTAATGTTTCTTTGTACAAAGAAACGGAATACTTCAGTAACAAGGAGGGCCACAATAATTGCTACGAATAACCCTTGTGCACCTGTCCAAGCTAAGTTCAGTCCGCCTTCTTTCGGTGTTGTTGGCGTAAGAATAATTAACGCACCAAATGAAATAATACCTGCTGACAAACCATCAACGCCGTAAGATTTTGCTAAGTTATAACTTGTTGTAAATGCTATGATTAGTGCTAGAATCGCAAAAGAACCAGTCCACATTCCACCGCCAACTTGTTTCCACGTTTCACCAAACAAACCTTTCATGAAATCTTGGAAAGCTTCAGACGGAAAACCATTAATTAGTGATGCCAGTGCACCAACTAAAATAAGTGGCATAACTGCAATAAATCCATCACGGATTGCAGCTAAGTGACGTTGCGATCCGATTTTACCAGCGACAGGAACAATATACTTCTCCATGAATGCAATAAACTTTTGCATTTCGCTTCCCCCCTAATTATTTTTTAAGTGTTAATGCGTGATCTAAAACTGCTTCCCCATTCATCATGCCGTAGTGCATTGGATTGATAACGTCGATTCCAACGTTTCTCTCGTCAGCAAGCGTTTTCATTGAAGAGAGCATGTAACGAACTTGTGGTCCTAGTAATAATACATCTGCTTGATCGATATTCGTTTTTACTGCATCCCCAGATACAGCCCAAATCTTGCCTTCTAAACCGCGAGCTTTTGCAGCCGCTTCCATTTTTGTAACTAGTAAACTTGTAGACATCCCTGCTGAGCAACATAATAAAATATTCATTTGAAAATCCCCCTTGTGTAGTATAAAAAATTTATGTTTATTTATTTTTCTTTACGCTATTTATTAATGCAATTAGCGTGCCAACTTTTTAAAACCACTAAAATCAGTGCTTTTTCGAGCATTTTCTTTGTGTGTTAACGCTTTCAATTAGTGTGTCGTCCAAAAAACACACAGTGTGTTATAAAACAACACGCTTTTAACACATAACTGTATGAAAATAGATTAGTGTTTAGTTGTCTAGTTATGTTTAATATGAAAAAACACTAAAAAAATTTTTTTATCGTAGAAATCTAGTAAAAAACAACATTTTCTTGAGCTCAGTCTTCTATCTATTCTATTGTCCAAGCACACTCTACTAAATTACATAAAATAGAGTAAAATAACACAATTCGAAAGGGGATTCCTATGCCAAAACATAGAAAACAAAGCAAAATAAAGATTTATAGAATAACAAGCTATAAAAAGGACAAGCGTTCTGAATTAGACTCTGACAAATTTGAACTAGAACAGCAGGACAAGCATGATACACAAGACAAACAAGATAAACAGGACAAACAGGATGAGCAGAATAAGCAGGATAAGCAAGTACAATCGGAAAATGTAATTATAGTACCTACAGATTCACACAGCTTAGATGTGTGGGATGAAATTTCTCTAAAGGAAATACAAGCTGGTGAACATAAGAGCCTATTTGAAGAAAAGAGTAATTATCAAAATATTAATTTAGTCCAAGTAAATGATGTTCGCTTATACTTGGACAAGCAACTACAATTCAGTTCCGTTGATGAGCAAATTTATCATGAAGCACTTGTACATCCAATTATGTCAAAAGTAATTGATCCAAAACATGTTCTCATATTAGGTGGTGGCGATGGTCTTGCCTTACGAGAAGTTTTGAAATATGAAACTGTGCTACATGTAGACCTTGTTGATTTAGACGAGGCGATGATTAATATGGCACGTAATGTTCCAGAAATAGTATCTTTAAACAAAAATGCTTTTTTTGATAATCGAGTGAACGTGCACGTATGCGATGCAAAAGAATTTCTAAATTCACCTTCATCTTTATACGATGTAATCATTATTGATTTTCCAGACCCAGCGACAGAGTTGTTAAGTACTTTATATACAAGCGAACTATTTGCTCGTATAGCTACATTCTTAACAGAAGATGGTGCTTTCGTCTGTCAATCTAATTCACCTGCTGATGCACCTCTAGTATATTGGAGTATCGGTAATACAATTGAACACGCTGGATTAACTGTGAAGAGTTATCATACGATAGTTCCTTCTTTCGGAACTGACTGGGGATTTCATCTTGCTACTAATTCTGCACATATACTCGATCAAATTGAACAATTATATGTAGTACCAAATCCTCGAACATTGCCTTCTCTTCTTTTTCCTTTATTCCAATTTAAAGAAGAACATCTAGAACAACGTAACCTCGCTCTCTTAAATTCAGAATCAAATCTTATCTTACATCAATGCTACAAACAGGAAATGAAGTTTTGACGATATTAATAGTAAGGAGTGCTGCCCTATGGAATACTCTACCTTTGGCAAGCATATAATAGTGGATTTATGGGGAGTGGATTTTTCCCTATTAGATGATATTCACTTTTTAGAATACCATTTAGTTAACGCTGCAGATTGCTCTGGTGCCCATGTTTTAAACGTAAGTAAAAAAGAGTTCCAGCCATATGGTGTTACTGTATTAGTGTTATTATCAGAAAGCCATCTTTCCATTCACACTTACCCGGAACAAAATTTTGCAGCTATTGACTGTTATACTTGCGGTACAACCGTTGAACCACAAATAACGATTGATTATATCGTAAATATATTAAAACCGGAACGGATG
>NZ_CAJCKK010000017.1:0-123953 GCF_903970865.1 Bacillus sp. ME78
TAAGGAAAATGAAAAAGAAATTGAACCATTTAGAAGGAAAATTTATTCGGATTTTAGATTAACTAAAAAGGAAGCACAGAAGTATCTTGATTTTCAAATTAAGACACCACCTGTTGTAGTAAATGAGTTTAAACTAGCTGGTGAAGAAGTTCAAACTTCGTTGTTTCCTGGTAGGAAGAATCCCGTTATTGTTTCTGAATATCACAGAGGAGATTCGTTGTCTTGGTATGTTGTGAATCAATCTGTAGTTAGAGATAAAGAAGAAAATCCATTTTACGGGATAATGGAAGAGAGTGAAAAGGTAACAAATTATAAATTAGAAGGTGCAAACATTACTTTTGCAGAATCATCTGAAAGTAATACGAAGTATATGGAAGGAATTGTTCCTGCAAAAGGAAAGAATAGCGCTTATCAAGTCATATTACTTGCAAATGATGTTAGTAAAGAAGAATTAGAGAAAGTTATGCTGTCCTACATAAAATAAAAAAAATAGAGTCTGAGGATACTGTTCCTGAGGCTCTATTTTTTATTTTAGAAAGAATCATTCTACGCGAATGTACAGAAAATCTCTCTGTTTATTAATAAAATTACTATTAAAAATCTTAATAAAGAGGCTCGTAGATATATAACTAAAACAATTCTTTTATAAAAAAGTATTCACTTTCTTACCCTAAAACAATGATAGGAATATAAGTACCCACTTTCTTGTCTAAAAAGTATCCATTTTCATGTCCTTGTACAACTATAAAAAGACATGAAAGTTTAAACTAAAATCACATAAATAATCGTTGATAAATAGCCATTATCATAAATTTTGTAGGTACTTTCTTGTCTCAATAACAGGACATGAGAGTCTAAACTTTTTAAAATTGGGACAAGAAACTCTAAACTATTTAACCAATAATAATGAAATATATTAATTTTATAAAATTGAGGATAATAGCCCTCCTATAATTATGAGAGCTATTATTTTTATGTTTAAAAGTATTTCTCTTTTGAACTTTTAATATCATTCAAATTAGTATGCTATAGTTTACTTCCTACCGATAAATTAATTTCCTCATATGAAATCTTTTTATTATTGTTAGCACCTGACTTATGAACAACAGCTGTTGGACTCTGGTTAAAATTCATACTCAAACTTTGGTTAGAATAATGGCCAGCGGGATCAATGTAATATTTATAATCTATTATTTTTTCTATATCTATATCAGCATAGGCAATTCCCTCTGTTTCTGCTGGAATCATATCGCTAATGGGCTCCCCATTAGGTGCATAAATACAGGTGTGTCCACTTTTAAATGTATTAAAGTATTCTTCCTGCTCTGCTGTTAGACAGATTTTTTGTTTTATATAATCTGAATATATAGAAGATGTCATAATAACGAAAGTTTGTGTTGATATTGCATAATATCTACTAGAAATCTCATCATCAAAGTATCCTGGCCAAGATGCTACATGTACTTGTTCATTTTGAGAATTCATAGCAAGTAAATTTAGAGGAACTTGGTGTTCCCAACACATTAATCCACCTAAATTTCCTAGTTCAGTTTCAAATACAGGCATGAAACCTCCATTTCCATCTCCCCATATAAGTCTTTCTGCAACAGACGCTTTCATTTTTCGATGTTTTCCAATTAAATCACCTTTAGAATTAAACCATAATTGAGTTAGGTATAAAGACCCACCATCTTTTTCACTACAAGAAATACATACATAAGTATTGTTTTTCCTTGCAGCTTCACTTATTTTTTGAATAGTTAAGCTCGGGATTTCAACAGCATTTTTATAAAGTTCATGATAGAAGGATCTTGTATATTCTGGGTGACCAATAAGAGCAAACCAAGGATACCCAGGAAGAAAAGCTTCTGGGAAAGCGACTAATTTCGCTCCATTTGATGCAGCTTCAGCAATTAATTCACAAGATTTCTCTACCGTTGAATCTAAGTCTAAGTATACTGGTGCAGCTTGAATAGCTGCTGCACGATATTTAGGATAACTGTTCATAATAAACTCCCACCTATCTTTATTATTATTCAATTACAAGGCAATGGTAGCACCTGGAGATTTACATGTAACCATCCACTTTCTGTTATTTTTCACCACCCACTTTGAATTTAATAACTCAATTCAGGTTATTGACCTTATTAATCAAAAATTAGAATCACCAATTTTATGAAAAACCCGATTATATTTTTGAATATAGAACAAAAATGAATCTTAACCGTAAAATATATTCCTATGTTTAATAAGTGGTTGAGTAAAATACTGATTAAGTGGATGTTTTATTTTTTTTTAGTTCTATTAGTATTAAATATATTACCAATTACATTTTTTGGTTAATGCTCTTAAAATAATTATTAACTAGATATAAAAGGCTAAATTGATACTAGATGACTGGTTAAAAAGGAAGGGATAAAATGAAAAATCAAAAATCTAATGTACGAGTTGCCGTTGTCCAAGCTGCTTCTGTCATTATGGATCGAGAAGCAAGTACAGAAAAAGCAATTTCACTCACTCTTGAAGCGGGAAATCAAGGTGCCAACATAGTTGTGTTTCCTGAGGCTTTTCTTCCAGCTTATCCAAGGGGACTAACATTTGGGGCTACAGTAGGCAGTCGATCCCAAGAAGGCAGAAAAGACTGGCTACGTTACTGGGAAAACTCAGTTCCAGTTCCTAGTGAAACAACTAAAAAATTAGGAGAAGCAGCACGTAAAGCTGGCGTTTATCTTATTATTGGTGTAATTGAAAGAGATAATGAATTTAGTGGAGGAACTTTATATTGTTCTGTATTGTTCTTTGGGCCAGATGGAACATTGCTTGGAAAACATCGTAAATTAAAACCGACGGGTTCTGAACGTCTCATTTGGGGAGAAGGGGATGGTAGTACACTTCCTGTTTTTGATACACCTTATGGAAAAATAGGGGCTTTAATTTGTTGGGAAAATTACATGCCATTAGCGAGAGCAGCAATGTATGCAAAAGGCGTTCAAATCTATATTGCTCCAACAGCAGACTCTAGGGAATTGTGGCAATCTACCATTCGTCATATTGCAGCGGAAGGGAGATGCTTCGTTTTATCTTGTAATCAATATGTTAATAAAGATATGTATCCTGTCGATTTAGCCTGTTATGAAGACTTGCTATCCTCTCCTGATGAGATGTGTCCTGGGGGGAGTGCAATTGTTGGTCCTTTAGGGGAATATATTAAAGAACCTGTTTTTGGAAAAGAGGATATTCTCATAGCAGATCTTGATTTACGAGATATAGCATACAGTCAATTTGATTTTGATGTAGTAGGTCATTATTCAAGACCAGATGTATTTCAACTCTTAGTAAACGAGGAGAAAAAAAAGAACGTAAAATGGGAAAGGTATGAATGAATAATAAAATTGTTTACTTTTGATCTGAAAAATAAGAGCCATAGTACATTTCAAATGTATTATGGCTTCTAATTTTGAATACTCACTTGCTCTCCCTATTGTAAATAATTTCGAGTCTGATATACCCCTTATTCTAGGAGTATTGTTTACTTTATCGTATATGTGAAACAATGTACTTACATTAACAGAGCAGGTTAATTAAATAAGTAGAACAAAACCATCCTATGTAGGATGATTTTGTTCTTTATCATAAATTTTTGAGGTGGAAGTGTCTATTAATAGGTGTTCTACTATATTTTTAGTGATTGGTATAAAGTAATTAAGTATTATTCCTCCTAAACAAACAGTTAATAAAGTTCCAATGCCAATTGGACCATTAAAAATAAATGCCACAATCAAGAATATGAGATAAATAAATGTTCTGGATAAAAATATATTTGTTCTAGTTAATTCTTGTATGATTAATGTCAATCTGTCTACTGGAACCGCTGCAAAATTTGTGTGTAAATAAATTGCGGTGCCAAATCCTATAACAACTAGGCCGATTATAAAACAAACAATTTTACTATACCATAGTTCAGGTGATATCAAATTTTTCAATAATAACAGCCACATATCGATACCGATACCTGTTATAAAAGCTGTTAATAACCCTAAAACTTCAGGTCTTTGTCTTTTTAAAAATGAATTACAACCGATCAATATGAAAGCTAGAATGATTTCCCAACTGCCTACTGTTAGCCCCACGTTTTTGGATAGTCCCACCAAAAGTGCATCAAAAGGTGAAGTTCCAAGGTCTGATTGTATAGTGAGAAAAACACCAAAGGTTAATATTAAAATTCCTAATACATAAAGAACATATTTTATTTTACTCACCTCTTTATATTTTTATTGCAAATACAACAATAATGAGTTATATTTAATATACATTCTTTTTGTTGTATTTACAATAAAAACAGTTGAGGAGTTAATTATGAAAGAAATTCTTCGTGAAATTGGTAAGATTGCAAGAGCATTAGATTCTATTAGTAATATAGAATTTAAAGAATATGACCTCACAAAAGGGCAATATTTGTACCTTGTACGAATATGTGAAAACCCGGGAATCATTCAAGAAAAGTTAGCTGAGATGATAAAAGTAGATCGAACAACAGCTGCACGCGCTATAAAAAAACTAAAAATAAATGGATTCATCGATAAGAAAGATGATGAACATAACAAAAAAATAAAAAAACTTTTCCCAACAGAGAAGGGCAAGAATGTTTATCCTTTTATAAAAAGAGAAAATGATTATTCTAATATGGTTGCATTAGATGGATTTACAGAAGTAGAAATGGAGACCCTATTTAACCTTCTTCAAAGGGTGAGTGAAAATGTAGAAGTTGATTGGGAATTTGTTAAAAAAGGAAACAAAAGAAATTATTGATTATATGAAATTCATTGCATTTGCAACAAAAAACAAGAGGTGAAATTTTATGGGTTGGAATTTAAAGAAATTTGACGAGTTAACAAATATTGAACTATACAATCTTTTAAAAGAAAGAACTTTAGTTTTTGTGGTTGAACAAAATTGCCCTTACCCAGAAGTTGATGGTAAAGATCCTTTTTCATATCATCTTTTTAAAGAAAACAATGGGGAAATCATTGCATATTTAAGGATTGTACCTGCAGGTGTTTCTTATCAAGAAATTTCCATTGGAAGAGTCTTTGTAAAGAAAGAATATAGGGGACAAGGAATTGCAGAGGAACTTTTAAAAAAGGGGCTAGATTTTATCCAAAATGAATTAAAAGAAAAAACTGTTAAAATTCAAGCCCAAGATTATTTGAGAAAATTCTATAGTTCCTTTGGTTTTCAAACCATATCTGAAACATATTTAGAAGATAACATCCCTCACATCGATATGGTTTTACAAAGATAACAAAACTGATCATTATTAGGTGGTCGTTGGAGTTATCTTAAGGTGTAGAAGAGTTTGTTAAGAATTACACTTAAACAAACGGGGGCGCAAGTTTAACACGAAAAATTTAAAATCGGTTCCTAAATATTGTAAAGGAATCGATTTTTATGCTCCATTTAGCTTAACGTTGTATATCCGCATTTTCCTGACGTTCCTCCTACTGGTGGGAATGCCATTATCTAATTTAATATATTTAATTGGTTTAACCAAAGAACTGTTAATCATAGCAAAATCAATTAAATCTTGTTTCTTACTAAGCATTGAAAGGGTTACTTGGGAACCTAAAGAGAAATTTTTTGTCACAATAAACTTACCTTCTCTTTTTTCTTCTATTTTATTGTCACTAAACAAAAGGGCCCATAATTAATTGGAAACATATAATAGAATTTATCTAATGTGAAACTCAAAAAGACACCTTGAAATAAGGTGTCTTTTTGAGTTTCACATAAATATTAATTCCATATTATCGTATCTTTTTTCTTTTCCATCATATCTACTATACAAGCCGCCAATTCCCGAATCCCATATTCTATTTTATCTTTATTTACCTTGGAGATACTGATCCGAATGGCCTTTTGCTTGCTTCCTTCTAAATACATTCGAGATGCATTATCTACATAAATGCGTTTTTCTTTTAACAAATCAATCAACTTGTCTATGTTTATATGTGAAGGCAAGAAAATAGTAAGATACAAACCACCTTGTGGTTTCGTAAATTCTATATAATCTGGTAAATAAGAAGAACAAGCATTTAATAAGATATTCATTTTATTAATATACAATTTTTTAACATTATCTACATGATAATGAAACATGCCACTTTTTAGATAAATTTCTAAAGCACCTTGTGAGAGTGTCGATGTATTAAAATCAGAAACAAATTTATAATTTATAAATGAATCAACCATCGCTTCAGGTAGTATAACTGTTGCGATACGTAATCCCGGTACAAAAACTTTTGAAAAACTTTTAACATAAATGACCCTTCCATTAGGTTCATATGCAAATAATGGATCTGCTTTTGAATTCTCATCAAATTCAGCCAAATAATCATCTTCTACAATGTAAACATCATATTTTTCTGCAAGAGCGACCATTCTTTTCTTATCTTCATTTGTATAATGATGGCCAAGTGGATTATGAAATCTTGGCATAGTATAAAAGAATTTAATATCTTCATCGCGGAACAAGGCTTCTAGTTTACCAAAATCAATTCCATCCATTGTTAAATCAATTCCTATTATCTCATTTTGATTTAACTGTAAGGTATTTATCATACCATAGTAGGTGGGTTGCTCAATTAATACTTTTTTCTTCCCGTTTAAGAAAGGCATGATTGATAAGATATTTAACGCTTGTTGTGACCCCGAAGTAATAACAAGTCGCTCAGGCTTTGTAAACACTTGTGAATGATGTAAGTAATTTATTAACTCTTTTCTCAACGAGAGTAACCCTTGCGGCTCACTATAAGCGAATATTTGTATTTTATAATACTCGATTGCTTTGTTGATACAATGCTGAAAGTCTTCATACGGCATGGTTCGTTCATCAGGACCTACAGACAAAAAATCTACATCATGCGTTTCATCAGGTACTATGTGTGTATGAACGACGTAATAACCACTTTTAGGTTTAGAATAAACAATATGTTGTTTTTCTAATTCTAATAATGCTTTTACAACCGTATTTTTACTACATTGAAATTGATCAGCCAATGTTCGGATAGAAGGTAATTTATCTCCAGCTTTAAAATGCTTATCTTCTATTTGTTGTTTCAACCATACTAAAATACCTCTATATTTTGAAATCATATAAATTCTCCCTGTAATCTGTACCATGACAGACATGAAATTCTACTATATAGAAAAAAATTATTAACAATTATAATCATATTTAATTAGCTTAAACAGTTTAATGATTATTATGATGTACATTCATGTATTTGTGAAGGGGGAAATGAACATTAAAATTCTATGTTGTTGCTTTTAAATCATCAAAACATTCAAACCTACCAAGAATTATAGTAAAAAAGAAAAGTAATGTTGAAAATATTGAGAAAGAAACAAAATGGATAAGAGGCGGACTACGGTGTAAAAGTGATTGTTGTCACAAGCTAACTTATAACATATAAATCATTTAATCGTTCAACGGTTTTAGTTCAACATATGAAATAAATTTGATAACCAATCCAAGTAGAATTTAAGGTGTATGAATTACAAATGTGAGAACTTTTTTCTGATTGAACAGTTGTTACCAATTGTTTTAGTCACTCAGTAGTTAACATGCAATGTCAACAGTATTAAATGGAGGAGTTATGAAGAAACAGCAAGGAAAGAAACAAGAGAAGAAAATAAAAAATAATAAACAGAATAGACGTATATCTATCCGATTAAATATAATGTTTCTTTTCGTATTTTTACTATTTTCAGCTATTATTATTCAACTGGGAAAGGTGCAAATTATTGATGGTGAGACCTATAAGAATCAAGTGGAGAAAAATGAGAATGCAACAACGAGTATTCCAGTCCCACGTGGACATATTCTAGATAGAGAAGGAAACGCTGTTGTAAATAATCGTATGATGCGTACGATTACATATACAAGGTTAAAGAATGTAACTAATGATAAGATGTTAAAAGTGGCAAATGATCTTGCAAAGGTACTTGAAATACCTGATAAAGATCTAAGTAAGTTAACTGAGACGGATAAAAAGGACTTTTGGATGCAATTAAATAAGAAACACGCGGAATCACTAGTCACAAAAAAAGACATAGAAAAATATAAAGAAAAAGGAATTGAAGGGAAAGAGTTAGATAAAAAAATAGAAGACTTAAGGCGAAGTCGTATAACAGAGGAAGAATTGGCAGAGCTAACAGCACAAGATTTAAAGGTATTAGCTATTAAAAGTAGAATGAGCTCAGGTTATCAATTTACACCTCAAATTTTGAAAAAAGATGCGACAGATGAAGAATATGCAAGGATAAGTGAACATCTCGCTGAATATCCAGGGGTAGATGCAACAGTTGATTGGGAACGTAATTATGTGAATGGGGAATTGTTCCGCTCTGTATTAGGAAATATTACAAGTAGCGAAGAAGGTTTACCAAAAGAAAATTTAGACTCATATTTAGTACGCGGATATAACCGAAATGAGCGTGTAGGGAAAAGTTATATTGAACAAAAATATGAAGATGTACTACATGGTACAAAAGAAGAAGTTAAATATATTACGAATAAATCAGGTAACATCATAAACACGGAGAAGGTTTCTAAAGGGAAAAGTGGCAATAGTTTAACACTAACAATAGATATGGAATTACAAAAGAAAGTAGAAGAAATTATAGAAAAACATTTGAGAGCATTTAAAACTTCAGAACCATTAATGGATCGAGCTTTTGTTGTCATGATGAATCCGAATAATGGACAACTTTTATCTATGGCGGGTAAAAAGATTGTACAAAAAGATGGGAATATAGAACTTCAGGATTTAGCATTAGGTAACATGACGACTTCATATGAATTAGGATCCTCTGTAAAAGGAGCTACGGTATTAACCGGATACCAGACAGGTGCTATCCAACCAGGAACGCAATTTTATGATGCTCCTATGAAATTTAAAGGTACACGAGTTAAGAAATCTTGGAATGTATCTGGATTTGGTAGTATTAATGAATTGAGAGCTTTACAAGTATCTTCAAATGTCTATATGTTCCATACAGCTTTGAAAATAGCAGGAGTTAATTATGTACCAAATGGCTCGTTATCTATTAAACAAGAAGCATTTAATACAATGCGTTATTACTTTAAACAATTTGGTTTAGGAGTTCAGACAGGGATTGATTTACCGAATGAAATTACAGGACAAACTAGGAAAGTAGATAGTCAACCTGGATTTCTACTCGATTTCGCCATTGGACAGTATGATACCTATACACCATTACAATTGGCACAATATGTTTCAACTATTGCAAATGGTGGATATCGAATGCAACCTCAAATTGTAAAAGAAATACAAGAACAACCAATAAAACAAGAAGAGGTTGCTAAAGTTATACGTTCTATAGAACCAGTGGTATTAAATCGAGTAGATATGAAGACAGAATATATTGATCGAGTAAAAGAAGGCTTTAGATGGGGATTTCAAGAAGGGGATGGAACGGGTGTAAAGTACTTCAAAAATGATCCATACAAGCCAGCTGGGAAGACAGGGACAGCCCAAACGGTTTATGGTGGAGATGACCCAATTGGGAGAAATGAAAAGGGAGAACGGATAGAATGTTACAACTTAACATTAGTTGGATATGCTCCAAATGATAATCCGGAAATAGCATTTTCAGTAGTAGTCCCATGGCTAAAACATGATAATAAAGGGATCAATTCTATGATTGGAAAGGAAGTTCTAGACGCATACTTTGACTTGAAAAAACAACGTATAAATGGTGGAACTACTAACATAGAATCTACAAAGCCCAAACAATAAAACTTACTTCCTTATGAGAAGAAGTTAGCCTTTACCAGGGTTAGAGATACTCTGTTTATATAAAATACTTTCATACTAATTAAAGAATATTAAAAATAAAAAAGGAGAAATAGCAACTATCAGAGTTGCTATTTCTCCTTTTTATTTTTGTAATGTCTTATAAAGTCAAATTAATTCAATGAAATATCATAATGTTTATTATCAAAAATTACTTATCTATTATTTTTCGTTTTAATTATTTTATACTGTACAGTTATATATCCTACGTGAATTCTGTACCATGACAGATGCGAAAATCTGTCCTATAGAAAAAGTTCGATATCAGTTAGAATCGTAATTAATTAGCTTACTCAGTTTAACTACAAATTGCATCTATGTATCTATAAAAGGAGGATCGAATGAAGAACAATATAAGAAAAGGAATGTTACTTGGTTGTATTGGTGTTATTTGTTTTAGTCTGACACTCCCAGCAACAAGAACGGCCGTACCTTACTTTGGTGAGGCAATTGTTGGGTTAGGTAGAGTTGTCATTGCAGCAATAATAGTAGGTATTATTTTTATTAAAAACCAAGAGAAAATACCAAATAAAGACCAAATGAAAAGCCTATGGATTGTTGCTATTGGTGCTGTACTTGCTTTTCCATTATTATCAACCTACGCAATGAAATCATTACCTGTATCACACGGGGCCATTGAAGTTGCATTATTACCACTTGCAACAGCTGGCTTTGCCACATGGAGGGGGGGAGAGCAACTTTCCAAGCGTTATTGGATTGCAAGTATCATTAGTACAATAACTGTTCTTCTTTATGCTGTATACCTTGGATTAGGCCAATTACAGATGGGTGATATAGCATTAATTGCAGCTGTATTAATTCTCGGTTTAAGCTATGCAGAAGGCGGAAAACTTTCGAAGGATCTTGGAAGTTGGAAAGTAATCGCATGGGCGAATTTAATCGGTGCTCCTTTCTTTATAATTCCTGTTGGACTAAGCATATCCAGTGATATGCTTCAAGCTCCTATAGAGGCCTGGATTAGTTTATTCTACTTAGCTATCATAAGTCAATTTTTAGCTTATATCGCTTGGTATGGTGGCATGTCTTTAGGTGGCATTGCAAAAGTTGGTCAGTTGCAATATTTACAACCATTTTTAATGATTATTTTTTCTGTTTTATTCTTAGGCGAATCAATTACATGGCTAACAATTGTCTTAGCTTTTATTGTTGTCATCTGTGTAATTGTGGGTAAAAGTGAGCCTTCAGCTAAGAAGGAATCTTACTATGAAAAGCATGTACTTCATAAATAAGGTGTCAAGTGTATACCAAGCTAATTAATTATTTCAGTTAAAAACATCATAAAAAATTCGATGTCTTAGAAATGAAATTCAAATAAATTTAATATGAGATATTCACTCCCCTTTAATAGGGTGAATCTTGAGCTGTATTTAGT
This sequence comes from Bacillus sp. ME78, assembly GCF_903970865.1. Taxonomy (NCBI): domain Bacteria; kingdom Bacillati; phylum Bacillota; class Bacilli; order Caryophanales; family Bacillaceae; genus Bacillus; species Bacillus sp. ME78. The sequence continues at coordinate 11,272 of NZ_CAJCKK010000017.1, forward strand.
TATCCATGAAAAGAAAATTGAAAGTTACGGGACTAACTAGTAACGGAAGATAAACAACATACAGATTAATTTATTGTACTACTAAATACAAAGCGATTGAGGATAGTACAGCTTTTACAAAATCGAGAATAAACTTCACTTTTAATTTGTTAATCATGGTAAAAATTAAACAACATGAAGTGGACTACTAGGATAGAAAGAAGAAATAAGGTATGAAAATTAGACTTAAGAAAAAAAGGGTTATAAGTGTATTACTAGCTATTATAGTAGTAGCGATAGGTTATTACATGTTTCATTCTATTACAAATCCTAAGCTAGTAAATGCGGTAGAGGGAAACAGTGTTCAACAAGTGAGCAGTCTACCTGAAAATAAATTAGAAAAATCGATACCTAATCGTTTTGATGGTAAAGAAAGAAAAGTTGTATATTTAACTTTTGATGATGGACCAGGAAAATATACAGCTAATTTATTAGATGTATTAAAGAAAAATGATGTGAAAGCAACATTCTTTTTAATTGGCGACAATGTGAAAAGGTTCCCAGATTTGGTGAAACGAGAACATGTAGAGAACCATTATGTGGGCATGCATAGTATGACACATGATTTTAAAAAGTTATACACCAATCAGGAATATGTTAAGGAAATGAAAGAAGATCAATCTTTAATTCGGAATGTTATTGGAAACACACCGAAATTAACACGTCCACCATATGGATCAATGCCTGGCTTAAATGAATCACTTCGAAATGAGGTGGTCAGAAATAATTTAAAAGTATGGGATTGGACAATTGATTCTTTAGATTGGAAATACAATAAATTACCCGTTGATGTAGCAGCTGCAAAAATTGTTCAAAATGTCTTAGCAGGTGCGACGTCTTCAAAAGAAATTGTTTTAATGCACGATATACATCCACAATCTGTCGCGGCAGTTCCAGCAATTATAAAAGGATTAAAAGAAAAAGGGTATGAATTTGAAGCTTATGATGAGAATAATCATTTTCCAATAAACTTCTGGCATGATAATCGTATATAAAAAGATATGTATTAGTTAAGAGAAACTCAGAATGGAATAAGCAATTTATATAGGGTTTATATATTCGTAAGAGCGTGTTTAGATAAATAGATGAATACACGCTCTTTTTGCTTTGTTATTTTTCATTAGAAATTAAAGTTTAGACTTTCTTGTCTAAATAGTTTAGAGTTTCATGTCTTTGTACAAGTACAATAACAGTAAGAGGGGATAGCATCTCCATCCAATCAAGAGTTCGTTAAATTCACATTTAACGAACTCTTGGAAGGTGAAATTCTAACTCTACTAGGGGTAGTATAACATTGCTATTAAGTTAAAATTTATAAATCTAGAAAAGCCTAGAAAGATTTATTTTCCACGCTTCTTATTATTAATAAATATTTACTGTTGTTCTAAATTTCTTATATAAGATTTCACAGCTTGTAAATTAGGAGTTACACTTGGAATAAATACATTAGCACGTGCGATTGGCTCTGCCAGTGGAGGGAGCAAATCCCTCAATGACTAATAGTTGAAGCAAACGGACTTTTAAAATTAGATATTTTCCTACCTAATTTCATTACTACTGTCTATTTTTGAGGTGGGAGTCTTAATGCTTTTGGGTTTTATGAAAATAAAAGAGCCTGTTTAAGTTAGAAAAACAGGCTTTAAAACCTTAAATAAGAAGGAAAGAATATAAAAGTATGAATATATTTTTGAGGTACGGCAACGATTCCTTCTAATTTGGGCCATTCATACCCCAAATTATGATGGATTTGACTCTAAAAAATATGCTAATGAAATAGCAGGAATTGTTTTAGAAAAGTAAAAAATAGGGCGTAGAAGACAGAATCTAGATTTGGTTAACCTCACGTTGTTTTAGGTTTAATTGATTTTAAGAACGGAAGGCAAGCATAAGTTTATGCTTGCCTTTTTTCGTATTAAAATGAACATAAATATTTATATTCATACATTTAAAAAAATAATTAGAAATTCTTTAAATATAGATTGATTAATGAGGTCGAATTTTAAGATAAAATATAAAAATTATATATTAAGATTATAAAACTTATTTTTATTAAAAATTGAAATGTTTATTAATATACCTACCGATATTAAATTGACCATTAAAGAACTTCCACCAAAACTTACAAATGGAAATGGAGTCCCTGTAAGAGGAAATAGTCCCGTAATACCGCCTAAATTTACAACAGATTGCATACCAATCATACATCCTATACCAATTGCTATAAAACTGCCGAATGGATCTACACATAATTGTGCGATTTTTAAGGAGCGAAGTACTATAGTCAAAACTCCAACCATTAGAATAAATACACCAATAAATCCTAGTTCTTCAGAAACTATTGCCATTATAAAATCAGTATGTGGTTCCGGAAGATAACCTGTTTTTTGTATGCTATTTCCAAATCCACGACCAGTGATTCCTCCAGAGCCAATGGAAATAAAAGAATTTACAAGCTGGTATCCATTTCCTTGCGAATCAAGAAAGGGATTGAAAATCGTAGTAATACGTGTCTTTTGAACTTCTGACAAACTATATTGAATCAAGAAATATAAAATAGGTAACCACAAAATAGAACTGATGATAGTTCTTTTGATTAGTAGATTTATATTTATTCCTGAGCAAAGAAATATGCTAAAACCTATACCTAATATTAAAAGTGCAGATCCTAAATTTGGTTGTTTAAAGATAAGAAAAAAAATTGTGGTTAAAAAAAATAAAAGTTTTCCGATACCACGCCAGTTATTTTTAGCTTGTTGTTGTCGTAATGCAAAAAAACGGGCTGTTACAAGTATTGTTCCTAATTTAAGAAATTCAGCTGGCTGTATTCCAAAGATCCATGATTGAGCATTATTTACCACTTTTCCTTTCCATAAAACCATAATTAATAAAAGAATCCCCCCAACCATAATACAGATTGAGACTATTCGTTTTTTCCATATTTCATATGGGAGTAAAGCACAAACTATTAATCCTATTGTTCCTAAAAGTAGCTTTGTTAATTGAGAATCAACAAAATGTCTACTGTTATAACCGTAATGTTGGACAGCGACAATGGAGCTTGCACTATACATCATGATAATACCTAAAGTACATGTTATGAATAGAGGAAGGAGCAATAGATAATCGAGTTTTAATATTTTTTTCATTTTAATATCCTCCTGATTTAAAACAAAACATAATATTACATTTGCTAATGAATAGAATCTTGTTCTCGTCAATTACTAAATATGACTTTTGTTTAGGAAGATTCTATCGCTTACTCCCTGTTTTTTTACGCAAAAATCCCCCTAGTATGTAACTAGAGGGATTCAAAATGGCATGACTAAATAAGGCTTTTTCCCCCTAGTAGAGCTTTGGCACTATACAACGTAAAGTAATGAAAATTCATCACTTAGCTATCTTAAGAAGAGCCTTAATCCGACAATTCCTGTTCTACCCATTGGCGTCTTTCGACATTTTTGGGCAATAGCCTGTGTTTGCATAGGAGCCTCACCTAACAGGTTAAGCAATATAAATTTTATGTGTTTGTTTCGTGTAGCAAGCATAAATATATTTTTTTTGCTTGTCAAGCAACCGTATTGCTAATTTTATTTATTTTATTGCTTAATAGTCCTTTGAGAAATGATAAGAGAAAATGTATGTAATCATTCCGTATAAGTACATATTTTTGACTTGTAGTGTATCGTTTGATTAAGTAGTTTAACCACCTAAATTTGATAAACAGTAAAGAAGATTTTAATTATAAAAGAAGATTTTTTTAGAATGTTCTTTTGATATAAAGAATGACTAATTATTTATCTTTTGTTATACAATTGGAATTTGATTAAAAACAATAAGTTTCATATATTTTATAACTCTTCTTCGAATTAAATCTATTTGAATTCTATGTTTTTTAAGGGGAATTTTAAATTTATTATAAAATATAATTTCATTTTCAATAAAAGATTTTTTTATGAATGGAATTGAAAGTCAGTTGACAAATATTAAATTCTGGTTTAAATTTTGAAGTAATTCAATAAACTTTGTTAGGTGAGGCTCCTGTATAGAGAAACGCTGCTGCCCAAAAATGTCGAGAGACGCCAATGGGTCAACAGGAACGGTCGGATTAAGGCCCTTCTTAATGTAGCTGGTTATAAAAACCTATGCTATACAGTGCTAAAACTCAACGAGGGAGTGGTATACGATTTGATAGAAAGGCACCTCTGTGATTTTGGCAGGGCGGTCTTAATAATCATTTATTTGTATTGTGAAAAAACCTTTACTCCTTTTTGAGTAAAGGTTTTTCTGTTTAATTTTATTTATTTTTATCTTGTCTATATTCAAAAAGGAGGTAATTCTAACTAATGAATTGATTGCAATGTAACTATTATTGCTTTAATAAAAAATTTAAGACAGATAAAATAAAACAAAACCACTCATGAAACTCTAGAGTCTCCCTTAGCAATATGAGGAGGAGTTAACATGAAGAAATTATTAAAGGAATTACTTATAACCAAAAATAACTTGGATGCAGAGAAAGTTTTACGTCATCCATCGTATGATATTGCACAAGAAGTAAAACAGTTTTCAATTGAAGATCAAGTCATATTGCTAAATACAATACCTGTATTAAAAAGCTCTAAAATTCTTCAATATATGAGTGCAGAAGAAAAATATAATATCTTAATTCACTTATCTGAAAATAAAGCCAAAAAGTTGCTAAATTTACAACCGATTGATGAATTAGTAGATTTACTTCTAGCGGTTCATCCGGAAAAACAGGCTAAATTAATGGCGTATCTAGATAAAATTACAAAACATAATGTGAAAAAATTGATGACTTTCAAACCTGAAACGGCAGGAAGTCTTGTAACAAGTGATTTTGTTGCAGTTAGAGGAAATTGGTCAGTAAAAATGACATTGAAGTACATTAGGGAACATTCTAAAAATGTAGAATCAATATCTTATAGTTATGTTCTTAATAATCACGGTTATCTTAAGGGAATCGTTTCCATACATGAGTTATTACTAGCACCAGATGAAGAGATATTATCTACTATCATGATTCAAGAGGTAATTTCAGTACAAGCTGAAATTGATCAGCAAGAAGTTGTAAAAAAGCTACTGAATTATAATTTAGCAGCAATACCTGTGACAACAGCAAATAATAAAATGATTGGTATTATAACATTTGATGACGTAATGAATGTTATGGAAGCAGAAGCTACAGAAGATATTCAAAAGTTAGGCGGAAGTGAACCATTGAATCAATCTTACTTTGAAGCTAGCATTTGGAGCATTTTCTTAAAACGTCTACCATGGCTATTACTTCTTTTTGTTGCTGAGGCATACACAGGTACGGTATTAAAGTACTTTGAAGACGAAATTGAAACTGTAGTTGCCCTTGCTTTCTTTGTTCCATTATTAGTAGGTACTGGAGGGAATACAGGAACACAGGTTGTAGCAACAATTACTCGTGCAATTGGTATCGGAGAGGTGAAATTTAAAGACCTTTTCCGTGTAATGAAAAAAGAATTTGCAATTGGTATGCTTCTTGGGCTTGCACTTGGGATAGCTGGGCTCACTCGTGCTTATATGTTAGGAGTTGGAACAGAAGTTGCACAAGTTGTAGCAATTACTTTATTATTTATTGTTATTTGGGCTTCTATTGTAGCAGCTGTTTTACCTTTGATTCTAAGAAAATTAAAACTAGATCCTGCAGTTGTTTCAGGTCCATTTATTACAACGTTTGTTGACGGAACAGGATTAGTAATCTATTTCATGGTTGCAAAAACGTTATTAAATTTATAAATATACACTGAAAAAATAAAATTTGGAATAAGTATTTTGCCCTAATTGTTAAAATATAGCGGGGAATTCAGGCATGAGGAAATCAAACACTTTTGTCTTTAGATAAATAATATTTTAATGGATTTATTGAATGTAATGAATGCTGGAGGATAAAACTATGAAACATCTCAGAAAAATCTTCAAACGAATTTTGCTTCTATTGTCTATTTTCATGCTTATTGGCATAGGAATATTATTTGGTACTAGTTATGGCCAAGAACTTCGCATAACAATGGCTGGGAGTATACTAACTTCTCAACATCCACAATATGCGAAATATACATTCCTATCTCAAAAGGAACTAGATAAACTGCAAGATAGAATTAATCATCCAAAATGGTCAAACAGTGATGAACATATTTATAAAAAAATAGCAGGAAAAAGATTGGAAGAATTAAAAAATCAGCCATTAGAAATTGATGTAGAAACAATTAAAAGCAATAAAGATAGTCGTTTTCTTTTCGAAGGAAGGTTAGTTACCATAAGCAATCCATTCAATGTTAAACTTGTTAGCCATCAAGGAACACAGGGGACTAACAGGGGAGAAAAAATTAGTGTAATGGCAAAACGTAATCATGCACTTGTTGCTGTGAATGCAAGTGGATTTGCTGATGAAACAGGAAGGGGTGGAGGCAATGTTGCAACTGGAATAGTAATAGAAAATGGGAAAGCTATTGATACAAATATAGATAGTAATACCCCTACAATTATTACGGGTTTAACAAAGTTTGGGCAAATGATAACAGGAAATTATTCTACCCGACAACTTTTGGATAAACAAGTCGTTTCAGCAGCAGGATTTATGCCACAGTTAATTGTAAATGGTGAAAAAATGATTACAGAAGGAGACGGTGGTTGGGGTTCTGCTCCGCGGAGTATTATGGCCCAAAAAGAAGATGGTACAATTATGTTTCTAGTCATTGACGGTAGACAGACGCATAGTATAGGGGCTACGTTAAAAGAGTGTCAAGATATTCTATATGAAAAAGGGGCTATAAATGCAATGGCAATGGATGGAGGATCTTCGGCTACTCTATATTTAGGAGGAAGGGTTATAAATTCACCGTCTACATTATCCCATGAAGATCGCTATTTACCAAATGCTTGGGTGGTAACAGCAAATCCAAAACAGAAAATAAATATGACGATAGATGGAGAAAAAGTAAATTCCGAAACATTCGATAAATTTGATACAAATATTATATCTCATTAAATAGTAATAAGAAGCAAATGTAAATATGAAATGTTTTTATAAACCAATTAATGTAAAATTTATATTATGTATTTTTTATATAACAAAAAGAATATGGGCAAAGAACTCAAGAGAATAGAAAAGCTTGCATTGAAATGACTATTAAGCAGTATTATTCTGATTTAGAAGCTATTAAAAAATTAGAAGAAGTAAAAGCTTAATTAATATATATAATTTTTGGGCGCATAAATGAATGAATGAACAGTTGATGGTTGAATTAAATGATATAGGTCTAAGAAGATGAAACCGTTCGAACTTCTGTCCGATGGTTTGGATATTCCCGTTTTCGCTTGGCAAGTGAAAACGGGTTACATATTAAACTGGAATCTTTATGATTTATCTCGACAATTGCGTGTGTTCGGCTGGCAAGTACTCACCTATCCATTGCCTCCAGATATGGAAGCAGTTACTATTATGCCCGTTGTGGTTCGAAACGGATTTTCCATGTATCTCCCGCACTTATTTTTAAAGAACCTCAAACAGGCCGTGGCCTTCCTGGATTCCCTAGATGGGCCTATGATGCTACATGATACGAAATGTGATAATGGGTTTCATCACTAAGTGGGGAAAGATTTCGTTATCATTAAGTTGAGCTATCCACATGAAATTGGTACATAAAAGCTATGGGATACATGATGATAGATGATGAGCAAATTGATGTCAGAGAGCTTTACAATATCAAATCACACGCCCAATTTGTAGATATTGCCTTTTAAATTTAAAAATAGTTATAAAAAAAATCAGAGGCACCTGATTTTTACTCATGAAAAGATTAAAAAAGCCCTCAAAGATATGGAGAGAGAAGGAGTGAACAGTCGGTTCACTCCTTTATTTTATTATTCCTTACTGAAATTTTCCAGGAACTTTCTAGCCAATAAGGACATGTAACTGTCCTTAAACCAGATTGCCGCAATCGTGATTTGGAGAGGGAAGGACTGTCGATTTCCTTATAGATCAGACTACTGTGGTTCGCCAGCTCAAACGCGAATTTCGGGATAATGCCGAAGCCGGTTTTCTGACAAGTCTCGCGTATCAGCTGTCGAATCGGCGGTAAATGACCAGAGAGCGCCCGTGCAGCTCTTCGATTCGGATTACATCTCGCCCGCTGCTCCAATCCAGCTCCGGGGTCATCACCGGCTCGCAATTTGAAAAGGTTTTATAAGATTAAAATCCTATACATTATTTCTTTGATTTTCCTTTTGAAAACTTGCTTTTTTCATATACAAGCATTTTCCTAGGCTAAGGTTAATTGCATTTATATTCATCTATCTAGTTTCAACAATAATCTCTAATCCTATTTTTCTTTATCTTTTGTTTTTAATTAAGGCGTTAATCTTGTTATATCTCATTTTTTAAATGGAAATTAAATATTATTGTACTAATTATAATTTTATTGAAAGCCATTGTTTCAACTGTTGTAAATGTATCTTCCATCTCTCATGTTTTACTTGCTCTATTTTATTTAGTAGAAGAGAAGATTCGTGAAATGTAGCATCACCTTTTAAAGTACTTTGTAAACCTGATAGTAAAGCATTAATAGATAAAACAACAATGGTAAAGAAAATAACAGGCCCCACTGCTACCCAAGGAAAGTTCATTAGTTTTTGATTAGTGTCACTAATTAATACAAGACTACCTCCCACATTAAAGGAAATAGTTTCAAATAAAGCTAAATGCATCATTAATATCATTACCTGTAGTATTTGTTGATGAAACCAAATGAATAGTTTTGAAATTAAATAAGGCCTAATATGAACTTTATATATGTGATAAGAATATCCACCAAGTAGCTTCGAAGTTATAACATATTCACGTTTTAAGAGTAATCTAACTTCATTGCTAATAAGATGTGTTAAATTTGGTATGCCAATTAAAGTAAGAACTACAATTGTATAACATATCCATTTATTTTCAGGATTATCATAGATACCTGACATTGTAGGACTGATTAGTAAAATTGCTAACAGAGTGGTAGGTATAAATTGGAAAATTTCAAAAATCCAATTTATATATTTCGTCCAAGTGTAAAAAAAAGCATGTAATACCCCAAATATAAGTGAGAAAGCGAGTCGAAAGATACAAATGACTATAGCGAAGAAAATTGGTATTCGTGCAAAAATAAGAACTTGTTTTAAAATATCCACTCCATAATCTCCAGTACCCAATGGATGCATTAAAGAAGGGGGTGTGGGTACAGATTGAAGATCTAGATTTTCAGAATTATATTCAATTGAGTATTCTAAAATAAAGCTAGTTATAATAATGCTGAATAAAATAAAAAGACCTACTAAAAATTGTGTGTTTTTATATAATTTTTTTATCATATAAATACCTTCTTTCTACTATAACAATTTTTAAGACTTCAAATAAAAAATAAAGTGGGATCATGAAAAGTAAAATACCAATGGAGATAATTTCAGGGTTTTGATGGCTAATCAAAAATCTGAACAATCCAAAAGAATTAAATAAAAATTCAAGAATAATTGAATTGGAAATCATTAGTAACAAAATGGATTTCGCATTATAAAAAATGGAGATTGATGTATTACGCAAAACATGGTGATTTAGTATATAAAAATGTTTCAATCCTTTGGCGATTGCTAGATCAATATAACTGTTTGACATTTCATTTTTATAGTTAATTAAATTTATTTTATATAGATAAATCGTTGGTAAAATTGAAAGAGTTGCAATAGGTAAAAAATATGTTGTATTTGTTATTGTAGAAAATGGAATAGTAATAAGCCAATTTGTATTTTTATATATTAAAATAATAATTAATTGTACAGATATTATTAAAAATAAGTCAGGTATAGCTTCTATGATATTCAAACTTTTCGAAATTATAGATTGGATTCTTTTTGGTAAATAGAATGTGAATTTTGTTAAAACAATAGATAAGAATACCGCAATAAAAAAAGCTGAAATTATAATAGTTAAGGTATAAAAATATGACTCTAATAAATTGGGTAATAATAAGCGTTTAATACCATAAATTTCATATGTTATATGTAATGGATCTAGTAGGGAATTAATAACTTTTTTCACATAACTAATATACTCTAGCCAATCCAATTCAAATATAATTAGTTTCTTATTGTTTTGTGAGGAAGTCAAAAACAATTTTGGTAGACAGCAAATGAAAACAACTCCTATAGCAATTAAAATAATTTCTAGAAACACGAATATAATCCTTTTTGTAAAGTGCATAAAATATATCTCCTTAAAATAATTTATTTTCATTGTTTTCAACTACTGCTGTCGAATACCCTCTTTAAAAGAGAAAAATATTAATCTAGATTTTTCAAGAACTGCAATTAATTTTAATGATAAATATAAAATTCTCAAGATTTGAATATTCTTAAAATTTTTTATATTGTTATTGACTTCCTTTATTTGGTTATGTATTGTAATAAATGTAATAAAAATCCTAAAAAAGGAGGGAAAAAGATGAATAAATTTATGCGTGAACTAAAAGCAGAAGAATTAACAAAGTACAGTGGAGGTATTAACCCTACAAATGAAACAGTAATTCATGATGGTGGAGGAGCAGGCCCAAACTGTAGAAACTTACTTGAGTCATGTATGGTGTTTAAAAATTTAAAATCGTGTAAATTATATGACCAATTTTGCTAATATGTTTAAAAATCAATATTACTTAGGAGGGAAAAAGATGAATAAATTTATGCGTGAACTAAAAGCAGAAGAATTAACAAAGCACAGTGGAGGTATTAACCCTACAAATGAAACAGTAATCCATGATGGTGGAGGAGCAGGCCCAAACTGTAAAAGTTTATTGAATGAATGTCTAGCAAAACGCCCCAAATCATGTATTCTGTATAACCAATTTTGCTAATATGTTTAAAAATCAATATTACTTAGGAGGAAAAAAGATGAATAAATTTATGCGTGAACTAAAAGCAGAAGAATTAACAAAGCACAGTGGAGGTATTAACCCTACAAATGAAACAGTAATCCATGATGGTGGAGGAGCAGGCCCAAACTGTAAAAAGTTACTTGAGTCATGTATGGTGTTTAAAAATTTAAAATCGTGTAAATTATATGACCAATTTTGCTAGACAGAGTGGGTTAAGACATATAGTTGTATTGTAGTATATATAATAACCTCAAAAAGTATAGTATCATAAAAGGTTATAAAAACTGAATTTTCATTTTTTGTAGATGCCTGTTTAAACTTGTATTAAAGATTCTTGTAACAGATTCCAAAACTCTATTCAAAGAAGGAGGATTTTGGGATCTGTTCCTATAAAGTATGAAAAATAAAACTTTAAAAACCTAATATTACGCAAAGGTGATAATAAAAATGAAATACATACATACAAAGCAACAAGAAGAATACGATTGTGGAATAGCTTGTGTCGCATCTATTTTTAAATATTATCATTTGCATCATGGTATTAATTACCTTAGGGATCAAGTTACTTATAAAAATGGATATGATTTAAAAGATTTGATATCGTTATTTAGTCAAGTTAATCATTTTTCTTGTAAAGCAGTTGAGATAAATAAAGAAGATATTGGAGAAGCATTAAAACACATTGAAGGACCTTGTATAGCTTTAATAAATAAAGGGATCAATGAATCTTATGAAGGTCACTATATAATTGTTTATAAAAGGAATAAAAATAAATTGGTAATAAGTGACCCGGCTAACGATAAAATATCTAAAATTACTATTGATGAATTTAAACAATATACTACAGGCATATTTCTTTTAATTGAATCTAAAAATTGTAATTCTGATAAAAATACAAGTTATCATCAGAATTTTTTCAAGGAATTGATAAAAAATAATAAATTGAATATCTCGTTTGTCTTATTTTTATCTATTTTGTTTGTCTTGTTTTCAATTAGTAACTCTTTCTTCTTTAAACTTGTAATAGATGAGATAATTCCTCACAATTATGAATATCTATTGCTGGAATTCGCTTTGATTTTTTTAGGAATTAATTTTTTAAGTAATGCATTTGATTATTTAAGAACTTACATAATTAATAAGGCAGCGATAAAATTAGACAAATCTATATCGAAAGAATTTTTTAGGAAAATATTAAAACTACCTATTAATTTTTTTGAAAATAGGGACGATGGCGACATTATATCGAGATTTAATGATATTTATTATATTCGGAATTTAGTTAATATAGCTTTTGTTTCAGTAATATTAAATACTGTAATTTTTTTAGGAATAGGATTCGTCCTTTATAACATCAATGTTTTACTTTTTTTCACTGTTCTTATTTTGACGTTGATTTTGATAGCAATTACTTTTATGTATTATGATATTATCCAAAAAAGAAATAAAGATTCTATGAGTAAAAATGCTGATACCCAATCTTTTTTAATACAATTTATAAAAAATATGAATAATATTTATTCTTTAAACAAGAAGGAATATTTTTTCTCTGCATTTAACAAAATTTTCAATAGGGAACTTAATGCGGCGTTAAAAGAAGCAGTTACAATAACAAATAATAATGGACTAAAAAAACTTATTCAGACTTCATTTTCTATCATATTATTATATGTTGGTGCTAAACAGATTATGGCGGATACTATGTCATTAGGGGATTTACTTTTTATAAACTCGTTAACTATGTTTATGCTAAGCTCTTTATCAGGATTAATTGAATTGCAAGGAGAAATTCAAAAATCGCTTGTGGCTAAGGAAAGATTGACTGATTTAATGAATTATCCAGTAGTTCAAAATAAGCCTCAGACAGATATTACAAGGATTAAAGACATATCTATACAAAATTTAAACTTTAATATTAATGATCACTGTATTATTAAAAATGTTAATATGAATATTTCTAATAATGATAAAGTTATTTTAATCGGTGAAAGTGGTTCAGGAAAAACTACGTTTTCTAAATTATTAAACAAACTCTATCAAACTAACCCATCACAAATATATATTAATGGTGTTGATATTAATGAAGTTAATGATAATAGTTTAAGAAAGGAACTTATTTATTTAAATGAAAATCCATTTCTCTTCAAAAATACAATTAAAGAAAATATATGTATGGGAGAATATTTTACTGAAGATGAAATTATAAAGGCTTGTAAAATTGCACATATTTATGATGTAATCACTTCACTTCCTAAAGGATTTAATTTTGTAATAAATAATAGTCATTCTAATTTGTCTACGGGACAAAAACAGCGCTTATGCCTTGCTAGAGCAATTCTTCATAAACCAAGTGTTTTAATTTTAGATGAATCGCTTAGTAATGTAGATTCTGATAATTTCATGAAAATTTATGATGCTTTATTAGATTTAAATTCGATAATAATTTTTATTACACATAATCCTGAGTATATAACAAAATATGATAAGAAATTTATTTTTAGAGAAAAATCCATCTTCGAAATGCAAAAAGAATTTGAGAAACAATTAAATTAGAGGTGAATAAAATGTCAAAAAAAATCCTGTTTTTCAGTTTAGTTATTCTAATAAGTATAGGTTCTCTCTTTTTTATCTTTACTTCAAAAGATTTAGAAAAACCTAACTATACTAATATTGATATGAAGGAATATAAAGGTAAAATAAACTCAAAAGATAATTTTTATGTTTACGTTTACAAAACTAGCTGTACAGCATGCCAAACCACTAAGCCATCCTTAAATGAAGTAATTAAAGAAGATAAGAAAAAGGTATTTGCTATAAACATGGAGTCAGAAGAAAATATGGATATTGAATTTTTGAAAAAAAATAACATTCAAAAAACACCCACTCTACTAAAATATAAAAATGGAGTAGAAATGAACCGGGTAGAGGGGATCCAATCTAAATCTGAATTAAAGTCATTTTTGGCAGAATAAAATTAATTTGATTTTTTTAAAGGAGTAAATATATGATATATTTTTCTTTTCTTGTTTCACTAGTAGCTACGATAGGAAGTTTATATTTTAGTGAAGTAAAGGGCTATGTTCCTTGCAGTCTATGTTGGTATCAAAGAATTTTAATGTACCCAATTCCTTTGTTAATTTTCATTTCAATACTAATTAATGATAAAAATATAAAATATTATCTTCGTTATTTTTCATTGATAGGTATAATTATTTCTTCTTACCATAATTTTATTCAATTTACTCAACAGAAAAGTAGCTTTTGTGGTATTACAAGTAGCTGTTTAACAACCTATGATAAATGGGGAGGTTTTATAACAATTCCGCTTATGTCTTTAACAGCATTCATAATAATATTCGCTTTATCATTTTTTATAAACGGAAAGGTTCTGTTACAAAGTTCGAAAAAATCATAAACTGATTGACAAATGGGAAACAATGTTTAGGAAGTACCTAGTATATTCATTTTATTATAGTTAATTTTTCCTAAATATAAACCTAACTAATCTTGAGTAAGAATGGTGGCATCTTACTCAAGATTAAATAGGTTTAAGTCTGTTAATCAATAAAATTTTAGTTTAATAATTTTCATCGGAATATTTTGGAGTTTTATGTCCTTGTACAGATAGGATAAGGGGTAACGGCCATCTTATAATTGTCCGTTAAATAAAAATTTAATAGACACAATAAAAATAAGAATCTATACATCATATTTTTTTCAAAAGAAAGTGATTATACACCAATTAAAGTAAGGTTTAATTATGTATTTTTTATACAATAAAATTTAATTTATATTAAAATACATATGTTTGAGTAGGATAAAGAATAAGATTTTGCAATGGGAATTTGCTAAACTCTTATTCTTTATTTTTCCCTATTCTTCCTAAGCTATCTTTAATAGTTGTTTCTCCAAGCTGTGTGTATAACAAAGCTGTATCTTGACTCGTATGTCCAAGTTGCTGCATGACTTGTAACGAATCTTTTTCTTCCATATATAATTTATTTGCCAATGTATGTCTTAATTTATGAGGAGACATTCTTTTTCCATATGCTTTAGTATATTTTTCTACTATATCTTGGATAGCCCTAACCGAAAGAGGCTGTGCAGTATGTTTATATTTCGACAAAAACACATTTTTTAATTCTTTCCCAGGAGCATATTTCTTATCTCTAATTTCCATATACCTTTCAAGATCATTCAATGCAATAGGGGTAATCCATACAGAATCTTCTTTGTTTCCTTTTCGAATTACATCAATTAGTCTTTCTTTTAAGTTTATATCTTCCATACGAAGATCGGCCAATTCACTTACTCGAATACCACTACCAAGGAAGAGGGAGAGGATAGCTACATCACGCTCTTTATCTCTAAGAAAATAGAATAATTGATGTTTTGTTAAAGATTTTTCATGTTCGTACTTAACGTAATTCAAAAATTCTTGATCGTCATCATTATGAAATATTTTAGATCTCATACGTTTTGCACGAGCATTTAACGTTTCTTTATCTTTATGTATTTCAATCTTAGCCATTACATTTCTATAAAAATAACATTCTCCATCATCATTCTCTGATAGGGCGGTAAGGTACTTAAATAAAGACTTTAAGGCTGAAACTTTTCTGTTAACCGAGGAATTCTGCATGTTTTGTTGTAGTTTTAAAAACCTCATAAAGTTCTCAACATCTTTTTTCTTTAAATTCTCCAAATCAGAGAAGGATATGTCTTTAATAAGCTTATATTCAATAATTTGTTCAGATAATAGCCAATTAAAGAAAACTCTAAAATCATATACATAATTCAGTAGGGTGGAGGGAGAGGCATCATGCAATTCTTTGTACTCCACAAATTCTTCTATGTAAAAGGGCATTTCATTTAAATTCTCGTATAATTTCTTACGATGTACTGATTTTTGACGTTGCTTGCTGTAATCCATAAAAATCACCTCATATATACTATAACAGAAAAAATAAACGAACACAAGTTCGCGTTAAATTCAATTTTTACACAAACTTATTTACATAATTAAATTATGAGATGCTCAAATACAATCAAAATTGAATGGAATAATGTAGTTGCTCAAATAGAATTTATTGATAGCTAAGTGATAAATTTGTATAAGACTTAAAAATTAGTGCAAAAACTACATATAAATGTATGTAAAATAAAATAAATTTGATATATAAATTCATACAAAAATAATTTCAAAATATTAATCAAATGTAAATTGATTAATTTAATCATGTTTATAAGGAATAAATTAGATGAACATAAGAAAAAATCTTATAAATAAAAATGAAACTTGCTATAATAATTTTTAATGCGTTACTCAACAATTAATGATCTCTATATAAAGCATGTTTTAGATAAACACATACTAATATACTTAGGTTCATGCAATTGAGCTCGAAATCCCTAAATACGGTATTAGATTTTTATTTAACTATCTTATTGTTCGTAAAATTGGTATTTCGTGCGAAGTTATTGGTGCTTATTTTTCCCTTTCTTTATAAAGATATAATTCTCCTTACCATCGGCTAGCATGGTTAATTTTTAGTTTTAGATACTTTAAACTATACATATTACATATTAGTCTATAGTTTCGCGTTCCTGCACTAGCAAAGGGCTATAAACTCTTGATCAAAGCGATCGAAGACTTTATAGCCCTTTGCTTTTTAAAATTATAGTAGGAAAACTGCGTACATAGCCAGGAACGTCTCATTTCAGATCGTTTAATGTTTTCCGAATTTGAAATGATAATATCACAGTTTTTTATTAAGATTAAGAAACCGCAGATGAATCTTCTTGCGTACTATTCCAAATTTTTTTCATTTCTTCAGAATTTTCTAACAGATGGTCTAGACTGCCTGTTGCTTCTACTTGTCCGTCTTTCATAACGATGATTTGATCTGCACGACGCAGCACGGCTGGACGGTTAGAAATGACGAGATACGTAGCATCTTGACTATCAAAAATTCGCTCCCACATCGTAAGTTCCGTATTCACATCAAGCGCACTAGAGAGATCATCAAACACTAGCAATTCAGCTTCTCTTACAAACATACGCGCGGCCGCTGTACGTTGTAATTGACCGCCGGATAATTTTGTTCCTCTCGTACCAATTAAGGTCTCCAATCCTTGCTCCATTTGCGAAACATCCTTCTCTAACACGGACAATTGAATCGCTTGTTCTAGGTTCACTTTATCTTCAGGAAGCCCCATCAAAATGTTTTCACGTAGCGTTTCACTTGATAGCTTTGGAACTTGAGGTGTATAGGAGCTACGTGGCGATACAAAGAAAGCCCCTTGATCTTCCACAAGTTGATCGTTCCAACGAACTTCGCCTTCCTGCTTTGGCAATAGACCGAGCAGCGTCTTCACGAGTGTGCTCTTTCCAGAACCGACTCGACCTGTAACTACAGTCAACGTGCCCCGTTGGATGTACAAATCTACATCCTGAATGCCCTGCTGTGACCGTGGGTAGGTATAGCTCAGACCTTTTACATCCAATTTATTCAAATGATGTTCTACCGATTTTTCTACATACGGAACTTCTGGAAACTGTCCATCCAAATAAACGGGTCCGTGCTCAGTCAGCTTATCCACTTCACCGCCTTGCATGTCTAAAATACGATCAATAGATACACCCGCCTGCTTAAAGCGTGCAATTAGACGTCCAAGGAAGTGTGTGACCTCTCCAAGCCATCCCAAGTAAAAAATGAATAATACTAAGTCACCCGTGGAGAAACTTCCATCTTGAACAGAGGCAGCTGCAAAAAATAGAATTAAACCTGTTCCGAAGCGAATCGAATTCTCAAAAATAGTGTTTAGTAAATCACTGAACAACTGATCTCTAACAGAGAATACTTGTCGCTTTTCGTTAAGACTCTGCAGGTATTTTACCAATTGTTTTTCAGAACCAGATGTTTTGACGGTTTCCACACCATCGAAAGTATCCGCGATAAAACCTGTGACACGTCCCATCGCTTGACGACTCGCTCTTCTATACTTTTCAACATAGGTTTTCGCAATATTACTTACTATCATTAATCCTACTAACGGAATAAAGACTATCAGCGTTAATTTGACGTTGATTTGGAACATAATCACCAATGCGACAATCGCAAAAAGTGGACGATAGATTAAATCTGCTGTCCAACCGACAAATCCTGCGATTTCATCAATGTCATCACGGAAACGACTGATTGAATCACCAACCGAGCTCGGCAATGCTTTGGCAGCAGGGCGTTTAAAAATGTATTTAAGCACATTTTTACGCAATAAACTTGCCACGACAAAGATAAAGGTGAAATCAACATAAAAACCAGCAATCAATGTAATGGCCCGGACAAGTAAAGTTGCAACCAAAATGATAATTAAAAAACCGATATCATTTGAAACAACTGCCGCTCCATCTAAAGCGTCAAAGATTTCTTTTAAAACAATCCCTGTGGCTAGTGGAAGTCCATGAACCAATGCCCAAAGAAAAAAGGCACCTAAGTAAAGTCGTGGACGGAAGCGAATGAGGCGACCTACCAATTTCCATATCTTCATGCGATCACCTCCGTTAAACCAGCTTTCTTCAGTTGGGCAAAACGCGAAAGCTCATCCTGTTCAAGAATTTCACGTTTGTCATGCTCAATGATCTCTCCGTCCTCAAGTATCATGATTTCATCCACTTTTTGAACAGTTTGCATGCGATGAGCGATAATAATCGCAGTCCGTCCTTCTAGCAATTTCTTCATTGCTTTATCCATAATCTTTTCTGTGCTAGCATCTAGACGAGAAGAAGCCTCATCCAAAATAACCAATCCTGGATCCTTCAAAAAGACACGAGCAAAAGCAAGGAGCTGAACTTGCCCAGCTGAAAGACCATTGTCGCTTGTTGAGAGCTCCGTATCGAGTCCATGAGGCAATGAATGCAGCCAATCGCTCAGTCCGATTTCTTCGAGTATTTCAATGATACGTTTATCCGAAGGACTATCGTCAAACATGGTAATATTATCGCGGACTGTCGCCCCAAATAATCGGACATCCTGCGTCACAATACTAACGTGTTTACGTAGTTCGTCAAGCGGAATGTCGCAAATATCATGTCCTCCAAGGAGCAGATTACCTCTTCTTGCTTCATGCAAGCGCAATAGTAATCGAGTGATGGTGGTTTTTCCACTTCCCGTCCGCCCAAGTAAGCCTAAAGTTTTGCCAGACTCTAACTTGAAAGAAAGATCATTTAAAATTGTAGAATACTCGTCGTAACCAAAGGTGACGTTTTTAAATTCTACTGATAACGATTCTTGAGCCAGATTCACCTTATTTTCATCCTTAATACTGCTTTCCATAGACATCAATTCTTGAATACGCTGAATACTAGCACTTGCCTTTTGGAAGTCCTCCATTTGCAAGGTTATACGTTCTAAAGGAGCACGCAAAGTATCCATATAGTAGAACATCAAGAATAATGTCCCCATAGTAATAAACTCTTGCTTCATGAGGTAAGAACCAAGAATAAAGACCAACGCATACCCTAGAGCAAATACACAAATAGTTGCTGGCCACAAGGCGCGTGCACGTACATAAGCTTTTCGCTCTTTAATCAAAAGGTTATACATATTTTCAAATAACTTCCGCATCACATAGGAAGTTCCTTGATTCGCTCGAATATCTTCCATGCCTGTGAGACGTTCTCCAAGAAAACCGAAGAAATCGGCGCTCGCTTGACGCGCGATCACCCAAAAAGGAGTAGCATATTCACGAATGCGGTTAAGGGTAAAGAATGCCAATATCGTGAATGTGACAAACGAGAGACCAATCCAAATGTTTTCGATGAGTAAAATAATCACAATTCCAAAAATCAACAGCATATTTCCTAAGACTTGAATCACAAATCTTGAGAAAAAGTTTGCTAGATTTGTGACGTCTCCATCAATTCGTTCGATCATTTCCCCCGAGGAGTGCTCTTGGTGAAAAGAGCTATCCAGTTTTAAACAATGCAGCGTCAATTCTTGACGCAAAGCATTCGTTGCTTTCCACGCCACGTTTTCACCAATATATGTTTCAAAGAGTTGTACTATTTGATTGACAATTGTCAGCCCAATAAATAGTAAAGCCACTAGTTTTAAAATTTCAAGACCACCAGAGGTACCAGCAGTATCAATGTAGTAGCGCATAATCTGCGGGCTAATTAACTGTAAACCAATCCCGCTTAACAACAAAATTAGCAAGAATATTACCCTGGTACGTTGAGGAGCAATATACTTTGTATATAACTCTTTGTAATCCTTCAACGATATTTTCATAACCTTTGATTTCTCCTTTTGTATTATTGGGCAGATTGAGCAGATGCAATAATCCGTTTAATACAGCTGACATACATCTCTGATAATGATTCTATTGTTGATTTTTCGTGTACATTTGTGCTGTATTGCCAGTTCAACATAATTTGGCTGTTATAGACCCAGCTTCTAACATCGAGTTCATAATATCTTTGTGCCTTTGGACTACGCACTGATCCACGGGATTCAGTAGCATGTTCCCACAAAGAAGGTTTTGCCTCTCCCTTGCGCCCTGCACTTCCAATCAATGGACCATCATAGTCAAAAGAAACTTGTGGTGTGGGGATTTGAGACAAAGCTTCTTTCACAACTTGATCTTTACAGAGCGATTTCATCACGGCATAGTTAAAGCCGTATTGACGACTCGTCTCGAGCCGTTCTTTCGTCGATAATAATATTTTTTCAATCGACTCATCACTATCTATTTCAAACTTTGTTGGGAAAGAAGTGGTAAACCATCCCATCGTACGGGACAAGTCTATATCTTTACTTATGTCTTCCCGTCCATGAATTCCTTGATCAATGAGCACACTGCCTTCGCCATTCCACTTGACAAGGGTCATTGCCATAGCGGTGAGCAAAACATCTCCTACGTGCATCTGATATGCTGCTCTCACCTCTTCAAACAAGGATTCTGTATCTTCAACACTTAACGCAAAATAAAATTCAGCTAAGGATACCTCGATATTATTGCCATCCTCGCAGTCCCTTGGCAGATCACGATTTGCTGTTTTCTGTTCTTCTACCCAGTGCTTCATCTCCTCGAAAAGTTCTGGTGATTGGGCATAGGCTGTCAATTTCTTTGCCCACTCCTGATAAGCAGTCGTTTTAGCAGGCAGACGCGGAACCAATCCTTTTTCCAAATCCATATAAGCCGTCTGAATATCTTCCATCAGGAAAACCCAAGACATATGATCAATCACCAGATGGTGTACGACGATGAAGACACGTTGTCCGCGAACACCCAAATCAAACAACACCACTTTGATTAAAGGTCCCTCTGTTAAGTTCAACTCAGATTGATAATTGGACACTGCTTGCTCTAGTGCGGATTTCTGCCGCTCTTCAGCTACATCTGAAAAATCCATATATTCAAATGTGTTATGGTCTTTGCGTTGTTCTTGGAATTGTATCCACCCCTCTTCTGTCTGGCGATAGCGATAGCGCAAGCGCAACACATCATGATACAAGACGATATGCTGAACCGCGGCTTGCAGTAAATTAGGTTCAACCGATCGAACCGTTTTTAGCACGATAGCCGTATTCCAGTGATGCGCTTCGACAAATTCTTGTTCAAAGAACCATTGCTGCATATGAGTCATTGGCTCATGGAATTCCCAAGTATAACTTCGTACTCCCGTCTGCTCCTGTGTACTAGCAACCTGCTTTTCTCCTATCTTAGCACTGGAACAATCATGGATTATGGAGCGTAGAGCTTCCATAAAACCTTGAGCAAGCTGTTCAATTGTGGCACGATGATGAAGATTGTCACTATACTCCCAATTAAAACGTAAGCAACCGTCGATTACAGCCCCATTAATATCGACAAGGTAGTTACGCTGGTCTCGTGCACTCCGCAACGAGCCCATTGATTCAGGAGCAGCTTCAAACATAGATTCTACCGATGAAACTTCATTAAACTGACCCAGATAATTAAAGCTGACCTCTGGTTTTGCTAATGCAGCAAACTGTTCTCTCACATGATTTTGTGAATGCAAATAACGAAGCAGGCCATAGCTAAATCCACGCTGCGGAATCTTCTTTAATTGCTCTTGAATTTGTGACATAACAGAAGTAAGTGAACAATCTAGTTCTAATATAACTGGAAATTCTGAAGTAAACCAGCCAACGGTTCTACTAACATCCAGATCATCAAATAGATCTTCCCGTCCATGTCCTTCTAAATTAAGAAACAGAGAAGATTCCCCTGTCCATTGGCTAAATATCTTCAGCAGTGCAGTTAATAAAACATCATTTATCTGAACATTGTAGAAAGCGGGAACTTGCTGGAGCAAGGACTTGGTTTCCTCTGCTGTTAGTCCTTCCGAAATAATTTGAGAAGAACCTACCGTATTGTCTCCTTCTTTCTTATCAATCGGTAGAGCAGAAACGTCTCTTTGCGCTAAATTAAGCCAGAAAGGAATATCCTCTGCTATGTTTTGTGATTGAGCATAATCCACCAATCGCTCTGCCCACATTTTGTAAGATGTAGTCTTGACGGATAACGGAGGGGCCTCTTTACGGCGCAGAGATTGATAGACCGTTTGGAAATCATCCAAAAGAATGCGCCAAGAAACGCCATCCACGACCAAGTGATGGATGATAAATAGCAATCGCTCAGGTTCATCCTCACCTAAATCAAATAATACAACACGTAGGAGTGGTCCATTCCATATATCCAGGCTTGCCTGATACTTCTCAGCCAACTTAGTTATCGTGACAACCTGCTCTTTTTTAGCCATTTCTGCTAGATTTATCCTTTCAAAAGGAAGGGAATCATAAGAATCTTGAAATAATTGCTGCACTCCCGTAGCTGTTTGTTCAAAGCGAACACGAAGGGCATCATGATGTTCGAATATTCGTTTTAGCGCTTCTTGCAACACATCAATTTTTACGCGTTCACGTAGTTGCAAAAACGTCGCCTGATTCCAATGATGGGCATCCAGATACTCCTGCTCAAAGAACCACTCTTGAACAGAGGTTAATGGTGCCACCCCGCTGACAGCGCCTTGCTCAGCTTGCAGCGTTTTGGCTTCGCTTACCATACTTGATAGCTCTTCAATTGTCTGATGTTCTAAGAGATGGGTAGGACGGATAAATATTCCCTGCTGCTTACTTTTGTACGCCATTTGAATACTTAAAATTGAATCTCCACCTAATTCAAAGAAATTACTTCTGACCCCAATCTTTTCTAGATTAAGGACCTCCGCCCAAATATCTGCCAACACTTGTTCGACATGGTTTCGCGGAGCAACGTAAGTGTCACTAGACGCTGCCTCAATGAAATTTGGAGCAGGCAATGCTTTATAATCCAGTTTTCCATTGGGGGTCAGCGGCATGGCATCCAGCCACACAAAGATATGAGGTACCATATATTCTGGAAGGCATTGTTTTAAAAAGCCCTTTAACTCCGCTTCTTGAAGCCTGATCCCCTGCTCACATACGACATAAGAGACAATCTGTTTATTATCACCCACACCGTCTCGAACCATGGTTGCTACGTCTTTGACACGCGGGAACTGTCTTAATACCGCATCAATTTCTCCGAGTTCAATGCGATATCCGCGAATTTTCACTTGATAATCGACACGACCGATGTATTCTAGATTTCCATCACTCAAATATCGTCCTAGATCCCCTGTTTTGTATAATCTTGCTTGGGGGTCATCTACAAAGGGATTTTGCAAAAATGCCGCGTTTGTTTTTTCGGGATCATTCAAATATCCACGGCCAACTCCTATCCCGCCCACATAAATCTCCCCTGTAACACCGATAGGCACGGGATTTAAGTGAAAATCGAGCACATAAACTTGCAGATTTGGAATCACTTTCCCAATGGGGATATTGACGGTATTTTCAGGCGGGCTCTCATGGATTGGATACATCGTAACATCATCTGAGCACTCAGATGGACCATAAGCATTCATTAATGGGATATCAGCATAATGCTCAAACCACTTGCGCGCTAAATCAGGAGGGAATGCTTCCCCAGTCACACTTAAACACTTGAGTTTTGACAACTTTGGCTTCAGAAAATGCTCATTCTCTATCCCATGAAGAAACGCACGTAATAAAGACGGTACGATTTGCATAATATGAACCCCTTGGACATCCGCCTGCTGAAATAATTTTTCAGGATCGCGAGCCACGTCATAATTAAAAATGTGTACTTTTCCTCCGACCAATAAGGCAGCGAGAAACTGCCATACGGAAATATCAAAACATTGTGATGCAGTTTGTGCAACGATATCTTCGTTGATCAAATCAAAATCCTGGATCATCAAAAACAGATGGTTAATCATTCCCAGTTGTTCAATCATAACCCCTTTTGGTTCACCAGTAGACCCTGACGTAAAGAGAACATAGGACAAATGCTTTTCTCCAGTCACAACAGGCAGGTTCTTTTCATTCTGCTCCCTTGCAAGTAAATCCTCTGCCACAAAGAATTGAGGAGGTTTATCCGTAGACATGCCCTCTAACACTTCTTCCATCTTCTCTGCAAATTCTGAAGTCACTACTATGGTGCGAGTGGCACTTTTTTGAATAACCTTGCGCATTCGCTCCACAGGATAGTTAGGGTCAACAGGAAGATAGGCCCCGCCCGCTTTAAAAATGGCAATCATCGTGGCAACGAACCACACACCACGTTCAGCGAGCAAGGGAACCACGGAATCAGGACCTACATTCTGTTTCACCAATCCTCTAGCCATTCGGTTGGCTTTTGCATTCAATTCACGATACGTCCATGCTTCTTCTTCAAAGCACACAGCAATCTGGTCAGGGGTCTTTGCCACCTGTGCTTCAAATAATTCTTGAAAACTCTTATCCAATGGAAAATCAGCTTTACATTGATTCCATTCCACTAAGACTTGCTGACGTTCTGCTTCGGTTAAGAGGTCTACTTCTGCCACCGATGCTTGATTATACTCTACCAAAGTGTGCAAAGCATTTAGGAAATGCTGAGTAAACCTTTCAATGGTATCTGGAGCAAACAAACTAGAATTGTAGACGAGTTCTCCTCCGAAAGCTTCCCCTTGATTTTCAAAAGTAAGGGTAATATCATTTTTTAAATCAGGAATTTCGCCGTGTATCTCCGAATAGGCTAAGATGATATCAAATACAGGACAACTGTTCAATTGTTTCTTGATTCCTACATCCCTAATGACATGCTCAAAGGGATACGATTGATGCCTATATGCTTCCAATAAAGTTGCCCGAATCTGTTTGATCAGCTGACGCATTGTCGTTTGATCATCTATCTTATCAATAACCGAGACAAGGTTTGGTTTTGTCTCGGTATCTTCTCCTGTTTTACGACTAGGACTCCCTACAATAATAGAAGGGTTTCCTGTATACTTGTACAGGCAAGTTTTTAATGACGTCATCAGTAAAACATAGATTAGAAAAGGAGAATCCTTCGCTAATTTACGTACTTTACTGGACAACGCAGTTGGGATGTTGATCGTCTCAACATATCGCTTATCTACGTATTGAGCGGGACGAGAATAATCCAGTATTAGATTGGTACTTGGAACATCTCCAGAAAGCTTGTCGGCCCAGTAATCCCGTTCTGCTTTCAGCTGTTTATCAAAAAGTAACACCATAGGAACAGAACTCCTTTCATGCTGAAATAATCTTAGAATTAATCGAAATCAAAATCATCCAATTCATCATTAGCTATTTGCTCCCCTGCAGGGACAGAGACTGCTGTCTTCTCCATTTTGATATCTAGCAACTGAGTTTCAGGGTGCTGTAAAATATATTCGATCAGTGTAAAAAAGCGTTTCATGAGCAGCTCTATTGTTGGCTCATCAAAAAGTGGAGTACTATACTCCATGATACCAAGGATTTCCTCATCTCCCTCTGCCAAAGTCATACATAAATCGAACTTTGCCATCTCTGTGTTGGTATTTATAAATTGCATATCAAGACCCAACAGCTCTACATCTTTAGTCAATGATTTGTGATTATGATAATCAAACATCACTTGTACCAAGGGAGAATAACTAGAAGAACGTGGCACCTTCAGCGCATCTAAGAGTTTGAAGAATGGCAGCTGTTGGTGGGAAAACGCTTCAAGTGTTGTCTGACGAACATTCTTTAAGAAATCACGGAACCTCGGATTCCCAGATAAATCAGAACGTAAAGCCAGCGTATTGATAAACAATCCAATCAATCCTTCCGTCTCTACCTGTCGCCCCGCTACGGGCGAAGCTACCACAATATCCTCTTGGCCGGAATAACGATAGAGCAGTGTTTTCCAAGCTGCCAAAAGGATCATAAACAAGGTAGCCTCTTCTTGCTTACTAAACTTCCTAAGCTTTTCAGTCAATTCCGCTTCAAGTTTAAAGGAATAGCTCGCCCCTTGGAAATTCTGTACTGTTGGACGTTCATAATCTAGCGGAAGATCTAGCAAAAGTGGAGCTTGATCAAGCTTGGCTTGCCAATAGTTTAATAGCTTCTCTAATGGTTTTCCCTGTAAATATTTTCGTTGCCAATTGGCAAAATCATAGTACTGGATAGGAAGAGCAGCTAAAGCAGCTTCTTCCCCTTTCACTAAGGTGTTATAAAGAGTAACAAGCTCACGGATGAAGACATGAATCGACCATCCATCTGATACAATATGGTGCATCGTCACCAACAACACATGTTCATCATCATCAAGCACCAGCAGACTTGCACGGAATATCGGTCCCTCTGCAAGATTGAAAGGAATCTTCGATTCTACGTCAATCCGCTTTTGAACTTCTGCTTCCTGGTCTTCTGGGTAGAAGCCTTGCAAATGTTG
Organism: Bacillus sp. ME78; assembly: GCF_903970865.1. NCBI lineage: Bacteria > Bacillati > Bacillota > Bacilli > Caryophanales > Bacillaceae > Bacillus > Bacillus sp. ME78. The sequence goes on from NZ_CAJCKK010000017.1 coordinate 38,106, forward strand.
AATGGTTAAAATCGAATCGGTTACAGACTGAACTTCTACCGAAGGCATACCATTGACTACAGGAAATGTGCTTCGTAGTGTATCGTGACGTTTGACAACTTCGCATAGACTTTTTTGTAACACTTCCTGATTGAGCTCCCCTTTTAATCGGATCGCCAACGGAACATTATAAAGCGCACTCCCTTCTTCCAACTGGTCTAAAAACCATAAACTCTGTTGGGCAAAGGAGAGAGAAGCTTCTTCATCATCTTTCATCGGGATGATTTCATTAAGGTCTGTTGCCGAAGCTAACTCTTGTTGTGCTACAGAAACTGTTAGCTCTAGAGAATCAATATACTTGGATAATTCTCGTAAGGTAGAGTATTCATACACATCCTCAAAGGCGATCTCCACACCAAAGCTTTTCTTGATACGTCCCATCACACGCGAGCCATTTAAGGAATTTCCTCCTAGTTCAAAGAAATTATCTTCCACACTGATTTCATCTAGTTTTAATACTTCTCCCCACAAACGAGCCAAAGCTTCTTCCGTAGCTGATACATTCTCGCCTGTCACCCGGCAGTGATATGCATCTTTCACAGTTGTTTTGGCAGGACCTATACTCTTCTCAAATGGGCGAGGGTCTTCTACCCAACAACGAATTTTTTCAAATGGGTAGGTTGGAACCTCGACACGTTGAAGCTGAGCAGATTGATAATATTTATCCCAGTTAATTTTCAGCCCTTGAGCGTACATGGCAGAAAGCGTCCGTGACAAAGAGAATGACGTTTTTGAAGTAAAGGATGAAAATACACTTAAATGCGCTAGTTGAGCCGTCAACTTGTTCATTTCTCTTGACAAAATACCTTGTGCACCGACTTCTAGATAGAGCAAGTACCCTGCTTTACTTAGTTTAGATGCTAACAATCGGAGCTTATCTGCTCCTAAAGGCTTTACGGCGCCCAGTTCTACAGCACCTTGGATCCCATCTGACAGTGAAATTTCTTTTGAAATCACTTTTGCCACGAGATTCCCCACGCCATTACCGATAATTTTGTTGGATGAAATCCCGTGCGAACGCCAAAGTTGATATAGGGAATACTGGTATATTAATTTCTTTACATTGTAGTGATCGGCCTGCTCACCAGCGACCTTCAAGCACTCGGTATATATTTTTTTAAAAAGCGGGTAATGACTCAACAAGAAGTCGATTTGATTTTGCTCAGCCTTTACATCATGTGAAAACATAAAGACTACCTTGCTTTCCTTGGTCATGCGAAACTCATCAGGTGATTTGAAATCGCGTTCTAAAGATTGAATCAACTCCTGCTTATAAGCCGCTGTCACTGCATAGCGATACATATGGTCATCGCGTCCCCGGTTAAGGACATATGCAATATCTGTAAGCCGTGAAGTCTCACCTTGGAGATATTCTAATAAATTCACGCCATACCGATGCAGACTAGCAGCAGATTTTGCAGAAAGCGTTATCAGATGATCCTCTTGTTTTTGCTCTTCCTCTCTGACTAGCAGGGGACCTTCTTCTAAGACAAGGTGTACATTGGTACCACTTAGACCAAACGAGCTGACACCTGCCCGTCTAGTTCTCCCTTGAACTTCCCAATCTTTCAAATCTGTATTGACATATACCGCTGTATTTTCAAAGTCAATATGCGGATTGGGTGTATGAAAGTTTAGTGATGGGAAAATCTTTTTATTTTTCAAGGAGAGCACGACTTTAATAAAACTAGCAATTCCCGCTGCGCCAGCAAGGTGACCAATATTCGTTTTAAGAGAGCCGATAGCACAGAATTTTCGTTTCTCGGTATAACGTTTAAAGGCATCTGTAAGCCCTTTAATTTCAATAGGGTCCCCAATTTGCGTACCTGTACCATGGGATTCAATATAAGAGACAGTTTCTGGTTCGATCCCCGCCAACTCCCAGGCTCTGGTGATTACTTCAGTTTGCGCGCCTGAGCTTGGAGCTGTAATTCCTGTGGAACGCCCGCCATCTTGGTTTGCGGCTCCACCTTTGATGACAGCGTGTATTGAATCGCCATCCTTAATCGCTTTTTCAAGCGATTTGAGAATAATGATCCCACCTCCTTCTCCACCTACAATGCCATTTGCAGACGAATCAAACGTCTTACACTTTCCGTCCGGAGACTCCACGCCAAACACTTCATCACCTTGATCTTTAAGCGGAAAATCGAGATTCAGATTTATACCGCCTACAATCGCACATTCTGCTTCACCCATCAGCAATTTATTATAGCCCTCATAAATTGCTAATAAGGAGGAAGAACAAGCCGTATCAATCACCATAGCAGGACTATGTAAATCAAAAAAGTGTGAGATTCTTCCAGCAATCACGGAATGAAGATTCCCAGGAACACCTGTAGGATCAAATTCTGTAATTAATTGATAATAAGAAGGCTTGGGAGCCCCAGGTGCTCCCAAAATGACTGCCGTTCTGCTACCCTTGAATTCTCGTAAACTATACCCGGCGTTTTCAATCGCACTAGATACCAATTGTAAAAGCAAGCGCTGATGAGGATCCATATTTTGGGCTTCACTTCTTGAAAAATGAAAGAATTGGTAGTCAAATTCATCGATTCGATCAAGATACCCACCAATTTGATAATCTATAGACGGATCAATAGAAGAGTTTTCTTTTCTTTCAACCGATAACTCTTTGACGCTATCGATACCATTGCTCAAGTTATAATAAAACTCATCTAGGTTTTTTGCGTCTGGAAATATGCCGCTGAGTCCTATAACGGCAATATCGCGATTTGACATCATGATTCCCCCTTAGTCCGACAAGCTGACTGTATTTACTATAATTCGAAGTTTTCAATTTCGTTTTCCTCAGCTTCCCCTTGCCCTTCTTGTTTATCAATAAATTCACTAAGCGAAGCAATGGTATTGTGTTCAAATAAATCAACCAACTTTATATTTGGATACTTCTCTTGTAGTAACGCTAGCGCATTTACACTCTTTAAAGAATTTCCACCAATTTCAAAGAACTTATCATGAATGCTGATTTCTGCCGTTCCTAAGACCTTATACCAAATCTCGGCAACCCACTTTTGCGTCGGTGTTTCTGGAGCAATAATTGGACGAGCGGATTGACTGGCAGGGTCAGGAAGGGCTTGGCGATTAATCTTTCCGTTGGCTGTCAGCGGAAATTTATTTAAAAAGACAAAAGCAGAAGGGACAAAATATTCAGGTAAAATGGATTGCAATCGCTCGGACAGCTCTTCTTGAGATGGCACTTCACTTGATGAAGCAAGTAGATAAGCAACCAAATACTTGTCTCCTCCGTGGTCGTCACGAGCTAGGACAAGGGCTTCTTTAATGCTTGGATGTTGTTCTAGTGCGTGCTGTATTTCTCCTAACTCAACACGGTAGCCACGAATTTTGACTTGGTCATCCACCCGTCCAAGGAATTCAAGATTACCATCTGGAAGATATCGTACAATATCCCCTGTACGATACAGAGTCTGTTCATTATCAAAAGGATTCTCAATAAAACGATCCGCTGTAAGCTCTGGGTGGTTTAGATAGCCTCTGGTTACACTTTCCCCACCAATGTAGAGCTCTCCAGCCGCGCCAATCGGGACAAGCTGACATTGACTATTCATAATATACACTTTTGTATTGGCAATCGGTTTTCCAATTGGTACCGTTGCTGCTACAGTTTTTTCCTTCCGTTCATGCAACCCATAGGTCGTTACACCAATTGTCGCTTCTGTTGGCCCGTAGTGATTTATGATGCGACAATCAGGGGCTAGGTCTTGGATTCTGCTCACTAAATCCCAAGAAAGAGCTTCCCCTCCAAGCACCAGCAGACGCTTCGGTAAAAGATTTGCTGATTGCGGCGCAGACAGCAGGGTAGATAGATGAGACGGGACAATTTTCAAACAATCAATAGTATGATATTCACAGTAATCGGCGAGCTGTTTTGGATCTAATAGACGCTCTTGGGAAATAATATGCAAGCGGCCTCCTGTACACAAAGAGGTATAAATAACCGTATTCCCCAAATCTGCTGCAAGTGTAGATACGGTGGCATAACTTGCAGCAGAGCCAATCTCAAATCGATCGTACATCCCATTGAGATAGTTTAGGAGCTGCCCGTGTTCTACGACGACTCCTTTCGGTTTTCCAGTCGAACCAGAGGTATAAATCGTATAGGCTGCGTTATCAATCGTAACAGAACGATTCGGGTTATCCTTGCTTTCTGTAGAGAGTTTATCACCATCACTATCCAGACGAATTACGTTTTTTTCTGTTGCTGGCAAATCAGACATTAATGCTTTTTGAGTCAAATAAATTGAGATATCAGCATCTTGTAAGATAAATTGTTTGCGTTCTGCTGGTAATGCGGGATCAATCGGTACATACGCCCCACCAGCCTTCAACACACCTAGCAGCGCAACAATCATATCTAAAGAACGTGCCATACAAATGCCAACCTTGACCTCTGCTTCTACTCCTTGTTGGACAAGAGCGTGAGCTAGCTGATTGGCACGCTCATTTAATTCGCGGTAGGTCAGTTGTTGTTCCTCAAAGATTACTGCTATCTCATCAGGCGTGCGCTCTACTTGCTGTTCAAATAATATGTGGAAGCATTCAGAAGCAAAAGGAGAAGAAGCAGGGTTGGTAGCGCTTCCTGTTAACAGGTGCTGTTTCATCTCTTTGCTCAAAATATCTAAATCTGTAATTAACGTCTCAGGCTGCTCCACAGCATGCTTAACAAGTTGAATATAAGATTGGAGTAATTCGCGTACGTATTCTTCTTCCCAATATGGATTCGTATAATAAATATCAAGTGAAAGTGATTCTTCTAATTTGGTACAAGACATCTTTAGATCAAAGTAATCCACTAAGCTTGTCAGCTTTTCGAGCTCAAAGTGAGGACTTTCAGAAGAAAGCATCCCTACAGCTTCACTATACTCAAATCCACTGGAGAAATATATGTCGTTACTTTGAACTAGTCCATATGAGAAGTATTCCTGCCATTCATACGCATTGTACTGCGCTTCAGCAAGTTCTTGTAAAACTTCATCCATACGCGTGTTAGCAATGTAAGTATAGCGAACAGGCGCGGTGCCAGCTAATAAGCCTATGGTTTTTTCCATTTCTTCGTACTTTCTGCCATCAAACACATAACCAGTAGTGATTTCGCTTTGCCCTGTCAGATGCCACATGAATAGGTGCCAACTCGCAAACAAAAGGTCTTCTAATGAGAGTTCCCACTTTTCTGCGACTTCCTCAAATTGAATAGATAGGTCAGATGAAAGCATGATACTTTCAATATTAGGCATCTTAGGAGAAAGTTCGGATAAATCATTCCACGGGAGTTTTAATTGCATCGCTTGTTCCCATTCCTGGTTTTCCCAAAAAGCGATTCCTCCCTCTTCATCTTCCTCATAGATATCGTTTTTCCACTCGGAAAATTGAATGTATTGCAACGGCTCCTCTTCTTCAAAATCAACCGGCGACATATAAGCTTCCTGAATCTCTGCTACGAGATTATGAAGACTTACCGTATCAGCGCATAGCGCTGAAATCGTCATCAACAGTACGTTGTGCTGTTCTGTAAGTGAGATCAACGTGAGCCTAAATAATGGTCCGTTTTCCAAATCAAACGGTTTAAGCTGCTCCTTCTCATATAATACTTGGATTTTCTTCGTATTATCTGTTTCTGCTTCTACTTGCAAATCTACCTGTTTCCATTCTGGTACCATTTCCTCATGCACGATTTGTAGCGGTAATTCCATTCCTTGTAATTGCTTAAAGGTTGTGCGCAGTGCTTCATGCTTTTGTACGACTTGTTGAACCGCATGTTCTAATTTGGTAAAATTCAATTCCCCCGTTAGCGATAGGGAACACTGAGAGTAAAACGACGGACCATTCACTCCTAAAATCCATAAGCGTTCTTGTTGTGGAGACAATCGAAAGCCTTTAATACATACATCTTTCATATTCGCTCATCCTTTTAATCATAATTTTATAATCGAATAGTCCTCGTCTGCCTATTTTCGGTACGGATCAGCCATGGCAACTACGACTTTACGTTGACCGACAAATGGATTTCTCCCATGGGCAATCAACATATTATCCAACATGAGTACATCGCCTTCCTCCCAAGGGAAAACGATAAGTGCTTGACGATATGCTTCACGAATCATTTCAAGGACTTCGTTTTCAATCGGGCTGCCATCACCATAGTATGCATTGCGTGGTAACTCCTCTTCGCTTACTACGGACAACAGAGATTCACGAGTTTCTTTTGGCAAGCTCGATACATGGAAAAGATGAGCTTGGTTAAACCACAGCATTTCCCCTGTGACAGGGTGCTTTTCTACAGCTTGACATACTTGTTTCGTTCTCAAGCGGCCATTTTCCAACCATTCAAATTCAATGTTGGCATCGCGACAGTATTGTTCGACCTCGCCAGGATCATCGGTTTGAAAGGCATTTTGCCAAGTAAGATCTAACCCGGCACCAAAATTACGAACATACATCACTTTTTTCTCCATAAACTTCTCTTTGATTTTTTCATCTAAAATCTCAAATACTTTGCGATTATCAGCAAGCGGAGTCTCACCTTGTTCATCTGCCGGCTTCACACAGTAAAACCATATTTTTTGTGGCCAGTTAGAGCTATACGACATCTCACTATGCATCTGTATAAATTGATCTGCTGGATACTCTGTAGAAGTATAAACCTTACCACTGACCTCTGAACGCGGCGTTGAGCGTTCATGATAATTAAGAAGATTAGGTGTGATCACTTTTGTAAACTGTTCAAATTCGTCAGTAGATCCCGTTTGAAAGCCACGAAAAAGAATTCCACCATGTTCAACCAACTTTTTGTTCATCTCTTCTTCATTACCAACTACCCACTTCGTAAGATTAATATGCTGAGAATTTGGCTGCATCACGAGCGGTATTTTGATAGATGGGTCCAAAAAGCTGGAGGTCACTAATTGTCCATTAGAGATCGTTACTGCTTTGGGCTTGTTCTTCAAAAAATTCTTTTTCTTGATTCCTTCTTTTTTCTTTATTTTCATCGCTCTCTCCTTCTTCCCTTCTTCTGTAATCATAGGTAAAGCACCGATTGGCTGTTCCGGGTTGCTTATAATACTCTGAAGCAATGTGATAAGGTGATTCAGCATGCGCTGAATCGTTTCATCGTTAAATAATTCTGTACTATATTCAATTCTCCCGCCCACACCTTTTGGCGATTCTGTTACATCTAGCATTAGGTCAAACTTGGCTGTTCCTGTATCTGTTTGTAAAAATTCTATGTCAAGCCCTGGCAATTCCAAATCCATACCTGGTATATTTTGGTAAATAAATTTAACTTGACACAAAGGGGCAAACCCAGGGTTACGCTCCAATTGCAACGCATCTACGATCATCTCAAAAGGAATTTCTTGATTGTCATAGGCTTGCAGAGCTGTTTTCCGTACTCGTCTAAGCACTTCACGGAAATGAAGATTCCCTGACAAATTTGTACGCATTGCCAAGGTATTGACAAAGAATCCAATTAAGTTTTCTGTTTCTAGGTTGCGTCCTGCTGCCGGTGAACCTACAACGATATCTTCCTGTCCTGTGTAACGGTATAACAAGGTTTTCCAAACTGCTAAAAGAGTCATATAAACGGTAGCATCCTCTTTGCGACTTAAAGTACGAATCTCCTCTATCAACTTTTCTGGCAGTGTAAAGTATAGACGTTTTCCTTGGAATGTCTGTACTTTAGGACGCGGACGATTCATAGGCAATGGGATGACAGATGGCACACCTTTTAACTTTTTCTCCCAATAGGATAGTTGTGATTGGATATGTTCACTCTCTAATCTCTCATGCTGCCATGCGGCATAATCCGCATACTGAATCAACAATTCTTTTGGCTGCACGTTTTCCTCTAGTGAGTATTTCGTGTAAAACTGTTGTAACTCTTGAAGAAAGACCATCATTGACCAGGCATCAAACACAATATGATGAACCGCTAAAGACAATACATGTTCTTCTTGGTCTAACTTTAGTAATGTCGTACGAATCAAAGGACCCTGTGCTAAGTGAAAAGGCCGCTTCCCATCTTCCATCAGTAGACTCTGTACTGCGCGCTCACCATCTTCTGGCGACAGATACGACAAATCCTTTACAGGCAATGGATTGTGAAACGGAGGGGAAATCTCCTGCACAGGATTCCCCTTATCATTTTTAAAAGTCGTGCGTAATGCTTCGTGGCGCAGGATAATTTTGTTAAAGCTGCGCTCCATAGCGCTCACATTTAACGCTCCTTTTAGGCGGATCGCGATTGTAATGTTATAAGCAGCACTACTTGAGTCCAATTGATCAGCAAACCATAATGCCCGTTGTGCAAACGACATGGGGTTATGATGTGCCCCTGACCGTTTTGGGATTTTACGTTCGGTACGTCCCGCATTCTCCCTTTTCTTTTTCAATTTTAATTCCAGCAAAGCACGTTGCTTTGGACTAAGCGAAGACAGTCTTTTTTTTATATTACTCATCACCTATTCACCTACAGCCATTTCTTCCGCAGAATATTTTGCTTTTAAATCTGTCAACTTTTGCATACTTTCCATTACCGAATCCAAGTCGAGTCCGAAATCAATTAAACAGCCAATCTCATTTACCCCCAACACTCCTAGCCTTTGAATCACCTTTTCACACTTTTCTGGTGTCCCTAATAAGGAGCTTCCCTTATAATAACGTTCAAACGAAAAAGCGAGCAGATCGTCTTTGGACGTGTCGATGATATTTTTCATTTCACTGTTACGCTTATCTTCCGATTTCTTGTTTGAATTGTCCTGCTGATCAAGAAACTTACCGAGATACTCATACATTGGGAGTCTTACTTTCTCTTTCACCGTTTCATCATCATCCCCGACAAAGGTGTGCAACATCACCGTTACCTTCCCTTGTTGTGGATCATATCCATGGCGTTCTAAGGAGTCTCGATATAGTTGAATTTTGTAAGCTAAGTCATCAAAACTTTGAGTAATCAGAGCAGCGAGGACATTCGCCCCCATTGCTCCTGCTTTTATCCACGTCTCAGGATTGCCCGAACTAGTAATCCAAACAGGCAATTGTTTGCTAACAGGCTTTGGCGTTAGACTTACAGTTACCTCTTTATCTTCTACACCCTCGAAGACCACTTCTTCACCAGCCCATAGCTGTTTCAGCTTTGCAATCCCTTGGAATGTAATTTCTCTACGATTGTCATAGTTTTCGGGACGGAAGACAAAGTCTCTCGGATTCCATCCTGTTCCAAAGGAAAGCCCTACCCGTCCCTTCGATAAATTGTCTACAATCGACCACTCTTCCGCAATGCGAATTGGGTGGTGCAACGGCAAAACGATACTGCCTGATCTAATTTGAATATTTTCACTAATTACCGCAAGCGCTGAAGCGACAACAGAAGGGTTGGGATAGAGCCCTCCAAAGTCTCGAAAATGCCGCTCAGGAACCGAAACGAATGAAAATCCGGCCTGGTCTGCATATTTGGTGGTTTCTAGCAATAGTTGGTACACATCGTCCGCTTCCGCCTGTCCGTTACTAGAAAAGAAGAAAAGACCGAAATCCATATTTACCTTAGCACTGACCTCTTCCTCGAAACCTGTCACTTTGTCTGCATTGTTTGTTTTCAGCGTGTTTCCTAATGTTTTTAAGGAAACACGAGACAACCCCTTCTTCTTCAACTTTAACTCTAATAATTCACGCTGCTTGGGTGAAAGAATTGAAAGACGTTTGGACCAATCACTCATGGCCATCATCCTCCTCATCGAGATGAATCGCCGCTGCGATCTCATCCTCGATATCAGCATCTGTCAAGGATTCGATCTCTACTAGCAAGCTTTCCAATTCATCATCTTCTAAGCTTTCTAGTTCTATTTTAGAAATCCATTCAGCTATGCCTGCAATGCTTGGTGCTTCAAATAGTTGATTAAGAGATAACTCTACCTGGAACACCTCGCGCAGACGCGCAAGAAGCTGTACAGCTAATAAAGAGTGCCCACCCAAATCAAAGAAGTCATCATGGATACTGATCTGCTCCATTCCAAACAGCTCTTTCCAAATCTTTGTAATCTCTTCATTTGTAGACATTGAGAGATTATCAGAGATGCGAACAGTATCTAACTTATTAGAAACTCCGCCGATGGCTTCCAATTGTTCAAAGGCGCTTGTTGCCTTCCATTCTTCATGTTGTTCAATCAGGGCATGTAGATCCTGCGTCGTAATAGCCATTTGTGGTTGTTGGGCATATAAAGTACGGAAAAGCGCATCAATTCCTTCTTCAAAAGTCATTCCAAAAGTTTCACGATTTTGTCTCAGTTCTTCTTGGAATACAGTTGCCGTAGGCAATGCTGCTCCTTGCCAATCATCAAACTGCCATTGTCCCCAGTTGATAGAGATGGTAAGTCTATTTTGCTGCGCATGGTGATAATGGGCAAAAGTATCTAAAAAGCTGTTCGCTGCTGCATAATCAACTTGACCTAATCCGCCATAAATGGCTGATAAGGAAGAGAACAAAATCATAAAGTCTAGCTCTTTTCCTTTTAATACCTCATCCAAAGCTAAGGCCCCTTTTACTTTTGGCGCTAATACATTCGCTGCCATTTCTGGGGTTTTCAATTGGATAAGTCCTGCACCTGGAACCCCTGCCAGATGGATGACACCATTGATGTTTCCGAAATGCTGTTCTGCCGCGCTTACCACGGATTGTAGCTCTGTTACATCAGATACATCAGCTTGGAAAGTCAACACTTTTGCTCCTAATTCCTCAAGCTTCTGTATCTTTTTTATGCGCTGACTGATACGATCTTCCCCACCATGATTAGTAAGATATTGCTTCCATTCTTGCTTATCTGGCAGACCAGAGCGTCCGATTAATACCAGCTTGGCCTGAAAATCGCTTGCTAGCTTTTCCGCAATCGCAAGCCCGATGCCACCAAGACCACCTGTCAAAAGGTAAACGCCACCTTGACGCCACTGGTTCTCTTCAAGTTCTGTTTTCTGTAACGGTACGGCATCAAACGTTTGTTGCCAGCGATAATTCCCACGATAAGCCACCACAGTATCCTTCGCAGACGATGTGGCTTCCGACACAATTTGTCCTGCCAAACGCTGCTGACAGTTGACGTCTTCTGCCGAGATAGATATGTCGACATGGCTGCAATCAATATTTGGATATTCCTGTGGGATGACACGCACAGGACCTGCGATAATAGAAGCCTCTGGATACAACACTTCATCGCCTAAAATACTTTGTACATTATTGGTTACGACCATCAAACGAATTTGGTCCTCTGTGTTTTGAATGCCAAATGCTTGCGCCAAATAGAGCAGGCTAGTAAAAGTAAGATCTTGTGTCTGTTCAAAGTCAGACAAGCGCCGCTTCTGCTCTGATGTCACCTTAACTGCCCACATGTGCAAAACCGTACTCGGAAGTTGGTCTAGTGATTGAATCAGCATCTGGTAATCGGTGCGCTCCGCAGGATTAATTGTATAAGCAGACCCTTGCTGGTCAAAGGCCTCTCCAGCTTTTACTGTAATCACCTCTTTAAATTTGGACTGCAATTGTTCTGCCACTTGGGCATGAAGACCCCATTTATCAGTAAATACAATCACGGTCTCGTCTCCCGTTTCTCTGGTTGGAATAGGAAGCGGTGATTGTTTCCATGTAGGCCTGTAGAACCATTCAGATCGATTGGATTTTTTATCCATTAACTTTTGCGTGTCTCGTTTAGCAACCATCACCTGATTTGGCTCCACCCAGTGGCGTTGACGCTGAAATGGATAGCTTGGCATAGGAATGCGATAACGCTGTTCGTCCTGGTATAAAGACTCCCAATCTACTTCTACACCATTCAACCAAAGTTTTCCAACTGAACTCATCAAAAATTCCAAATCTTCCGCCTTTTTATCATTTACATGACGCATAGATGTGATGACATGATGCGGCTCCACTTTTTGCTGCTTCGTCAACATACTTAATGTACGTCCAGGTCCTACTTCTATAAAAACAGGGCTGTCTTCTCGTAATGTTTCTATCCCTTCAGCAAAGCGCACAGCTTGTCTTAGGTGCTGTGCCCAATATTCTGGACTTGTCGCTTGTCCTTCTTGAATCCAGGTTCCTGTAAGATTGGATACGTATGGAATAGTCGGTTCTTGTTTCTCTATATTGTTTACAAGTTCTTTAAAAGAAGTCAAGATAGGGTCCATCATTTTAGAATGGAACGCATGACTAGTATGCAAGATCACGGCCTCAATATCTTGCGCCTCCAATTTCGCTTGAAAACTCTTAATTACTTCAGTCTCCCCAGATACAACACACAATGCTGGTCCATTAATGGCAGCGATTGATAAATCTTTTCCCAGTAATGGCTTTATATCTTGCTCTGGTAGCGGTACTGCTAACATAGAGCCTTGCGGCAATTGCTGGATCATCTTACCTCGCATCGAAATCAATGCTAACGCATCTTTTAGACAAAATACTCCAGATAAACAAGCCGCCACATACTCCCCGACACTATGTCCAATCATGGCATCGGGTTTAATGCCCCATGCCATCCAGAGTTTGGCAAGCGAATACTCAATGACAAATAAAGCAGGCTGTGTATACTGTGTCTGTTTTAGCTTACTAGCAGCCTCCGTTGCCTCGCATTCCTCAGGATATAGTAAGGTGCGAATATCAAAGCCTATATGCTCCGTTAAAATTTCCGCACAACGATCCACTTCTTTACGGAAGAGCATCTCACTCTGATATAGCTCGCGTCCCATGTCTACATATTGGGCTCCTTGACCTGGGAACATGAATACAACAGGCTGTTGTTCATCCTGTGCAACCTCATGTGTAGAAATTCGTTTTGGATCCTCCAACGCTTGAATGGCTTCTTCGCGATTGCGACACACAATCATACGACGCTTTTCAAAGGCACGGCGTCCAATTTGTAAAGTATAGGCAGCATCAGCCAAATTTATATCCGTTTGCTCGCTGAGATGATCACGCAATCTCTCAGTCGCTTCTTCCAGTGCTGCTTCCGTTTTCGCAGATAAAACGAATAATTTCCATGCTTTCGAGTCGTCTGATGACGACACAACAGGGGCTTCCTCTAAGATCACGTGGACATTGGTGCCACCAACTCCAAACGAACTTACCCCGGCCCGACGAGGTTCCTCGCCTGCTGCCCACTCTTTCAATGCTGTATTTACATAGAAAGGACTATTTTCAAATTCAATCTTGGCATTTGGTTTTTCAAAATGCAGACTAGGTGCTATTTCTTTATGCTTGAGAGATTCAACCGTTTTAATTAACCCTGTCACACCAGCTGCGGCATCTAAATGTCCAATATTTGTTTTGACAGAGCCGATTGGACAGAATTGTTTTTCGTCTGTATCGACTTGGAACGCACGGGTTAATCCCATAATTTCAATCGGATCACCAAGTGGAGTACCTGTACCATGTGTTTCAATATAGCCAATCGTGTCAGGAGAGACACCTGCCACAGCCAAGGCTTCCGTGATAACTTCTGCCTGTCCATCCACACTCGGAGCGGTATAACCAATTTTCATATCGCCATCATTGTTGATCGCTGAACCTCTGATGATTGCTTGGATAGAATCACCATCTTCTATCGCATCTTCTAACCGCTTTAGCACAACAATGCCCATTCCACTTCCAAAAACGGTGCCTTGGGAGTTTTCATCAAAGGCACGGCAATGACCATCAGGAGAGGAAATCCCCCCCTCTTGATACGGATAACCTTCACCTTGACTCACCTTGATGGAAACGCCCCCCGCCAATGCCATATCACATTCACCATTTAATAAGCTTTGACAAGCCATATGCACAGCGGTCAAAGAGGTAGAACACGCTGTTTGGATGTTCACACTTGGCCCTTTAAGATTTAATTTATAAGACACCCGCGTTGGTAAAAAGTCCTTATCATTTCCAATCATGGTTTGGAACTCACCTACGTTTTTAATGAGGTCCGGGTTGGAAAGCAAGTTGAGAATCATATAGGTGTTTAAGGCTGCACCGCCATATACACCGATTAATCCGTCATACCTTTCAGGATCGTACCCCGCATTTTCCAGAGCCTCCCAAGCGCCTTCCAAAAAGAAACGTTGTTGCGGATCCATCATCGATGCTTCGCGTGGCGTATATCCAAAGAACGCGGCATCAAAAAACTCAATGTTGTCTAACATGGCGTTTGCTTTTACATAGTTAGGGTCTTGAATGTTTTCCTCAGCTACACCAGCTGCCTTTAATTCTTCATCTGTATGAAATGTAACCGACTCTATACCATTACGCACGTTATTCCAAAATGCGGAAATATCTTTTGCACCTGGAAAACGCCCCGTACTACCTACAATAGCAATCGCTGATTCATAGGATTGATCAAAATTACTCATTTCGTTTCCCTCTTTTCCTTTTTAGCTTGAGCACGCTGTTGTCTGCGCTGTCTCTGTTTTTTTTGAACTTCCTTACGACTCTTTGCTCGATCTACCTTCTCTTCCATTCCCTGGTGTTCCCGCTCTCCTTGATGCAACACATTAGCTAGGGTGGCTACCGTTGGATATTGAAACATGTGCATGGTTGGAACTGCTTGATCCAGTGTCTCACTCAACCTACTGCACACTCTTACAACGAGTAGAGAATGGCCACCTAAGTCGAAGAAGTTATCTTTCAATCCAACCTTATCCACGCCCAGTACTTCTTTCCACACATCAGAAATAGTTTGTTCTAGCTCCGTTTGCGGTGCTGTATAAGAGGTTGTAGACAGAAGATGATGTTTTGGCGCCGGTAATGATTTCCGATCTACTTTCCCTGTTCCTGTCAATGGCATTTTCTTTAATAAGGTGAAAGTAGAAGGTATCATATATTCAGGCAGAAACTTTTTGAGATATTGTCGGAAATCAGAAGTGATATCAGCGGTCGTCATGATCACATAAGCTGCGAGACGCTGCTCCCCTGGTACTTCCTCACGAACAGCCACAGCACATTCTTGTACCTCCGGGTGCTGGGCAAGCAGTGATTCAATCTCTCCAAGCTCCACTCGATAACCGCGAATTTTCACTTGGTCATCAACACGGCCTAAAAATTCTATACTGCCATCTGGGCGATAGCGCGCTAAATCTCCACTGTAATACATGCGAGCATTTGGCTCATCACGGAATGGATTCTCAATGAATTTCTCCTCCGTTAAGTCCGGGCGGTTGAGATATCCATTTGCCAAGCAGTCCCCTGCAAGATACATAACGCCTGGAACCCCAATGGGAACAGGATTCAAATGACGGTCAAGAATGTACACCTGTGTATGATCTATGGGATAACCAATAGACGGCAATAGCGGCCAGTCATCTGGATTCCCAGTTAGAGCCATCGTCGTGATAACATGGGTTTCAGATGGTCCATAATGATTATGCAGCGTACAGTTGTTTAGTTTTTTAAACAAATACCTCACACTCGGTGTGACTTTCAACTGCTCACCTGCTGTAATTACTTCTCCTAAGTGTGTTGGCGCTTGTACTTGTCCACTGACTACAGCTTCAGCAAGTTGTTGCAAGGCAATGAACGGAAGATAAAGTCTCTCAATCTTCTTTTCATCAAGATAGTTCAATAGCAACACAGGATCTCTTCTTGTCTCTTCTGTAATGAGCACAAGTTCTTCACCAGCACATAGAGTGGAGAAAATTTCCTGATAGGAAACATCAAAACTAAGAGATGTAAATTGCAACGTCTTCATAGGCCTTGTTAATGTAATATTTTTGTGCTGCCAAGCAATTAAATTAGCAAGCGAACGATGCGGCATAGCGACACCTTTTGGCTCCCCAGTTGAGCCAGAAGTGTAAATCAAGTAGGCTAAGCTATCTAGCGTATCATCTCTTGATAAATTGTCGCTCTTTTCTTCATCGATCCGCTGCCATTCTTGGTCTAGGCATATGACTTGGGCTGAAGATAAAGCTGGAATCTGTTTGGACAATGACCCTTGGCTCAATACCAGGTTGACTTGAGCAGCACCTATGATAAAGGCTAAGCGTTCTTCTGGGAAATTCGGGTCCAACGATATAACCGCTCCTCCTGCCTTGAGAATCGCTAGGACAGATATGATCGTTTCAATGGAACGATCCAAACAAATTCCCACAGGTGAATCCTTACCTACTCCCGCTTTACGGAGGTAATGTGCCAACTGATTAGCACGATTATTTAGTTCGCAATAGCTAAGATTCTGCTCTCCAAACTGTAGTGCTGACACGTATGGTGTTTTTAACACTTGCTCTTCAAACATACGGTGAACACTTTGTTCTACCTTTTTATTAGATGCCCTATCATTCCAATCATTGAGCAGCTGCTGTTCTCGCTCACTTAGCATCGGTATCTCCGTAATGGATTGGTGAGGATTTTGAATCACCTGCTCTAGCAATCTTTCTAAGTGTCCGAGCATGCGTTGAATGGTAGCTCGGTCAAATAAGTCCGTATTGTACTCAATCGTTGTCGCTAGTCCATACTCTGTCTCTTGAACGAATAGCGTCAAATCAAATTTGGAAGTCTTATTATCAATATCAATTCCTTCAAAGACCACTTCATCCATCATAAACTCTTGCGACGTAAAGTCTTGATAAGCCAACATGATTTGGAATAATGGCGAACGGCTCAGGTCACGGTTTGGCTGCAGCTCTTCTACTAATTTTTCAAAAGGAAGATTTTGATGTTCATAAGCTTCTAAAGCTGTGATACGTACCTGTTTTAATAACTCTCGGAAACTCATATTCTCCGTTATTTGAGTGCGCAACACCAATGTATTGGTAAACAACCCAATCAGCTCTTCTACCTCAGACAATTGACGGTTGGCAATCGGTGAACCGATCAATATATCCTGCTGATTGGTATAACGATAAAGCATCACTTGAAAGGCTGCCAGCATCGTCATAAATAACGTAGCATCTTCTTGGTAACTCACTTTTTGCAAGGCTTTCAGCAAAGATCGAGAAAGATTCCGAGTCTCATGCGATCCGTTAAAAGTCTGCACAGGCGGTCGTGATCGATCCGTTGGAAGTTCTAAAGCGGGTGGCGCACCCTCTAGTTTTTGTTTCCAATAGTTGATCTGTTTATCTATAACTTCTTTTTGTAGCCACTGTCGTTGCCAATTAGCAAAATCAGCATATTGAACCGGCAATTCTGGCAGCTCAAGCTTTCCACCTTGCGTCCACGCTCCATAATAGGCTGCTAACTCCTTCATAAAAACATCCATCGACCATACATCAAAGACAATATGATGAACGGTAAGCAGTAGGATATGTTCGTTTGGTTTCAATCGGATCAAAGCTACTCGCAACAATGGACCTGTATGCAAATCAAACGTCTTTTTAGATTCTTGTTCGATAAAGAAGGTAATCTGTGCCTCTTGTTCCTTATCAGAAAGATGTTCAATCTCTACCAAAGTCATATTTAAATTCATATCTAGATGAATTTGTTGTAACGCTTCTCCATCTACCTTAGCAAAGGTGGTACGCAATACTTCATGACGACGTATGATGTCATGAAGCGCCTTCTCTAGAGCAGAAACATTTAGGTTTCCTGTTACACGGAACCCAATTGGAATGTTGTAAAACGCACTGTTTGAATCCAATTCATTTAGGAACCACAGCCGCTGCTGAGCAAAAGAAAGAAGCGGTGAGTCCTCATCAGACCTCGGTTCAATCGGCGGAAGTTGCAGTTGTTTCTCTGCTTGACTCAGTCCTTCCACTTCCATTGCTAAACCAGCAATCGTTGGATTTTCAAACAAACTGCGCAAAGGCAATTCTACATTGAGCTCCTTACGCAAGCGGGAAATTAATTGAGTCGCCAATAGGGAATGACCACCTCTCTCAAAGAAGCTGTCATGGATGCTCACCTGATTTACGCGCAGGATATTACACCAAATATCTGCCAACTGTTTCTCCATTTCAGTACGCGGTGCTTCAAACTCATGATTCCCTGTTAATTCCGTACCCTTAGGAATCGGAAGTTCGCGTCGATCGATTTTTCCATTTGGCGTTAAAGGAAATTTTTTCATAACAACAATCGCTGATGGAACCATATAATCTGGTAAATTTCTCTTTAAAAGACTACGTAAGGATGAAAGATTAGGCTGCTTATCATTGTCAGCGATGACATAAGCCACCAAACGTTTATCGTTGACCACATCCTCACGTTCAATCGCCACGGCTTCTTTAATACTCTCATGCTCGATCAACACATTTTCGATTTCACCCAACTCAATACGGAACCCTCTGATTTTTACTTGGTGGTCGATACGAGAGATGAACTCCAATTCACCATTCGCTCGATAACGCACTAAATCACCCGTTCGATACATCTTAGCATTAGCTTTATCACTAAACGGATCGTCTACAAATCGTTCTCGCGTTAATGCGGGACGGTTAAGATAGCCAGCCGCCAGCCCTTCTCCGCCGATATAGAGTTCACCTGAAACCCCTGTTGGTATAGGATTCAGCTGACGATCAAGAACATAAATGCTCGTATTGGCAATCGGGCGACCAATAGATACCCAATTTTCCCCTGGTTCTACTTTAGAAATCGTAGAGTAAATGGTCGCTTCCGTCGGTCCATAAAAGTTCCAAACGCCGGCACTGCGTTCAAGGAGTTGATTGGCTAGATTTATTGGAAGTGCTTCTCCCCCTGTAAGCACCTTAAGGTGGCGATGTCCTTCCCATCCCGCTTGGAGCAACATCTGCCATGTAGCTGGTGTTGCTTGCATCACTGTCGCTTCACTTGTCGTTAATAGTTCAGCCAAACACTCTCCATTTGTGGCTTCTTCACGTTTCGCAATTATGACACAAGCCCCCATCATGAGCGGCAAATACAATTCCATTCCAGCGATATCAAAGGAAATGGTCGTCACAGCTAAAAAGCGATCCTGCTCTTGTAACTCAAGGTGTTCGTTCGCGGCTAATAAGTAATTGGTCAGCGCATCATTGCGAATCTGAACGCCCTTAGGTTTTCCTGTCGAACCGGAGGTATAAATGGTATAAGCTAACGAATCATTCGGTCCATAACACTCTAGGTTGTGGTTAGGCTCCAGAGAAATTGTTTCCCAGTCCTGATCGACATACACCACTTGCGCTCCGTGTTCTGGAATCTGTGTTGCTAAATCCTGGTGGGTTAATATCACACGCGTCTTAGAATCCTCAAGCATAAAGGAGACTCTCTCTTGCGGATAAGACGGGTCAAGCGGTACATAGACTCCTTCCGATTTGAATACAGCAAGCAGGGAAACAAGCATTTCTAGAGAGCGCTCCATGTAGATGCCTACAAGCGTACCTGCTTTTACACCTTGTGTTTGCAAGTGACGTGCTAGTTGATTCGCACGACAGTTTAATTGTTCGTAGGTCAGCGCCTCCTCATCGAAAATGACCGCTAGGGCTTTAGGAGTTTTTTCCACTTGCTCTTCAAAGAACTGGTGCATCCTCTTTTCTAGTGGATAATCTTTTTTTGTATCATTCCAGTCTATAATTAATTTTTTCTTTTCTTTGGCTGACACAACAGGAAGATGGTCAATTCTCTCCTCCACATGAGCGACGATGCCTTCCAATAAGGTATAGAATGAGTCCGCCATTTGAGCAATGATGTGTTCATCAAATAAATCTGTATTGTACTCAAAAACACCAGTCAGTCGATCATCTTTCTCTGCAATAAAGAGGGTTAAATCATATTTAGCCGACGGTCTATCAATCTCTATGTCTTCTATCTCTAATCCCGGCAATTCTACTTCCACAGCAGAGGTATTCTGAAGCATAAACATTACTTGGAATAGCGGAGAGTAACTTAAATTTCGTTCCACGTTTAATTCCTCTACCAATTTTTCAAATGGAACATCTTGATGAGCGTATGCTTCGAGAGCTACCTCGCGTACATGCTTTAACAATTCACGATAGGTCATGGTTCCCGCTACTTGCGTACGCAAGACCAACGTATTGACAAAATAGCCTATGAGATTTTCAATGGCACGTTGATTGCGATTAGCGACAGGAGAACCTACGGAAAGGTCCTCTTGGTCCGTATAACGATAAAGAAGGACTTTAAACGCCGCTAACAAGGTCATATACAAGGTAGTGCCTTCTTCTTTGCTTACATTTTTCAGCAAAGCGGTTACCCGCTCTGAGATTTCAATCCGATAGATGTCTCCCCGATAAGTCTGTACCGATGGACGCTGGTGATTCGTCGGCAATGGCAGCAGCGGAGGCTGTCCTTGTAATTGTTCTTTCCAATAATTGATTTGCTTCGTGATCTCTTCACTTTCGATCCACCCTTGTTGCCACGCAGCAAAATCAGCATATTGAATCGGCAATTCCGGAAGCTTTTCCACTTCCTTTGCTAAACGCGCCCGATAAAGAATAGATAATTCACGCATGAAAACATCATGTGACCATCCATCCCAAATAATATGGTGCAAATTAAGCAGCAAGATATACTTTTCAGGCTGGAGTCGAATGATACTTGCACGGAAGAGCGGTCCTTGACTTAGATCAAATTCGTATAGCACCTCTTGCTGAATCAGACTATTTGCTTTTGTTTCTCGTTCTTCTACTGGCTCCCTACTAAGGTCAATAAACGGAACAGACATGGCTTTGAATGGAGAGATTACTTGCTCGATTTGCTCTCCATTTTCCACGAAAGTCGTTCGCAAGATTTCATGGCGACGAACGATTTCATTTAAACTTTCCTTGAATACAGCAAGATCTAATTCTCCCTGAAGTCGCAAAGCAAGTGGAATATTGTATACATGCTTGTTTTCCATTTCCATTTGATTTAAAAACCACAATCTCTTTTGTGAGGAAGAGAGTGGTAAATGTTGACCTCGTGCTATGGCTTCTATAGCAATCTCGTTTTCTTCTTGCTTCGTCGTATCAATATGTGAAGCTAATTCTGCGATGGTTGGGTAATTAAAGATCGCATGGACAGGTACTTCGATACCTATGGCGATACGTAAGCGCGAAAGAACCTGTGTCGCTAATAGGGAGTGGCCTCCGATCTCAAAAAAGTTATCTTGAATGCTCACCTGATTGACACCGAGCACCTGATTCCAAATCCCTGCAATGATTTCTTCAATTGGGTTACGCGGTGCCGTATATTTACCAGAAACCACGCCCTCTACTTTCGGCATCGGCAATGCTTTACGATCCACTTTACCGCTTGGGGATAATGGCATTTCGTCTAGTGTTACAAATACACTTGGAACCATATATTCAGGTAATTTTCTTTTCAGGAAATGGCGCAGTTCGCTCGTAGCCAACGCTTGATTTGGCTGCACGACGATGTAGGCTACTAACCGCTGATCCTGTAGCTGGTCTTCTCGAACAACAACGACAGATTCTCGCACAGCAGCGTAAGATTCTAATGTCGCTTGAATCTCGCCTAGTTCAATACGGAACCCTCGCAATTTTACCTGATCATCCATCCGTCCTAAATATTCCAAGTCGCCATTTGGCAACCAGCGTACCAAATCTCCCGTACGATACATCCGCTCGTCTACAGCCCAAGGCACAGGGACAAATTTTTCTTCCGTTAGACCTTCACGGTTCAGATACCCCTTTGTTACACCCAGGCCTGAAATGCACAATTCTCCTGGTACACCCAATGGCTGCAGTTGTAAATTTTCATCAACGACATAAGCCTTGGTATTCGGCAGTGGTTTTCCGATTGGTATACTTGATTCCCTCTGCATCTCCTCGACTGAGAAGTGAGAAGCATAAATTGTAATTTCTGTCGGTCCATAAAGATTTTCTAGTCGCACGCCTTCAAATAGCTCAAAGAATGTTTTCACCGTCTCTTTTTTCAGTGCCTCTCCCGCCGAGAATACATAGCGCAAGGCAGGCAATTTCCTTGGAAGCTTATCTTTTAATGACTCTAGAAAAGAGTGCAACATAGATGGTACAAAATTAACATGGGTGACTTGGTAATCTTTAATAGCCTCAAATAAACGTACAGGGTCTTTTTCAGCTTGTGGTTCTAAGATCGTAAGCTTTCCGCCTCCCTGAATCCAACCAAATAATTCACTGACAGACACATCAAAGGTAAATGGCGTTTTCAAGAGGTAGACATCACTTTCGTTAAATGGATACAGCTGCTCCAAGGCGTATAAAATATGCAACACATTACGTTGAGTAACCATTACACCTTTTGGTTTTCCTGTGGAACCCGAGGTATAAATCACATATGCCAAATCATTTAATTTGCTCAACGGCTTAAGATCAGTCGCGTCTCCTTGGTAAAGTTTTTCGTCTTCAAGATTCAAAACTTCACCGGCAAATGCGACATGCTTTTGCCAAATTTCTTGGGTCAAAAGCAGCTTTACTCCGCTATCTTTGAGCATGTACTGAATGCGTTCCTCGGGAAGATGAGGGTCAATTGGTAAGTATGCTCCTCCTGCTTTCAGGATTGCAAATATACCAATCACCATTTCTAACGAACGCTCTGCCATAATCCCGACTAGCTGGTTAGCCTCTACTCCACGCTCGCGCAGATTATAGGCTAGTTGATTTGCGAGCTTATTTACTTCTCGATACGTAAGCTGCCTGTTTCCATAGATAAGTGCCACCGCTTCTGGACTTTGGGCGACTCGGGTTTCAAAATGCACAGCGAGTGTATCAGGAGCATCCGCCTTATGATTGAATTCATTCCAATCTGTTAGAAATTTCTGTTGCTCCATCTCTGTTAAAATTGGAATCTGACCAATCGTATATTCTGGAGAATCAACGATTCCATCAAGGATTGCCTGGTAATGCTGCCCCATGCGCGAGATCGTCTCTTCATCAAACAAGTTACTATTATATTCAATAGACACTTCTAGCCTGTCTTCACTTTCCATGACGTTTAGCGTGAGATCAAACTTGGCAATATCATGCTCTAGTTCCACGGTTGTTACACTAAGCCCTGGTAACGTCAGAGACGATGATGAAGTGTTGAGCATAGCAAACATCACTTGGAACAACGGGGACGTGCTCGCATCCCGATCAGGCTGGAGTTCCTCTACTAGCTTTTCAAATGGAACATTCTGATAGGTATAAGCATCTAAAGATATTTCCCGCACATTTTCAAGTAACTCAAGGAAGGTTTGTTCGCTTGATACATTTGTTCTAAATACGATCGTATTGACAAAGAAACCGATCATTTTTTCAATTCCCTCGTGATTTCTTCCCGCGATTGGTGAACCAACCAATAAATCTTGCTGCCCCGTATAACGATAAAGTAGGACTTTAAAGGCTGCGAGTAAAGTCATAAATAAAGAAGCACCTGATTGCTGACTGAGCTGCTTCAGCTTCCTATAAAGCGCACGAGATAGTTCAAATCTCTTTAATTTCCCTTGGAAGGTCATCTCCTTTTGTCGCGGTCGATCTGTTGGCAATTGAAGTATAGGCAGTTCACCGCCCAGTTGTTTTTTCCAATAAGACATCTGTTCTTCTAGCCTATCTCCTTGCAGCCATTCGCGCTGCCAGACAGCATAATCCGCGTATTGGAAAGGTAATTTTTCTAACGGGGAATCCTTTCCTTGACTTATGCTTTCATATAAAGCAGACAATTCTTCCATGATGATTTTATTCGACCATCCATCCGACACAATGTGATGAAGATTGAGCATCAAAAGGTATTTCTCTTCTTCGAGCTTTATAAGTGTCACTCGGAAAAGCGGCCCTTGACTAAGGTCGAAGACATAATGTGCTTCTTTTTTCAGTATCGCCTTGGCACGTTGTTCACGTTCAGATTTTGGCTCGTTAGATAAATCAATCATCGTTGATTTGAATTCCGTATAGGAGTCAATTACTTGGACGCTTTTTCCATCCATATCTTTAAAAGTCGTCCGCAAGCTTTCATGACGGCGAACCATCTCGGATAAACTCTGCTTCAATGCCTTGACATGGACTCTCCCCTGCATTTCATAAACCAGCGGGATGTTGTAAAGATGACGCGTGTGAGACTGCCATTGATCTACAAACCACAAACGCTGTTGAGCAAATGACAGCGGCAGATTTTCACGTTGCCCAACAGGGGAAATCCCCTCTGTGAAAGTCTTTTTACTTCCCTTTTGCCCTTCTATATAGACAGCCAACGTGGATACTGTTGGATATGTAAAAATACTCCGCACATCTAAGCAAATGTCAAAAACTTCACGCAGGCGTGAAACGACAAGCGTTGCGACTAAAGAATGACCACCTAAATCGAAGAAATTATCATGAATTCCGATACGACGAATGTCGAGAACCTGACTCCAAACTAACGCAATCTCCTCTTCAACATTAGTGCGCGGTGGAATGTATGCTTCTGTCAAATCTTTGTTCTCTAACTCTAAGGCCGATAACGCTTTGTAATCTACCTTACCATTCGGCGTTAATGGCAAACTTTCTTTAGTGACCACAATGTGGGGAACCATATACTCTGGAATATTATCTTTTACGTAATGAAGCAATTCTTTGACTGCAAGCTCATGTTCCTGTGCAGAAACCACATAAGCCACTAAACGCTTATCCCCCGATGTCGTTTCATGCACCATTACGACAACGTCTTCTACATGTGGATACTGTGCCAATACAGCTTCAATTTCACCTAACTCAATTCGGAAGCCGCGGATTTTCACCTGATTATCAGCCCGTCCTAAAAACTCAATGTTACCGTCAGCTAAATAACGTACCAAATCTCCGGTCTTATATAAACGAGATGACGAATCGTCACTAAATGGGTCTGGAATGAATCGCTCCTCTGTTAAGTCGGGACGATTAAGATATTCTAATGCCAGACCATCCCCGCCAATATACAACTCCCCTGGTACGCCTACAGGAGCCAGCTGAAGCGACTTGTCCAATACATAGACTTGTGTATTAGAAATCGGTCTGCCGATCGGTACTGTCTTTAGGATTTGCTCCACGTTGTCCATTGGATAACAACAGGTAAAGGTAGTGCTTTCTGTTGGACCATACCCATTGATGAGACAACATCCATCTAATTTATCCAACACTTTGCGTACATGAGCAGGAGATAATACGTCCCCCCCTGCTAAAAGCTGACGAACTCCTTGCAAATCTTCCAAATGGTATTCTACCATTTGATGGAATACACCTGCTGTGAGCCATAATGTACTGATTTCGTATCGCTGCAATACCTGCCCCAATTCTTCAAGTGAGGCTTTCTCATAAGGATAAATCACCAATTGCGCTCCATTGAGCAAACTACCCCAAATTTCAAAAGTAGCCGCATCAAAGGATATTGGAGCAAATTGAAGTAATGTCTCTTCAGAGGACAAGTTCACATAATTAACATTTTTGACCAAGCGTAAAACACCACGGTGGGGGATTATAACCCCTTTCGGCCTTCCCGTAGAACCAGAGGTATAGTTGATATAAGCCGGGGCTTCTCCCGTCAAGCCATGTACGGGATTTGCGGTGCTTTCTTGTGAAATCTTGTCCCACTCGGAGTCTAGTGTAAGAGTCAAATCTTCATCAAATGGAAGTCTTCCCATCATATCCTTTTGTGTGATCAAAAAAGAAACATTTGAATCTTCTAACATAAAACGCAAACGTTCCTCTGGGTAGCAAACATCAAGGGGGACATAGACACCACCCGCTTTAATGATTCCAAGCATTCCTATAATCATTTCAATAGAACGTTCTACACTTAGCCCAATCATGGATTGTGAGGAAACCCCACGCTTTTGAAGATAGTTAGCTAATTGGTTAGCGCGATGGTTTAGCTCCGCATAAGTCAGACATTTTTCGCCTTTTTTCAGTGCTACAGCATCCGGTGTATTTGCTACTTGTTCTTCAAATAAATCTTGGATACATTTTTCTCGTGGGTATTCTGCTGTGGTATTGTTCCAGTCTGTTAATAGCCTCTTTCGCTCAGATGTTGTCAACATGGACATTCGGCTAATTTTTTGATCAGGATTGGAAACAGCACTTTCAAGCAATGTCACATAATGTAGTGTCATGCGAGCGATAGTTTCATCATTAAATAAATCTGTATTATATTCAAATACAGCTTGTAAACCTTGTTTACTTTCCTCAATAAATAGAATTAAATCGAATTTAGCTGTTTCATTGTTTACTCTACGAGGAGCCAACGTCACCCCTTCCAATTCTAATGGCTTCATGAGTGAATTTTGGAAGGCAAACATAACTTGGAAAATCGGGGAGTAGCCCGGATCACGTTGTGGCTGTACTGCCTCCACGACTTTATCAAATGGAATATCTTGATTGTCAAAAGCTTCATAGGCTACTTTCCGAGATTCCTGCAACACATCTAGGAAAGTCGGGTCATCCTTAAGTTCCAAACGTAAAACGAGTGTATTGACAAAAAAACCGATGAGGTCTTCAGTTTCTTTCTGGTTCCGTCCAGCTATAGGCGTTCCAATCAAAAGGGTTTCTTGAGAAGTATAACGATATAAAAGTGTACTGTAAGCGGCAAAGAAGAGCGTAAACATCGTTACACTTTCCTTCTCACCCAATTGCTCTAATTTATGAATTAACTCATGAGGAAGGTCAATCACTTGATAATTCCCACGGAATGTTTGCTTCACAGGACGTGGACGATCTGTCGGCAATTGTAATACAGGAAGGTCTCCAGCCAATTGTTTCTTCCAATAGTTTAACTGTTCCTTCGCCTCTTCCTCCTGCAACCACTTGGTATGCCACTCGGAAAAGTCGACATACTGAAGGGCTAGTTCAGGAAGCGGGGAATGTTCCCTTTTTGAAAACGCGGCATATAAGGTAGAAAGCTCCTTATGAAAAACCCCCATAGACCACCCATCTGAAATAATGTGGTGCATATTCCAAAATAGTACATGTTTCTCAGGATTTAACCGAATAAGAACAGCACGGAATAAAGGTCCTTTCTTTAAATCAAAAGGCTTTGCCACCTCTTCTTTAATCAGTGGCACTACATCCTCCTCTTGTGCTTCAATGACAGGAATTTGTATCTGCAAAGAAGGGTGAATGATCTGCACTAGTTCTTCTTCTACCTGCGCAAATGTCGTCCGTAAGCTTTCATGACGATCTGTAATTTCTTGAAAACTTTTCTCCAAGGCACTCACATGAAGCGGGCCTGTGATATCTAAAGCAACAGGGAGATTGTACACGGTGCTAGGCTTAAATTCCTCAATGAACCACAGTCGTTTTTGACTTGAGGACATCGGAAAAACAAAAACTTCATCTGCCGTATTATTTACGTGAACAACGGTAACAGAATCATTAGATTGACTCATTTCAACAACTCCTTTGTTTATTCGCTCATTTAATCATTTAGCAAATCTGTTAATTTTTTCGCATGTGAACGCCGTGATTGACGCACAATACCATTGTTTCTTTTTGAGGATTTACTTGTTTGATGCTCTTTACGATTAACTTTTTCTGCTATTTTCACAATAACTGGTTCACTTAAAAATTCAATGAGCGTTAATTTTACTTTGAAACGCTCATTAATCCGTGTAATGACCTGAGTGGCCAGAATAGAATTACCGCCATGTTCTAAGAAATTATCGTGAATTCCAATTTTCTGCGTACCTAGCACCTCTGTCCAAATTGCTGCAATCCGCTCTTCGATTGGATTGCGGGGAGCTATATATTCTGCTGAAACCACTCCCATTGATTCGGGGTTAGGTAATTTTTTACGATCCACTTTACCATTCGGAGTCAGCGGAAACGACTCCATTGGCACAAACAACGCGGGCACCATATACGACGGCAGGTGTACTCGAAGATACTCACGCCACTCCGCCATTTGTTTTGCATGATACCCTTTCTCTACAGTGAGATAAGCGGCTAAATATTTGGTGTTTTTCTCACTCAAACGGTCAACCACCACTACCTGCTTCACCATAGGAGCTCCCTCTAATACATTTTCGATTTCCCCAAGCTCAATGCGGTGACCATGGATTTTAACCTGATGGTCAATCCGTTCTATATATTCAATTTCTCCGTTTGAGAGAAGACGTGCTATATCTCCTGTCTTATACATCTGTTTTCCTGGTTGGTACGGATGCTGTACAAACCGCTCTTGATTTAACTCGTCACGGTTATGATAGCCGCGAGCCAAGCCGGCACCAGCAATACATATCTCACCTTTGACACCAAAAGGCTGTACTTGCATATTCTTGTCCATAATGTAAAGCTCATAATTGGCAAGCGGCTTTCCAATGGTGATTTCATCAGGACTTGTCAATTCTTTGATTGTAGCGTATACCGTTGTTTCTGTTGGTCCGTATATATTGAGAATCTTGGCATCACTCACGCTACGTACAGCTTCAAACAACGTAGGAGGAAACGACTCTCCTCCCATACAGATGACTTTTACAGATTGAAAACTTTCTTTATGGTCATCATCATTTAGCATCAGTTGAAGACGTGCAGGGGTTCCAGGCAAAACTTCTATTTGATGTGTCTTAAGTAAGGTATGAAGTGCCTTATAGTCGTGCTGCTCTACTTCATTTGCGATGACTACTTTCAATCCATAAGCTAGTGAAATGACGGATTCAATAACAAAGATATCAAAAGCCATACTTGCTAAGGCTACAATAGAACGGTGCTTATTCAGATCAAGATGATCCCTGACAGCATAATACAAATTTCGCACAGAATGATGTTCAACCATCACTCCCTTGGGCCTTCCTGTAGAGCCAGAAGTATAAATCATGTAGGCTAGTTGATTGCCTCTAATTTCTACATTCAACTCTTCTGTACTCTCCGTTTCAATATTTCCGTTCTCGTCTTGAAGATTAATGATTACTGCTTCAGAATCAGCAAACTGCTCCGCCAATTCCGATACACTAATAACAAATCCCAATGCTGCATCCATCATCATATAAACCAACCGCTCTGTTGGGTAAGTAGGGTCAAGAGGTACATAAGCAGCCCCTATTTTCAGAATTGCCAATTGTGAAATGATGATTTCTGCTGAGCGCCCTAGGCAAATTCCTACGAGATCGCCCACACCCACTCCTTGTTTCTGTAAATAACGTGCTAATTGGTTTACCTTATGGTTAAGTTCGCGGAAGGTTAAACAGTGTTCACCTACTACTATTGCAATAGCTTCAGGATTCAATAATACTTGGTTTGTAAATAATTCATGAATCTGCCCCTCATTGGGGAATTCACAAACATCAATATTTGCTATAGTTATCAATTCCTTCTGCTCTTCTTCCGTTAAAATTGATACTTGTTCAATCAAACAATCTGGCTGATTTATCATATTATGTAATACCTTCTCAAGATGCCCAAGTATACGTGCCACTACATCTTGGCTAAATCGACCTTTGTCATACACCATAGAAAGTGAGATTCCAGATTGTTCTCTAAACGTATATAGCCCTATGTAGGCACCACTCAATTCTTGAAATGCTTGTATATGATTAGAAACTGTCTTAGAAGTCTCAACTGAAAATTTTGTCATATCTATAAAATCAAACAATACCTGAAGTAATGGTGTACTACTCTCTTTGTTACGCTCAGATTGCAATTTTGCAAATGATGTTAATTCCTGAGATTCAATCTGCGCAGTTTCAACTTCCTTACATACCTGACAAAAAGTAAACTTTTCGGAAAATCTTATATTAAAAACGTTTGGATTAATGTCTTCTAGATTACTAGATAAAGAGTTATCCGATTTTATCCGTGGAGAGCCAATCCAAAATTCGACTTTTTCAGTATACCGATATAAAAGTATATTTAATGCAGAAAGTAATGCTACACCTTCGTCGTGGGAAAACATCTTTAAACTCTGAAAAAGGTAATCGGGTAAATTTTTTTTGTAAATTGCATATCCTGATTCCTTCCTATTTGTGAAAGGAAGGCTAAGGATATGCTGTTCACAATTTAAGAAATGTTTTAGATTTTGTTGTGTAATCAATATATATCACCAATACCTTTCAAAATATTAAATCAAGTGTTTATATAATGGAATTAATTATCTCGGAACAAAAGTCCAATTCTAAAGATAATGCCTATTGGGAGGTAGACATATAACGAAAAACCATAGACAAGGAAAACTTTGACACATAGATTTAAGAGATTAAAATTCAAATGAAAGAATTATTAGTACTACGATTGTACAATCGTCCAAAGTAAACTTTATTGAATGAACTGAAGATGTTTATACAAGAGATGAGATATAAATAGCATCGTATATTCTAAAAAACTTTATATATATTGACAGATTTTATTTACTAAAGTACAAATTATTCATTTTTTTCGAAAAATTAACATTATAACCATTTTATTTCAATTAATTGGATATTTCAACAAATTATTCTAATCTTTTTATTTTTCTATAAACTAAACATATTTCGCACCTAATATTTTTGTTAGTTAAATTTTATTGATGCGGTACAAATAATAAGAAAAACAGCCAACTCATTACAGTATTTACAATATGGGAAAGTTCACCTAGGACTTCCATCCCACTTTAGACAGCGGATGAAAGTATCGTTTTTTACATAGCAAAACATGTTATACTTTATTCATAGTCATGCAAAAGACATAACAGCATTTGAGAACCAACAATTTGTATAGTACGGTCACAGTATATAGACCACGAACCTATATGCTCTGTTGTCAGAGCGGTAGCAATCTTACTCGTCAGCAATACCAGAAATGGACTAAACCTTTGGTAGGAAGAATCCCACTGACGTTATTCAGCTTGCCTCTTGAGGTGGTGAAAATGTCAAAATAACTATGATTTCATTTTCTACATGATAAATTGTTTTCAATCATTTTTAGATCTGTTTAAGATCTTATAAATTTCTTGCCTATACCTTGCAATCGACACGGTATTTACAGCTTTAAAGCATATATTAATAGAAAGACCACCTAATAATCATTAGAGAAATCTTATATAAAACATAAGGTTTAATTATGTCGTAGGTAGATAAATTAATAGATAAAATCCGTAAACGTTTATGGTTAAAAGGGAGAGTATAAAATGAGTCAAATAATTAAGGAATTCCAATCATCAACAAATCATAAGAAAATATTTTGTTTCCCGTTTGCAGGAGGATATTCAGTATCCTTTCGTCCACTGAATACATATTTACAAGATTTTTTTCACATACTCGCTATTGAACCTCCCGGTCATGGTACAAATCGAATGAAATTAAATGATAATTTCGAAGAATTAGTAAACATATACATTCAAGAATTAACCCCACTACTTGATGGTGTTGATTTTGCTTTGTTTGGGCATAGCATGGGAGGATTAATTGTTTACCGATTAGCTCAGGAGATGGAAAAAAAAGGGGTATTCCCAAGAGCTATATTTATTTCTGCAACTAAACCTCCACAACACAAGTATACTAATATTTCCAATTTTGATGATACCCATTTAATAAACTATCTTATAAAGTTAGGTGGAATTCCTAAAGAATTAGTACAATCAAAAGAATTATTACAATTTTTCTTACCAATATTCCGCGCTGATTTTAAGGCGTTAGAAACATTTAAACATAATGATCATACTTTACTTCAATCTCCTGTTCACATTTTTAATGGCAAGTTAGATCACATGTGTTTTCAACACTCCTCGGGTTGGAATAGATGGGCCAATGAAGTACACTTTCACAATTTTTCAGGAGGCCATATGTTTCTTAATTCAGAAGTCGAAGAAGTCGCAAAAAAAATTCGGTTAATATTAAATAACAATAGCTTATAAACATCTTTATTTACAAAAATGTGTGAGGTGAGACAGTTATTCAAAATTATATAGATCTTATTGCATTTAAAGTAGGTAATAAACTTACAGACCTATCTATGGAGCAGAAACTTAAACTATTATCAAATAATGAAAGACAGCGGATATTGCGATTTCGAAAGTGGGAAGATCGACAAAGAAGTTTATTAGCAAATATCGCTGTACGAAGACGATTGGAGATTTTACTACAAGAGCCAATTAATCCGTCTTCTATTGAAAGAGATCAAAAAGGACGTCCTTTTCTAAAAAATTTCCGCAACTGGCAAGGAGATTTTAATCTTTCTCATTCGGGTGAATGGATTATATCTGGAATAACTACTAATGGAAAAATTGGTGTTGATGTTGAGCAGATACAATCTATAGATCTTTCAGTATCTGAACTATGTTTTACACAGGAAGAAAAAGCTTATCTATATAGTCTTCCTACTAAAGATCAACTATCTTTTTTCTATGAAATATGGACATTAAAAGAAGCTTTTGTAAAAACAATTGGTCAAGGACTTCTTTTTCCAATTAATAGTGTTGGCTTTGATATGAATAAATGGACTCAAAATAAAATAACAATGAGCAACACTACGCTTTCTTTTCATCATTTCCTATTTCAATTATATCGATTAGAACCAAATTACATTGTAGCTGTCTGTACAAATTTAAAACATGTTTCTGATTTAGAAATCCAAATTTTAGATAGATCCGATATTCTTTAGGGTATTGTAACAGTCTCTTTAATTGGTATGATAAAAATTCAACATAATCATTTATTATTGTAGATTAACGAAAATAAAAGATGGACGATGGATATGTCTGTCAACTAACAGAAAAATAATCTGAATGTTCGGATGTTTAAATAGTTCATATAAGTAACAAGGCGATTTTCCATTTTTACACGTTTAAGATTTTGAAGTAAATAATAACATTTGACTAAATATATACTTGTGTGTTTCTTAGCTCCTGCGATGCCAATTGAAGTCGCTAAGTGGTTCTTACCAATACACCACTCGGTCCTAAGAAAACAATGTTTTCATACTTCTCTAAAAAACATAAAAGAAACAAAATCTAAAATTTATTGGAAGTTAACACTTGGTTGGAAATCAAAATCTTCAATTTCTTTTAAATAAGGAAATGCTCCGAACTTAACTATAGAATGAATCATATTTTGCTCACGCACATCGATTTCGTAATTTGTTAATTTTACTATTGTTTCTACAAATGATAATTGGTTATTAATACTTAAATCAACAACTTCACCGAGCTGTTGTACCAATTGCTTAAGTTTTAGATATTCTAGATTCTTTGTTAATTGTTGATAACTATTATTCATTACTATACACTCACCTGTGGCAGATAAATTTTGTTTGGCTAATTATTGATATCTAGATATTGAGGAACTACTGTAGACAATGTTTCTTTATCATCCAACTTCGAGTGGCTTACTTTATACTGCACGATTAGCTCTGTGTAATAATAAACAAATAACTGATTATCATATACTTGTAGACTAAGGTCTTTCCTTGATACTTAGCTGGAATTGAGCATTGACTTGACTTTTAGGAAATCCTGTTCAATGCATTGACTTTTACAAGTGTATGTTTGATTCTATAAGAATCTCTTATTGTGTTCTTTTGTAGGAACTGTAAGAGATTCTTTTCTTGTGACAAATTGTATTATTAAGTGAGACACCTAAAAGACAAAAAAGCTCACCTCGCTCCGTGTAAAGTAGAAGTTACCACACCACTTACTTAACACAGAAGACGAGTATGAGCTATTTTCATTTCACCACATTTAAATGTGGACAACTAGAATCACTTTATAGATTGGGATATTTCACAAGAAAAGTAGGTTCAATTTTAAAACGACATCATTCATCTATCTCACAAGAGTTAAAAAGAAGTTCCAAAGAAAACAAGATATATGACAGTGAACAAGCACAGAAAAATATATCGAGCGAAAAATATGGTATTATCAAGCAGCTGTCATCCCAGACAGAACGGCAGAATCTATGGAATTCGTTATTAAACAGATTAATCTACTGCATTTCAAATAGCTATTGTTGATAGAGGAACAGAGTTTTCGTGTTAGCAACGAGTGGATAACAACCTTAAAATCGCAGTGTTCTTTACCGATCCTTATTAAGTCACGAAGATGCTAATAGCCTATTACGCGAGTTTTATCCTAAAAAACAGATTTGGGTCTTGTTTCACAACAACAATTGAATCAAGTACTATTTCTTATTAATTAAAGACCCAGAAAATTTTTAGAGTAGAAAACTACTCACGAAGCATTTCAGAATGAGCTGTCGCATTTAGATTGATAAACTATCATATAAAGACCCTCGGTAATACTTGGAATATAAATAATAAAACCTTCATCAAAGTCACTAACGATATTACTTGTATTTACTTTATTTTTAAAATATTCACACTCCTTTTCATCTCTTAACCTGCTGAATTATATTCTTTTCCATCGCATTTTTCATGATTATACAGCCCTTCTCTAGACCTTCAATGTCGATAGTGAGAGGTGGCATAATCTTTAATACAGTATCATTTCTTCCTACACGTTCAATTAGCAATCCATTCTCATAACAACAAGAAGCAATCTCTTTGGCAAGGATAGATGCTTGTTTCCCTAAACCTGATAAATCTATCCCCCAAATTAAACCTAACCCACGTATTATTATCTTTTCATCTAATACTGAAATATGGTCATTCAAATATTTCTCCAGCCATGTTCCTTTACTTTTTACACTCATATCAAGTTGATAAATTTCACGAAATTCAAGTGCTGCTGTCGCCCCAATAAATGCCAATTGATTCCCTCTAAAAGTTCCGTTATGCTCAGCCGGTTCCCAAATATCTAGTTCTGGTTTTATCAAAAGTATAGACATAGGTAAACCATAACCGCTAATAGATTTAGATAAAACAACTATATCAGGAATAATATCAGCTCTTTCAAACGAGAAGAAATTGCCCGTTCTTCCACACCCAACTTGAATATCATCACATATTAAAAGAATATCGTGTTTGTCACATAATTGTCTTAATCTTCGAATCCAATCAATTGAGGCAATATTTACTCCTCCTTCTGCTTGAACAGTTTCAAAAATAATAGCAGCTGGCTTAGAAACTCCCGAATGACTATCTGTTAGTAATGCTTCAATATATTCGATAGTATCAAAGGGAAAATCAGTTGGATATGGCATAAATGTAACATCCGACAAGTTGACTCCAGCTGCATTACGATGATAATCATTAGAAGTTACAGATAAACTTCCCAATGACATTCCATGAAAGCCACCTGTAAAGGAAAAAATCCCCGTTCTTTTCTTTGATTTCCTTGCAATTTTTAATGCAGCTTCTATAGCATTTGTTCCCGTCGGCCCACAAAATTGTACTTTATAATCCAGCTTTTTAGGATTAAGTATTAAATTAAAAAAGCTTTGTAAAAAATCTTCTTTTGCAGAGGTATACATATCTAATCCATGCATAATTTTATCAGATTCTATATATGCAAGAATTTGCTTTTTTATAAAGTCATTGTTGTGACCATAGTTTAATGCACCCGCCCCAGCAAAAAAATCAATATACTCCTTTCCTTTTTTTGTGTATAAATTGAAATTTTTTGCAATCTCAAAGGTGTCAGTAAAATTCCGGCAATAAGAACGTACATTTGATTCTAGTTGTTCAAATGTATTTAATTTAGTATTTAACATTAGATTATGCCTACTTTCTAAATTATTATCGTAATTATAACTGATTAAATATACATCCTGAAAATGTAAAAAGATTTAAAATCAGGTACTTATTACAATTTTTATGTGATATTAATATAATAGAACATGCGCAACGGATTTTCAACGGAATTTTCTGAACAATATAATTTAATTATTTTGCATATAGTTATGTAATCCTTTATCTTAAGCTAATTTATTCCTATTAGGATTATAGAAATATCAATACTTTGATTCAAACTGTAAAAGAACAATGGAATAAGATAAGCCTTGCAGAAGAAAAAAATATTTCTGGAACAAAAATATCAAAAGGTGACCTTTTACTGTTTTTAATTCAATATCAAATTCAGCACCTAGGAAAAATGACAATTCTGATGCGCCAAGCTAACTTAAAAATGCCCGCCATTTACGGTCCAGCAATAGAGGAATGGGCTAATTTTGGTACGAAAACACCAAAGTACAATTTCAATTATGATTTTGATCTAAATAATGAGCTCTGAAACACTACTCTTCTTCTAAAATAGCGTAATAATATTCATCCCACCACTCATTTCCATGTGGTATACACCTCCTGAAATAAGCCTCTTTTCTCATTCCCATTTTCTCCATCAATCGATATGCTGTGGTATTTTGTGGCTGACATGTAGCTATAATTCTATGTAATCCCATTTCCTTAAAACCATATTTCAATGTGGCTTGTGCAGCTTCAGAAGCATATCCTTTATTGAAATATTTAGGATTGAATACCCAACCAATCTCATAAGTATGCTCACCAAAATATTTATGAAAAACAATATGATTAATCAATATATTTTCATCTATTAATATCACAGGAAAGTTCTTAGCATTTTCACCCATATTTTTATTCACAAAATTCCTTTTATCTTCTTCAGCAAAAAAACCTTCAGGTATGTATTTCATAACATTGCTACCTGATGTATACTCATGAACAGCTTCCCAATCCTTGAACTCAAATTTTCGTATTAATAATCTTTCTGCTTTTATAAACATTTACTTTTCTTCCCTCAAAAAATCGTTTCTTTATTTCAGATCCACATTCAACCCTTAAAACAAAAAAACTTGCAGGAATCTCTACAAGTTTTTTTATCAGGTGAATATATGGGAAAAACAACCTATCTTACAGATTTATCCTAGAAACTATAGAGGTAGTACTTTGACAACTATATTATATAACAAATATTAACATCATAATTTTTTGGAAATTACGTGAATTAAGGGTAGAATTGTCATTCCCTTAAAAGTTCTAACTTCTTTTCACTTAAATAAACTACTCGGTTTGTTTTTTTACAACTTCTTGGTAATGTGTAACAACAATTACACAAGTTCATGTGGATTGGAACTATATAATAAGATATGAGCACCTCCTATTAAGAAATGCTCTTATCTTTCATATAAGTGAATCCGATTTATAAATTGAATTTTGTATGATAAATCCCTATAACTCTTCAAAATATTTATTTGATATAGATTGAAGTTCGCATTGTATTAAACGGAGCGTTAATAGATGTTTTCTGGTATTCAAATGTCCCTTGCTGATGCCCAGAAGCATCCCACTTATAATACCAACCAACAATTGGTTTTCCACCAATTATAGTAGAACTAATACTTTTTACATTAAAACCATTCATTTTCGCAAATGGATTTTGACCATATCCCATTTCCTTTGTAGTAATATATAAGTATTTTCCCCCGTGGTCACGTGTTGTGCTAAAACTGTTTGGATTAATCGTTTCTACTCCACCCAGCTCAGACTCTACTTGTACGACGTTTAGTGAAGTAAGTGGTGCTGCAGGTCCAGCAAAAGCTTCTGTTGCCATTCCTAATCCGACAAACGCAGTTATTGCTAAAGATGAAATACCCAGTGCTGCTTTTTTAAAAATAAAAACATCCCCTTCCATCTATTGTTTTCTCTTTCACTGTAAATATAATCCTACTACCTTTATATGCATATAGTTTGAAACTTTAGAAATATCAATACGAATATTCTATCTTATATTTCTGC
Organism: Bacillus sp. ME78; assembly: GCF_903970865.1. Classification (NCBI taxonomy): domain Bacteria; kingdom Bacillati; phylum Bacillota; class Bacilli; order Caryophanales; family Bacillaceae; genus Bacillus; species Bacillus sp. ME78. Next base: position 75,615 of record NZ_CAJCKK010000017.1, read on the forward strand.
AGTTATACGACATCAAATTACTTATTTACAGTGTAAAACAAAATCTCTATTAAAAACGCATCTTTTTGAGAGCTAAGAGTTTGGGATTTAAAAAATAATACTAGGGCTTAGCATTTTGATTTTTCCATCTTGCTTAAACCAATAATTCATTAAAAACTTTTCCAACTTACAAAAATCAGTTGAGGTATAGGCAATTGGCATTCCTTCTATGAATTCCAACCTACCTTGAGTTGAAAGAGGGTTAGGTATACTGACTTCTTCATCTTTGTACATCTGAAATAATTGCCATGGTACTGCATTAGTAACCTCAAATTTACCTTTAAGAATTGGACAAAGTCCTTTTTTTTCTTGTGTTTGAACTGGAAAAGCAAAGTTTTTATACAATGCACCTGTTTCATGAGTATAGCTATCTATTTTGGTAGAAAAATAGCTTATACCATCAAAACTAGATTTTCTTATTATTTGTAAAAGTAACTGTGGAATAATGTATTCCGGTTTAAATGAATCTTTATTATTTTTAACACGAATTGAACAGGCAGCAATTAATGGCCATAATACAATATAATCGCATAAACTAGAATAAATTCTTTTCATATCAGTTAAGTCGAATAAATAAAACTTATTTATCAAATCTTTCATTAGCTCTGCTGGAGTTATAGAAAGATCTAAATAATTAATATTTTGAGATACAAATAAGGATGTTTGAATTGTATTTAAATCCGGTTTGTTAAGCTCTTCCCAACATGTAAGAGGAGTATGTCCTAAATATACGCATGGCAATCCAGGGATGCTATATCTATTAGTACTAACCAATCCTCGACACTCAAAGGGAATATGAAACATTTCATTTTTTGAAAAAGTATATTCTGTTCCTATGCGCATCTTATAAAATTTATTTTTCATAGATCCCGTCAGTTTCATATTATTTTTAAGGTATCCTGGAAATGATAAATTACTAACAAATCCTTTATTTAACTCTATAAATGCCTGATCTGGGAATCCGCTATAATACTCTTGTATGGAATCAATAATTTTATTGCACAATTCTTTAGTGTTTTTTAATGTCTGATCACTTAAAAGTTCCTTATACTCAAGTGGAATATTACTTTTAATAAAAACTAACATTGAATAATATTTTTCGAAAATATCTTCTAAATATTCTATAAAACTTTCATTATTTCTTGTTAAAGGCAATTTTCCAAATTCTGAAAATAGACCATTAAAGGGGAGTATATTAAGACACCATCTAGCTAAATAAACAATCCTTTCTGTCACTTTAAAAAAATCGAGCGAATCCCGTACATCGGAATTGTTATAATGAACTATGTCTTCATACTCTATACTTCGGGTCCAATTTGGTTTTTCATTTAAACTAATATAAAGTGAATATGCTATTTTAGCTTGTTCATTGGTAATAGTATCTGTTTCTTGTACCTTGGAAAGTTCAATAGCCATTTGAACTTGTTCTTTACTTAAATTGTTAATATTAATCACTTCACCTTCATCATTTCAAAATATCAAATTTATCATTGCTAATAAGGTTGTTTCAATAGTTTTTTATTCCGTAGCAACGGGTTAAAAAACTTACGTTTGAGTAATAACTACTAATAAGTATTAATTATACCAAATATACGTTCTTTGATCCGAGAGATTGTAAATTAAACACGGATTTAATGTAAAATTAATAATAATACAAGATTTACTCACTTTTTGCTCCAACCAACAAAAAAGACTCATTCTAATTTGAACAAGTCTTTGACTCTTCTCCCTATAAAAATAGCACGATTCAGATCACAATACATTCAATTATATCGACAAAGTCCATTATTAAAAGCGCAAAAATTAAAGTGAAAATAAAAATCTGGTAACTAAATATAATGCCCATACTTTCATAATCATTTAAATTTCCAAATAAGGCATTGTCTTTAATCCACTTACAAATTCCTCACCCGGCTTTCCATTTACCCATAAAACGTATCAGAATTCATCTTTACTTACTTCATTTCAATTTTTTCTACTTCTTCTAATTGGATAAGTTTTGACTCAATAGATTCTACTTCAAAATCTTTAATCTCAAATACACCATTTTCATCTTTCCCGAAAATCTTAATTTCAACATTGCTTACGTTCCGCAAAGCATAATAGATTCTATTTGAATAATTTGGAGCAATTGTAATTATACGCACTTCCTCATTAAAACAAGAGGGATAATAAGCCGATTGCCATGCTATATTTTTATCATCTTCAACGACTTTTAATTCTATAACACACAATACACCTTTTTTATCTTTCGCTAAGATATCAATTATTCCGCCTTCAACTCTATGTTGATTTGCAATAAACTCCATACCTTCCTCTATACATTCAATATATTCACACAAAAATAATTCCAATAATTCTTCTGTACCTTCCATAATTGCATCAGTAATGCATAACTCCCATATGCTTTGGATGCTTCCTCTTATATTTTTTATCTTTTCATCACAATTGTATTCGTCATTTTTCATACAATTATCTGAACAAACACCATAAAAGATAGACGGTTTTACTAGATTAGTTGCATTTTTAACCATGGACCAATCCATTCCTGTAATAGTAAATAAAATTTCATTTTGCATTCGTTTCCTTGTATTATAAGGAGTACCTTCCCATATATAAAAACACCAATACTCCGTCTCTGTAGAATTTGATAACTTAGCAATATCTTTTTTTCTGAAACATTCTTTACAAAAAAACTCTCCACTTTCTATTGTTAAAATATTATTTTTGAAATATTTAACGATATTTTTATCAGTTACTATACCAATTAACTCCCCATTATTAAAATCCCATTCTTCTAGACTATTACTAAATGCATATAAATAATATCTTTGATCTTCTAATTCTCTATATTCAATCCTTACGCAGCCATATTGGTCCAATAATCTATCTTTATCTACTAACTTCCCTTTTTTATTCAAATATAAAGCATTCATAACTCCACCTCCTGCTAGCAGTATGAACAAAATAAAGTAATAACATTCATAAAAAATCACTACATTTTTTTATTATGTATCCAGTTTCTATAAATGGACTCCCTCTATTCTAGCACTGAGTACTGCGATGCCAGTCTCCTTATCTATGAAAATGCCATGTCGCACAATATGGGCACCAAACTGAAAGATTCACATTTCCACCTTTTTCATACACTATTAATACAGGCAATGATCTTTCGCTTTTATTTAATCTCATACGTATCCTCCTAAAAATATAATTATTAAATTTAAATATAAAGTAATAACGATTAACAAGATATAAATTATCTTCCGATTACAAAAATTTCTTTTATAATAACTTCAACTGAATATAACCACCATCGTTATCTTTTAAGAACCTTGAAATATCACTAAAAAAATCGCCATGCAACAGCCTTTCACATGGCGATTTTTAGGATTTATTTATGAAGAGCTATGTTCGTTTTCTCACCGATTCCCATAGCACTCTTTTTATGCATCCAGAATTTACTCTGAGTAAAAACGCAACTGTTCTCCCTTGATTTGGTGTCGCAAAAGTGTCGCACAAATAGTAAAGAAAATCCCGCTATTAAGATAAAATATTTTCTAATATTCCAGTAAAATATGAAGGATACTTACATAATAACAAACGCACTTCAACTTCAGAACGTATAAATTCTTTAATTAAAGCTCTTTTGAAAGAACTTGTCTCTTTCATAATTGAACATAATTCAATTGTAACAACACGATCTGCAAAACCTAATTCATAAATAGCAACCGCTTTGGCAGAGGATAAACCATACTTCATTCTTTTTTGTAACTTTCGCAAATTGTTCGTAAGTTCTTCATGCTTTTCTTGATAAATAAAATCAATTATTTCAATGATCGCTCCTAGCACTAATGTCCCCTCATATGCAATTGCTTGTTCACAAATATCAATTACATGTTCTATTTTTAATTGTCTTTGTTGTACTTTGCTTACAAGCCTCATATCATTGTCTGCAATATAATTATATAAATCTCCAAATGTAACTCCTTGAATCCATTGTTCCGCTATATTAATTAATACTTCTGGTTTATTACACTTATTAAAAATTTTATTTTGAATATTTTCTGAAATAACTGGCCATACAACTTTCAAAAGACTCTCTATATTTTCACAGGCAATAAGCACATGAATATTTTCAATTACCCAATTTTCAATATTAACAGATTGATATACTCCAAACAATGTTTTGCCATAAGCCCTACACCTAGAAGATTCTGAAACTTTTTCCTTAATATTATTTGCAATGAGTATAAATAAATCAATAATTTGTTGTTGTTGACTTGTATTAGCTAAATAATAAGCTAACGTTCCTTTAGCAAGCTCACTAATCCTTTCCTCAGTATCCTCTGAATTTAAAGTATCCCAATGCGCCATTAAAAAGCTTTCTATAGATGAGATAATATTTATCTTCCTATCAATCTGTCTATTTAAACTTTCAGTTGTAAATGCTTTATCTCCATGATCTAATACAAGATGTTTGGCAAATGCAGTTATTATTCTAATATCTTGCAAATAATCCTTAACAAATGTTAATGGCTCCATTGGGATGTGGTATCTACCATATTCACTTTCTAAAGGTTCAAAAAGTGATAATATAGTACTTGCACAAGGCTCAGCATTCTCAGGTTTCAACATCTTTTCAATTTGTTTCCATCTCCAACTATCTCGAGCTAATTTTCTTTTATCATATACGATTGGATCAGCAAAGATAATGCTCCCTTCTGTATGCATACCTGAACGTCCAACGCGTCCAATCAAATTGTGAAAATCCCTAGTTTTTATTCTTTCCCCTCCTTGATATACACTTGTCACAATAAGGTATCTAATTGGTAGATTGACTCCTTGCGCTAAAGTAGAAGTACAAATAACAAATTTAATTAATCCTTCTTTCATGGCATGCTCTACAGAAAGTCTAATTCCCATAGGAATATTACCATGGTGCGTGAAAACTCCTAGCGCAGCACTTTGTGTCGTTACATCTTTATAACCAAGATGGCTTTGATAAAGAAAATGTAGACGCTTTACCTCTGCTTCATCTGAGAATACAAGAGGCTTCACAATATCTAGTTCTCTTTCATAAGCTTCAACAATTTTTTCACACATACTAGTTACTGAGGTTTTTGTGCCACAAAAAATCGCTACACTACCATTTATCGCTAATTTTAATCCTAAATATAAAGCAATAGATTTCCCATCATTTTTTTCAGGGAATACACGTCTCTTTTTCTCTCTTCCCTTAAGTTCTAATTCTTGCTCTTCCAGTACTCTAGGTACATAAAACTCTTGATTATCAGGATTATTTTGTTTTACAAATTCCAGCCTACCAAGTTGATCTAACCAACTTGTAAAGGCAATAGTTCTATAAGTAGGTATAAGATTTGTTCCAGAAACTAACATATTGTCTTCACCATTAAGCCAGTTACCTACAGATTGTGCATTACTAATCACAGCAGAAATTAAGACAGTTTGAATCGTTTTAGGTACCATTTCTTTCAATGACGTCAAAAGAAGTTCATAAGTAATACCTCGTGTGCCATTATCAAATTGATGTCCTTCATCATATATTAACAAACCAATACTATTAGCTAAATCAGGAGTATGACGTAATATGTATAGTAACTTTTCAGGAGTAACAATCAATACTTGCTTCCCTTCTAAAATAGCTTCAATCTCAAAATCCGGTTGAAGTACATCCGAAAGTTCATCTACGGTAATTGATTCGTCCTGAAATGCTTTTATTAAACCATTACTTATCTCATGACATAATGCTCGAAAAGGTGCTACAATAACAGCAAGCGATGTTCGTCCTGAAAGGAAGGCACTTCTAATTATAATCTCAGTAGCTTTCGTCTTACCTGCACTCGTAGGCATCTGAACTACAGCTGACTCTCCTCTAAAAACACCTTTTTTCCCTAATAGATGTTGAGCAGGCCATAACTCACGAATAAAGCTTTTTTTATATAGCGTACTTTGCCACTGGCTAATATCAATTGATGAGTACATAGGTAATGAATACCAAGTAGAATTTAAAATTCTTTTTCTGATAACTGCACAAACCACATCAGTAATAAGTAATTGACGCGATGTACCTGAAGCATAAACATTTTTTCTCAATGCATTCGCACTTTCCAAAAGCTCATCATTATTCATACCCTTTTTAAAGTAGCTAACTACTAATCGAGAAATTTCTTCAATGTACCTCTTAAATGATCCGCCTGAATAAATAATTTGATTGCTAAAATCACCTTTAAGTAACCAAAGTAAAAGTATTTCAATTCCTTCACACTCTAAATCCAGACTTTTTATATCAATATTATTAGCTAAAACAATAGCACTTCCTGGTAAATCACATAAATGATACGATGATGCACCTAGCAACAAAAGATAAGGATTTAAATTAGCTTCTAAACGAGATTGTAAGTAAGCATCGAAAAATCTTGCTGAAAACTCTAGATTTTTACGTAAATCACTTAAACTCTCTTCGTCTAGACTTTCCGAAATAGTCTGAACCGCAACATCGCCTAACAAACCAATTGCTAAAGGAAATAATCTCGAAGGATCACGAGAAATATTAATATGATCCCCCAAAGGAACATTATACTCATACATCTTTGCTTTAGATTGAGTTACTCCTAATAATTGTTTTGATCTATTTTCAGGCTTCATCTGCAGTCCTCCTATAAAGTTCATATACAAGTTTCATCAATTCAGCTCCATATATAACTAAAAGTTTAAGGTTACTTTGATTAGGATGATTACTCGCGTCTGTCCCCTGAATTATCTCTTGATCAAATACTTCAGTATTAAATATTGCAACTGCGCCATTTAACTCTTTATATGGCCGATCCTCTGGATTTTGAAATCTTCCTACGCGTCTAGCTTCCTCTATACGATTGTCACCAAAAAGTCTTTGTTTTATAGCGTTTAGAGACTCACCTCTTCTAGCTTGATCCTTACTTGAATCATTCACGGCATCTTGAAGTCTTGGTTTTGATTTTTTTCCCGAAAATTGTGTTTTCGCCTCAAATATAGCTAAAGTATCTTCTAACGATTCTTTACCATCATCCACAATTTTAAATCCTATAATATCACACCCTTTTGTTGATTCGTTACGAACTGTCTTATTTCCATATCGAGTTCTTGGCACCCAATATGAAAGTATATATTGTAAAAAATCTGATATCAAAATTTCGCCAAAATCTCCCGCCATTGTAGATGGACCTAATCTATCGGACTTATCAGGAAGTTTTATTTCTGATAAATATTCAGCTCGAGAATATCCATAATCTTCTCTTAAGAAATCTATTTCTTCTTCCCTACAATAATGCCCTCTAAAATGTTTAGCCCACTCTGAAAGCACTATTTCATCATTTTCATGACGAAACTCCCATATTTCCACACTTTTCTTGTCTGTAGTTTCTAATTGTACTCCTGTATTAATAAACCACCTTGTATGTTCTAATTGCTCCTGAACCATTCTATTCATCCTCTTTCACTTATTTAATGAAAAAACAAATTATATTCAAAAAGAGAGTTAAAGCTAAATTAATAATACTGATTTTATTTCTTTATATTTCAAAATAATTTCTTTTATAAGAATAAATAAAATTCCATATATTATATATTTTTTTGCAAATTTACCCATTTTTTATTTTGTAATTTCAACTTAAACTACTCCAAAAGAAATCTGTAGAATACAAATTGAAAATTTTCTTACTTCTAAGTTTTTTTCGTTATTCTGGAAACACTTGATTTAAAATAGTGTGAAACTGCTGCTTAGCTCCCGCATACATATTCGTCACCATCTCCTGTTGTCTAGAAATATTTCTAAAATTTAATAGTTGAATTCCCATCTTTTTTATAAATATGAAAAATGCAATCCTCATTTTTGAAGAATCGCACCCTTAAGCATTGGTGAAACGAAAAATCACCTCTATTGAAATGATATCGCAAATATTTGGTTACACCACGACTGTCTGTCTGATTAGTCTTTTTCGTTCTGGCAAGCAAAACGGTGCAACTTTTTTTATAAACGGCTCGACTGTATTTTAAAGCTACACATTGTTTATCCCACCACTTTTCATATTTTTAATTATCATTTAAATAATAAAAAGGACTAGATGGTAAATCCTAGTCCTTTTTATTATACATTAAATTAGTGTATCAACCACCGTGATCTCCAATTGAAAGGCCTTGAATTACTTCGTAAGATTGTGGAGTTTTCGCTGTATTCGTTACACCTATAGTCAAGGTTATAGCGGTGACAATTCCCATTAAACTCAATACTATTTTTTTCATTTTAAAGCTCCTTCCTCAAAAAATTTTCGTTTCGCTTGCAATCCTAAATGGAAATACTTACTCGCCGCATGATGATTCTTTTCATCATAAAATTTTGTTCCAAGCGTCTCATAAGACTCTTGAACATCTTCATACAATCCTTCTCTTTCGAAGTAATCAATTCCTGCTAGCACTACTGTTTCGAGTATTTGAGTAGGTGAAGCATTGTTTAGCTCTTGTAAAATGAGATATCTATGTATGAACTCTTCTTGATCTAGTTTCTTACTAATATTTAAACCGTTCTTAATGAGTTCTGCTGCGACATCTCGCTCGTCCAGTTTGTAATGTTCCAATGCCTTTGCATACATGGCTTTATAATGGTTTGGAGACTTTTCAATGACTTCCGATAAATAACGAATCGCTAAAGAGGATAGGTTTTGTTTAGAATACATCCAACCCAAGTTATGGCGCACCATAATAATAAACTTATCTTCTCCGACTTTTTGGAACTTGTCCATTGCAGCCGCAAAATGTTCCTCCGCCAATGACCACTCTTTTAAGTTTATACAAGCTAATCCCAACAAGTTCTCACAAAAGCCGACATTACGCTCATAATCAGCGTGGGCTAAAAACATTTCTTTTGCCTTTGTTGTGTACTGAAAAGAGACTAGTGAATCACAAATATCAAAATGGAATGCACCTAACTTATAATAAAATTCAGCTTTCTCAACGTCATCATTGATAAGCTCTAATAACTTTTCTGCTTGATCAAAGTGTTCTTTTGCAACCTTATAACTACCAGTTCCACTAGCATGAATGGCTTTAAAGAAATGATAATAATAAGTTAAAGTGTTATTAGCGGGAATCTCAAAAGATTCTACTTTATCAAAACTACTTGTAGAAACACCTAAGTTATCAATTACATATTGATGACGAAAATCTAATAACGAATAATATAATAATAAGTTCTGATCTTCTATATTTTGCATTTTATCATCAATTTCTTCTTTTAAACGATGTGCATTACTTATGCGTCGCGCACGAATTTCCACATACCAATCATTTAATAAGCCCAGAATCTGTTCATTTCCTTTGACTGCTATATTCATAATCTACCCCCTCATTATCAATTACCATATATTCTTTTAATAATATAATAACAGAATTTGTAATTTAATAGGCGCATTTTTAAATATATATCAACAAAATTCGGAATATTAAAATTGTTATTATCAGGACTATAGTAAAACAAGAACCCCAAAATGAAATGAGATTCTTGTTTTACTGTCTAATATTCTTCTATAAACCCAGCACACTAACAATCTGACATGCTTTGGAATTTGCAATATGATAGTACATCTCTAATCCTCTTCTTTCTGAACGCAAAATTTTCCCGCGCATTTTAGACAAATGCTGTGATACTGTAGATTGAGGGACATCTAATAACTCTGTTAATTGTGTTACATTACAAATTTTGCGGTGTTCTAGCTCCTTCACAATTTGTAACCTAACTGGATGGGCCATAATCTTTAATAATTCTACATCTGCCTCTGGGATTTTGTACATTTCATTACTTGCTTGAGTAGTTATCATTTTAATTTCTCCTTTTATAATTTCGTTTTATTTTAATTATCTATTTTTAAGTATGTTGTGTTTACTTGAGTACATTGTTCATAACCACTATGTTGTTTGTTCTTTCGTCTCCCTATCAGGTTTAATATATAAAAGTATTATGATGGCTAAAAATCCAACAAAAGATAACATAGGTATCGAGATGAAACCGAATAAATTTAAGTAATCTTCTGTACAAGAAACCCCTCCAGAACAAATCTTCATCTCACTAATAGGAAACGCTTGAATTGTAATTTGATATACAGATAACATTAAACCAATACACGCAAATGGAAATGCATACGTGCTGACGTGCGGATCTTTTCTATACATTCCTATCCCCAATATTAATACTAATGGATACATGGCCATTCTTTGGTACCAGCACAAATCACATGGTGGCAGCTTCATCCATTCACTAAAAAACAAACTAATTAACATTGCACTAGTAGCTATCATCCAAGCAATTGCAATGTGGTACTTACGAATCCATTCCATTTTATGTTCTCCTCACACGATTTTAGTTGCATTGAAGGTTTTATAATAAGGATGTGATATTATCTCAATTATCTATTTAGAATGTCACTAACTTATTTCCGTATTTGGAATAACCGGTTTCAATGGATAGTATAATCATTTAGATCTTCCCAGTCATACCCTTTATCTTTCAACTCTGGTGGAAAGCAATTCTCAAAATCATCACGCATTCCGTACATAGTTTCTAATGCTGTTTCTAGTGGACCGAATCTATATACAATATGTGTCTTCACTTGTTTGTTTTTCTTTTCTACTACAGCCAAATATACATATCGTCTTTCCTTTGCTAAAACAAACTTCAAGAACCCTGGTATTTGACTCATCTAAAACATTCCCCTTTCGGTTTTCCTTACCCTTTTCTTTTGTATACGAGTAAGGAAAATAAGCCCTTTTGCCGTATTAATTTAAGAGATGTTTCATTTTTTTGCTTTGAAAATATAAGAACACACTCATCATGACAATATTTATTACACCAGCTGTAGCTCCAATTTTTGATATTACATATACATATTCATTACCACTAAATGGAAATAGACTCAAAAAAATAAAGGAAGTAGAAATAAAAAAAGATAAGAGCATGTTTCTTTTGTTTCCATTCATTCATGAAACCTCCTTTTGGAATAAGTATTGATATTAAGCTGCATCATTACGGTTATAATGCCGGTTCTTTTCATCTACAAATCCTTTAATGCTCCACACGCCAGTCTTTAATTCTTTTGCTTCTTTTTCTGCTTCTAGCATTTCAGGTAAAAATGTAGTATTAGGTCTAGAAATATAGGCTATAATCCCATAACCAGACTTGACCATTAATTCATTAATATGTATTCCGTTACAAAATACATAAGCCAATTTCCTACCGTATTTGTCTTCTTTTGGTCCCCGATCATAAACCAAGGTTACACTTTTCCATTCTAGCTGTTTCTTTAAAAAGGAAGAGGCTTCTTTTCCCATCTTTTGTGGTGGGATTTTTTGAGATACAGACTCAGGGGTATCCAATAACAACAACCTTACCGTCTGTTTCTGTCCCCTTACGTTCACGTCTATCGTATCTCCGTCCTTTATATGTAACACCTTCCCTTTAACAGTCTTTAAGCCTTTTATTTTTCCCTTATAAGCTTCTGGAATATCGACAATACCTTTCCCTTCCAAGTGCTGTTGTATCCCGTTTTGTACTGCTTGGGTAGGTCTTGAATCATTTTTTGTTTGCGTCGAATTGCTACATGCTTCCATTTGAAATACGAATGATGTTATACAAGCGATCTTAATCCATGATTTCATCGTAATATTTTCCTCCTACTAAAAGCGTGCAAAGTACTATATCCATTTTATCTCTAATATTTTTTAAACAACTAAAAAAGGACACACCTATAGCATGTGTATGCGTAGGTGTGTCCTTTTGCAAGATAGTTTTTAGAGGTATTTTGTTACTTTTATCATATCATATTTCCGATTAATTTTATATATAGAATTTAGGATTTTAAAATCTTATTTCATTTTATTTTAGTATAAATACCGCATTTTGGAGTTAGTAAAGAACCGTTTTCTCTTTTAGCATTTAGTGAAGTTCAAGTTAGGGATTTTTTTCACTTAAAATAAACTACACGTTAGTCCCATAAGAGAAAGGTAATAACTTTTATTCCGCTATTTCATACCTGTTAGTGTAATCTCACGAGTATTTTTCTTGCATAAGAATCTCAATCTACTTCGTCAATGTTCATGTCTAAAGTAGAGACTTATTCTTTAATGATGTTCCGGACTTTTACTATTAGCCAAAGAATCTAAATGCTCCATATACTCGTCCCAGTCCATAACCTTTGTGCTAATGTTTAGTCTTTGATATATGAGCTTCGAGCGTTCCTTAAATTTTTTATCCATCGTAACAAAAATATCTGTTCCCGTCGCATAAATCATGTGCTCGATATCATGTACACTGCTTCTTATTGCACGGTGCTTGTCTGTCTTGTACCCGAGATTATCCAACGCCTGAACGAGTGCATGTATCGCTTGACGGATATACGGATTACCTTTTACTCCCCCATTCTCATCGGGGATTTCTCCATGTTTAAAATCCTCATATACCCCAATAACCGTCTCATGGTTAAATACCTTATCAAAAGTTAATTTACTCAGGTAAGTTTGTTCTGTATGTTCGGGATAGAATATTTTCCGGTCATCGGTGGTAATAACGCGGTAATCTTCGACGTCTGGTGCAACCTCACTTTTCAATATCCTAAGCATTCCATATTTTGGGTCCTCATAGGCAAGGCTCAATTCATTACTATCTTCAAAATTGGAAATGAAGAGAGAGCGGGTAATTTCTCGGATCGCAGACAACACTTTCTTTTCCTCTTCTGCATTGTTCATCCGTTTGATTTCCTCGAGATGAGAAGGACTGTAGACATATTGTACATCTGCATAGCCAGGAACTAGTCTTCCCTTCTTTTCCTCCTCTTTATGGAATTTGTCCATCACATTATGGTCTAAATAAACAAGTGGTTTATTATTTGGAATGTATGGAATCCTATTAAAATCTTCAGAGTTTACATGAATTGAATGAGAGTGTCCAAGGATTTTATCAATGCCCCTTGCCTTTTTTACATACTGTTCCTGTTCTATTACCCATTGCTTGTCTTTGCCTTCAAACAAATAACCATAAACTATCCGTCTGTTCTCCACAAACGTCATACAATCGTCACAATCTAGACAAGGCGGTTCAATTTTTTCAACGGCCAGTCTTTCCTCAAATTGAATGCACTCCATTTTAAAAGTGGAATAATCCTCATTTTTTTCCTGTTTTATTTCCTCTATTTTCTTAGATAAAGCTTGACCTACCTCGCCATATTTGGAGCATATATTCATATTCGTTCCCCCTCATTGTCAATTTTTGTTGCTTCTAAAAATCATCATTGCACTAAAATCTATCTGTATCGCTGAATTTTCGAATGTACTGGACGGTATTTCCAAATGCTGCTCTTTCCGTGTAAGAGGATTTAACTCTTCTACAATAAAACAGAACCCTTCTGCAATGTACATCTACCATATAAGTCCTTATTCAGAGGCTCCAGCTGCAAGAGGAAAAAGTGCGATAAATGACTTTTCAACTACAAATATATTTTTCCATCTAACAATTTACCATATTTTTCAATGGAGTTCATTATTTTTGAAGAAACTATACTATCACTCATAACTGTGAGATATTATAAATCTTCTAATCATTTTTTTCCGTTACAAAATCTCTTGTATCTCCTCTTAACTTGTAATACTTCATGTTAAGGCGAATAGCTATTACAGATATTATGACAAACCCTATTATATATAACATGTCTTCTTCTCCATTTTCTTATTGTTTAGCAAACTTATTGTGTAAATATTTCATACGTTTCTTTTCAATATCTTTATCAATGATATTCACTCGCGATATTGTTTGATAAATATGCTGGACCTCGTCTTTTGTTAGCTGCACCTCAGTATAAGATTCAATACAACTTTTTAAGTCGTTATAATATAGGACGTGTTTATCTTTGGAATGAACATTTACCCTTTTCAGACTACATTTGGGATGAAATGCTGCAATAGAGATACATGGCAGCTGTTGTTCCATTAACCATTCAATAGCTTTTATATGTTTATAATTTTGGCGAAATGGATTTTGAAAAGAGGATTTCTTTCTAAAAATACCCTGTGTCCACCTTGCGGATTTCTCATTTCCATAGACCCAACCCTCGTAGTTTTTCGTCTCTATAACAAATACTCCTGTTTCCCCAATAACAATATGGTCAATTTGCGTTGTTTCACCATACTCCGTATGGACCGTAACATTATGTAATATATAATAACTTTCGGGATCTAATTTTCTTAGTATACGTTTCACTAATTTTTCTCCAGCTTTCCCTTTCCATTTTGGTATATGTTTTTTCACAACAATATTCAACGGAATCAGAATCGCAATGAGAATTAATTCGAATATCAATACTTTCATTTTAAAATCCTCCTTTTTACACTCTTGCGTTTCTGCGCATTAAACGATATATATACGTTTCTAATCCTAAAATAAAATATGAGATACATAAGCCTTTTATCACCATTTCTACAAATCCTAAAGCTAATGAAACAAGGAGCCCGCCCCGAAACTGAAATGGTCTTGTCACTCTTCGATTTACTGGCTTTTCAATAACCCCAAAATTAGCCCATGTGGGTAAACGTTTTTCCACATTCTTTACGGTACCCATTAATCCGTATTTAAGGGATAAAACGAAACATCCGATTAGTAAATATACAATAGATGAAAAATAGATAGATAGGCCTATAACCGTAATTGTAAGCAGCCACCCTATTAAAATAGAATTTCGCAAAACCATATATTCTCGATTTCTCTTCAAAACAAACATTCCTTTCAAAATAAATTAGGTTATTTAAAATTGGTAGATATTTACATTTAATAATAAGCATGGTATGATACGTCTATATTAAACTCACAAATAGCTTAAAAAGGATTGTGACAGACATGTTAAAACTTGTAGTAGATAATACCGTAACAGAACAAAAAACAAATTCAGCTTTTTCAAACTTGTTTACCTGCAAAGACTGTGTATACTACCTTTCAAAATCGGATTCTTGCAGTCTACAATTAGCAGCTGATTCAAATAATCCACTTATCCCTTATAAGTGCGGAAATTTTGAAGAAACCTATGAAATTGGAACGGAAGATCCATTGAATTCACATATACATCAACAACTTCGGGAAGAAAAAGCACAAATACTGGCTAAAAATTATCCAGCACAACCTTCCATTGATCCGATTCATAAAGATGCAATATGGTATGGAACAATAGATTATGGTTGTTGGATTGTAAATGACTTAAAGAGACGCTTTACTCTTGCAGAACAAATTCCTTTTGATAATAATATCTCCCCAGAAAAATATGCTTCTCCTTTCCCTTTACATGATCACGGTGCAAAAGAAGGTATTAGGCACTACATGTGTTGGTATGTAAATGAAAAAGGGATTGGTGAATACCATCTCCTAATTGGTGGTGTCATCATGAAAATTGCAGAAGGGATTAAGAAACTTGGATTCAAACACTAAGCGTATTTATAAGAAAAGAATGATAGAACAAACGATATTATTTAGTCTGATACAATTGGTGCCACTCCTCTTTGTTACTGGTATCATATACGTAGCAATGGAGATTTCTAATTCAAAATGGCAACGTTGGCTTAGTTATGAAGGGATCTTCACAATTTTATTCCTCATAATAAGATTCCCAGTCTTTCAAATGAAAGATCAACCACACTTTTTATATACAGCTGTATATCTAAGTAGCATATTATCCCCTATATCAAAGGAAATATTTGAAGAATACAAGACAAGGAACTTAATGGGTAGATAAAAGGTACTGAATGTAGATTCAGTACCTCTTCATTCTTATATAAGGTTTTTTACATATTAGCAAATAGCCATGGAGCGAGTACAGCTAACATACACAGCAAACAAGATCCCGTTATGACACGGTTGGACCACCGGTAGTACTCAGGCTGTTTCGTACTCTCATGAATTTTTCTTAAACGAATACCTGCTATTAACATAAATGGTGTGAAAATAAGTGCTGTTGCTTTAAACAGGTCTAAAAAATCCGTAAAGATGTTCATAAACGAAAGTACATCGGAACTGAACAGGAAGTACACACTTAGTCTCATGGACATCATACTAATAAATGAGAAAATCATACTTCCGGTTGCCCACTTCATCCATTGACCATTCTTTGTAATTAATGCCATAACCATGACAATAACGCCTAATATAAATGAAATAGAAAAGATATTTACTCCTACTTTAAAAGCCGGTGCATACATACCTTCAACTTTTTGTATGATCGATGAACCAAATGAGTCATCTTTCTCAGTTGTTTTCTTTCGATTGTTTAATCCCTCTTTAAAGGATGATGAAACGTCGTCCCCCTTCAATTTGTTAAAATCTACTTTTACAGAAGCCTGAGCTGCTTGTAAGGGGGTAAGAAGTAAAACCATTAAAACAAGCGTACATAAGACTCCTATCATCCCTTTTTCTTGTTTCATCACACATCACCCGCTAATTTTGGTTTAACGCTCTTTAATTTGATTTGATTTCCTTCTGCAACATAAAATAGGTCTGCCGAATAATAGATATTTGCTTTTGTATATGCCCCCATAATTGCATTTGCAATTTCTTCTTTTTCTACTGCCACATATGTTTCATTTTCATTGTAAAACTCAATTTCAATTCGATTAATATTATTATTTAATACTGTAATATGTAACTCTTTTAAGCTATCTAAACGATTGCCTAATCCACACACTAACTTAAATACTTTATTTGCAATTGTTGGTGGTTTGACATACGTCGTATTAAAATGAAGAGTTTCATCATCTATCACACCATCTTCCTCAACTGCACATGTCATAATGAAAGAATGATTTTGTTTTTCAATTTCTTGTTGACTCAACTTGCGATCAATAACATACTTCACGCTTATTGAAAGGTTTTCTATATATTCATCCAGTTCGGTATTTGAAATTTTAACCTCTGAGAATTCCGGAAAAATCATGTAAGCATGTATATTAGAGCTACTTTTACTTACACGTAATACCTGGATTTGTTTCTTTTCATAGCGCACCGTTTGTTCTAATTTTTCTACTACGTTGTTGCTTATATGATCGATTGCCATATATTATCACTCCTATTTACTTTTATAAAATAATTCTTCATACACTTCTCATGATTTGATGCTATCTATTTAAAGCATTGTAATATTACGAAGAGTTCTCAATTCTCCTGTTTTAAGACTGTTAATCACTTGAATCTCCAAACATTTTAATATTACAATGACGTACAATGTCTCATTATAGTCGAATATCCTTATATGGTGAATCATTCTGTCCCACTCATTTGTACAAAAATAAAAAAATATTTTATCCTTGTACAAATGAGTGAGAAAATGCTGTATTTCATGCTATTTAACTAAGAAAATACAACTAGGAAATACATTCAGCTATTTCCTAGTTATCTTTCACTCCATCTAACTAGCGTATAGGAATACAATAAATTAATTTGTAATTCTATATACAACAGTTGATTTTCTGGTAATATTTCTCCCACTGTATGAATCCAATAACGCTTGTTATTAGACATATTAAGTACACGTGTCAGTCCTTGTTCTCGCCCTATTACTTTTGCAGTCCACTTTACAAAATCCATATCATCTACTTCTGAAATTCCTTGTTGGAGAGTGACGATATGCTCTGTTTCTTGTGGAATCGGCAACTGTCCTAGTTCCAGAAATGTCTCCTCATATTCTAACAATTCCTCTGGTATATCCTCATCGCTAGGAAAAGGGATATTATATACTGCTTCAGAAGCAGGAATATGGTGAAAATCTTCAACATACTCCACTTCCTTTGCAACGTCCTTGTCCTGTTCTAACGTTTTTTCTTCTTCACCTACATTCATTCGAATAGATGTAGCAACTAAATCGTATATATTTTCTACATCCTTTTCTAAGGTAATTTCTTTCGTTGGAACAGTAACACGTTCTTGTTCCCTACCTATAGGCCTATTTTCTCTCGGGCACCAATAAACAGGTCGTTGCACCGGTTCTGGTCCTTTTTCCTTCTCCTCTATCAACATGTTTCTTTTTGTTTTGTAAACTACAAAACACATATAGCAAATTAGTGCGATAAGAAGTTTCGTAAACATAATTTCCCCCTCTCCTTTAACCAAATAAATCAAACTCAAATTGTCCTTCAATTACTTTACTTTTTCGTTTTCCTTTCTTTTGAGAAGTATCTACTTCCACAATCAATTCTTCCCATAATGCAATATCTTGTTTTTGTACAAGCATACGCTTATCAGTATTCAGTGTTGTTAAAGTACGTATGATATCTTCTGCATTCCCGTCAATTTCAAGTTTACGTTGCTTTACAACAAAACCAGGAACTTTTTCTTCTTTGATACATTCAACAGCTTTTTGCACAAATTTTACATCTTCCATAAACGATACATCAAATGTACTCGGTAATGTTTTCACCCAATTTGTAAATTGAATTTCAATTGATTCAAACACTGGTTTAATTACTTTACCGATATTTGCAAGTACCCGCTTAGATTCTTCCGATGCCGCTTGTGTCCATTCTTCTGTTGAACCTTTTAACTGATTCCCACTCTTGATATTTTGAATTAATAATGTTTGTAAATCCCCAGTATCACCCAGCATTGCATTTAGTCCGTCACTTGTTGCATCACCGTTCATTGCTTCAGCAGCTTTATTCTTTTGGGCAATTAATTGTGCCATCTGCTGTTGGAAGGTTTCTCTGTAAGCAAGATAGAACGTTCTACATTGCTCCGTTTGACCAATGCGCCAATGTCTTCTTGCAGCTTGGTTTAACGTAAATAAGCTAAATGATAGTTGGTAGAAAATGAGCGTTGGTGTCGCTAATAAATCTAATCCAACCTTCACCAATTCTTGCGAACAGATAATTACATTCACACCGCTTTTTACTTGCTCTTTTAGCCATGCACTACGTTTTGGCGGAGTAACTGTATTCGTACGAAGAATAGCTACTTTTGCACCCGGTACTTGCTCGGCAACCTTCTGTAAACGAGGCTGAACATCTCGTTCTTTTACTGTAGATCCTGTATCAGATACATAAATGATGGTTGGACGGCCTTCAGAGATTTCAGTATGCAATATTTCTTGCAACTTCTTCTCCTTCGGCTGTATACAATCCTCATCAAATCGGAATTCCTCATTGGACCAAATCAATTCTTTTTCCGCGTTATCTAAATGATAGTTTGGATAATGGTTCATATTATCTGGATACGCATTTCCTGTACGAATATAAGAGAGCCATAGTTTTCCAGTATCTGGTGTACCTTTCGCCCCTTCGATTGCTTTCTCAAAAGATTCGTTCATATGCTCATAAGCCTGTTTTTGTTCTTCCGACATCTCGACAAGAATCGTAGGAACATTAATTAACTCCACAGGATTTGGCCAAACATCTTTTAAGCGTACATTAATGGTTGTATCCATTAAGAATTGAGTAAACACATACGGCGAAATACCAGGAACAACTTTTGTTTTATCCAACATCCCTTGTGCACCACGTGAAGCAACGTTGGATACAACTTCACCGTCATGGTAATACGTTCTCTCGATGTTTCCGTAAGTTTCATTCCATTCCATTAAAGAACTATATTCAAAGCCGCTTTTCACCATTTTTTGAGGGAATAAACGCCATAATGTATAAAATACGTCGCTCGCTCGTCCACCAAATAATGTACCTGTTCCAGCTACAACTTTTTTACAAACCTTTGCTAAACTCCCTAGGGCAGTTCCTTGTGCTGTCTCACTTTTTAATTCATGAACTTCATCAACAATAAGAGCATCAAAGAAGTGTTTCATTTTCCTACGAATATACTCAACAGTTGCTACCTTTCGATATGCTCGCCCTGTTTGTTTCGCATCATATGGTTTCACACGATTTTCTAACTCTAGTTGTTTTTGCAAAGATTTATTTCCTTCTTTTATTGCTTGTACTAATTTATTTTCATATTTCGTCCAGTCTTTAAAACTTGAATATCTCGTTTTTACTTTTGGACTCCAAATATTTGAATTACAATCAGCACAGGCACTATTTTTATTTGTTTTCGAATCTAAGTCACTTCCTGTAAAATCTTTATACTGGCAAACTTCTTTCTGATCACCATTAGCTTGTTGAACCATAATGGAAGAAGTTTTTTTACGTAACTTAGCACCACAATCTGGACAGTAGTATCCATTTTTATAATATCTTTGCACCTCTTCCTCTGATTTCTTGGAAAGTGCAATTTTTTTATAAGGTAATGGCATCTGTTTAATAGAGTCCCCTCGCATTGTTGTAAAACTAATAACAAAGAAGGTTGGTTTTTCTGGTTTTGGTCTTCCAGCCTGAATCCAAGATTGATGAATACGAATCAAATCTTCTGTACGTTTAATTAGATGTACATCTGCGTCTGGTATTAAGTGGTGTATTTCTTCTTTTGCCCATTTCTCAGTAAGAGTAGGTGGAACAAATACGCAGGTACGATACCCTTTTTGCCCTGTTAAATGGAAATATCCATCTACTGTAGCTGTCATAATTGCACTTTTTCCGGACGACATTTCCCCCTGTATAATGATTCCTTTCTGTACTTGCAATGCTTTTGCTGCACCTGTTGCTACATGTGCCTGTACAGGGAATAATGGTCTTTGGTACATATCAAAATGAGATAATACCTGATCTTTCATCGGTTGATGTAAAGGCTCATCTAATTTTGTTACTTTGTCTAGCATGACAGGTGAGTATTCCAATAGATATTCATTTAAATCGTTGATTCCATTGATTTTTTCACCTGTACCCTCTTGTGGGAATTGACATCTTCCAGACCGGATCATTTCTGATAAAAACTCTTTACAATCATCTTCTTTTAATACGACTTTTGCAATCGTTAGAGAAGAAAACTCATTCTTATCAAAATACATTTCCAATGGTTGTAACAAATTTCTTGTAAGCATTTCTTCATAAATGGGTTTCGCCCACTCTTCTAAGATTGGCAGACCATACGGAGGAGCCATCAAAAAATCTCTTACTTGCATTTCTGGTGCTTCGTCAATTGCAACAACATACTTTTCTTCTATTTCCTTAGAAAACGCAATAATTGCTTTTTTTCTATTTGCTGTTTGTGTATTAATGAATTCAAATTGTCCTGTCGGGATTACATTCATTTTTTTACCTAATGCATAATATAATTCTTCTTTTTTCCCTTCTCCAAAATACAAACGGCGTGTACCCATAGATATAGCAGCACGAAACGCTTTTAATGTACTATCATTCGCACCTAATACTGCAAATTGCATATGGTTATTATGATTAACTGCCATGGCAAAGCAGAAAGCCGAATGAGAAGCAGTAGCTGCCTCCAGTTGTAACATCGCTGGTGTTTGTTCCTGGTCAAATGTATCTTGTTGAATCATTTCTTGTATCATAATTTTCCCTCCTAAAAATAAAAACGCATCTAATTCGATACGTTTCATGTCCTACTCATTCAATTTATTGTTTAAAAATCTACAAACTGTTTCCACTCTGGTAATGATTGTTCAGCATCATGTAGCATATCGCCTGCACCCTTGAAAAGTGAGAATTGCTCAAACACTACAAAATTTTCACCTGTACCAGATTGAGATGCACATAGGCAAATGACTGTAAGAACAATAACAATACGGAATACGCAATTACTAAACTCCCATACAATGCATAGCGCTCCTATCCCTAACAGTACAGACATAATCCTCTTCCTTTCCTAGACAAGTTCTTTGACTTCACCAGTTGGTGTTGCTGTGATAAATTTCGCACGGCGTTTTTGTAATACAACTTCTTTCGTTGTTGTTTCCAATTGCTCGAATGAACTCTCAAAAAACACATTTTCAGATCCACGAACAGCATGGAGTGTATTACCTTCACCAAGCAAACCATCTGCTACACCTGTTATCAGCAATAGTCCTAATTGTCCAGAAGCAATCGGCATCTTTGCACTTTCAGCAGCTGTTTTCTCACCTTGAAGTGAGTAACCATTCCCTCTATTTAAGCGTTTCTTTAATGATACGATTCCCTCTGATTTGCCTACACCTTCATATGCGTCTTTATAATCCACGCGAGATGTAAAAATCAATTTATTATTATATTTCAATTCTGGTATAATCCAATTTTTACGATTCACCATTTGCGCTAATGTATTCACATTTGCTTTGACAAAATCTAGTTCTGACATATTCTCGCAAAAATTAGCGAATCGATCATTAAAATATGTATCATTTTTCGTAGCTGTACGCTTACGACCAATAAAGACACATTGCTTAAATTGCTCAAATTCTTCATTTTCATCACCAAAACGCATTAATCCTATTTCCTCGTAATTCTTAGCTAAAAAGTAGCTAATTTCATCTTGAGCAAAACGATCGTATGGAATGACATACACCATAACGCCACCATCTTGTAAATAATGATGTGCACGCTTTAAGAAATTAAATTCCATTTTCTCTGATTTCTTTTTTTCTGTCCGAAGCTCCGTATTATACGGTGGATTTAAGAAGATGAGCGAAAAATAGTCATGACTAATCATCATATTTTCAAAACCAGAGCGTATCACAACATCTAATTGCTCTTTTGCTTTGTTATAACGATTTGCATCTAATTCCACACCATATGTATCAAGTTGTATACCAACTTGTTTCACCTTATCTGCAAAACTTCTTAAGATTGTACCTTCTCCACAACATGGATCAAAGCAAGCATAAGCTCGCTCTGATTCCATTTGTAATAGCTGTATTAAGTGTTTCCCTTCTGTTAATGGTGTTGGATAAAATCCAGCCGCCAAATCATTTCCTATTCGCATAATGTTTCCCTCCGAGTTCTTTTTTTACAATAAAAAAAGGAAGATCCAAGTATATACATCACTTAGTTCTTCCTTTTATCCTCTATAAACTACCTCGACTTTATTAAAATGGTAGTTCTTCATCTGTAATCTCCGGCAGCTCACCCATACCAGCAAAAATATCATCCGGCTCTTGGGATGGCTTTCTTATTTCCTGCTCTTTTGGATCAACTAATTCTGTCCAAATGTTATCTTTTTTCATTTTCATATCCCTCTATCCTTCTTATTTTTCAGGTTCATATACAACTTCTTCGTAATCGAAAAAATAATCTTTCAGCTTACGTAGGATTGTACGAAACTTCGGTTCAGCTACGATCTTTGTACCATGGTAAAAACTTTGTTGCCCGACAAAGCGCCATAAGATTACGTAGCCTTCTTTTGCTTCCTGTATACCTTCAATGTATAAAGCGATTTCTTGAATGGCAACCTTTTCATTAAGAGTATCTGGTTTAAAGTATTGAAATTTCCCATCTGGTAATATAATTTCAGCTTCAAAACATCCTCTCATTTGGTTCACTCTTGCTCTGGATTCAGATGACATCGCTGGTGCAGCATATGATTTCTGATTTTTTTCCATTCGTGTTTTATGTTCCTCTACTGTTGGTACTAGTTGTAAGTGTCTACAATCTTTTTTCATTTTACTATCTCCTCTACTGTTTAATTTGTTATTTTATGAATAATAAATAACCCCGCCTGCAAACTTGAAAACAACACAAAAAGGGCTTCTTCAAGTCGATTAAAAATGTGCATAGCAAAAAAAGCTATATATACACTAATCGGCTCAAAGAAGCCCTTTCAAAATTGAAACAAGACGCAACTTGCTTCTACAACTCAACCACAACACAAAAAAAGGTGTGGGAATAAACGGAATCAAATAAACTAACAATATAACCATATATTACACAATTAATATAATAGAATCAAGTTATTTTCTAAGTTTTAAAAGCTTAATTACCTAAATCTTAACAAAATCCTTAGATTTGCTTGATAATACGTTATCGTTTCACATGCTCTTCTGGTTAAATTCACAAACAGTATTTTAACACGTATTACTGCCCCTTATGGAATATGTTGGTGAATTCGAATTGTATTTGACTTTCTATTTTAAGCGCACTCCAAACCACGGCCATTAAGAATCTGCTTATAAATAATTGAGTAAATTCAGGAATATGGGGCAGAACTAACTTGTAAAACCATTTAAAACTTAGGAAAGCAGGTAGAAATAATTGAAAAAAAATGAACAACTATTTACTTTCGAAGACTACGTCGTACCAGGAACAATCCCTGTCTTAGAACAACCTTCTTCAAACGTTTGCTGGGCCACCGTATTGACCATGTTAATTAATTGGAAAAACAAAACATCACTGAAAATCGAGTCGGTATTGCTATCTCTGGACGACATTTATCTTGAGAAATTCAACAATAACAATGGCTTGTTGGGGGCGGAGAAAAAAGCATTGCTAGATAAAGTTGGCTTAGTGGGCGAGATCCCTCAGAGCTATACCATCGACGGGATTCTAGGATTGTTAAAAACGCATGGTCCACTTTGGGCAACTACCGATGAAGATCCGAGCAAAGAATTTTCAATCCACGCAAGGATCATCAATGGAATTTCTGGGGACGGTTCAGTTCTAGGAACTACCCTTCATATCATTGATCCTAACGGCGGACGAATATACGATGAAACATTCTCGAAGTTTATTGAAAAATTTGAACAGGAAGCACGAGATTCGGGATCCCCAAATCCACTACGTATTCAAATGGCCCATTTTTGATGAGCATACCATTTACCTCAGCTTGTGGAAACTAAAAAGCAGAACGATTCCAGAGATTCGTTCTGCTTTTTGCTTACCATTTTATTGCTCCATTAAATTGATTTTAAGTCTTTCATATCCTTCTCTTAGTGATAAAGGTTCATCGGTCGGAGCATCTTTGGCTACCCATGGCTTGACAGGGAAAATTCGGGCCTTCTCCATATCCGCATCTAGGTCAAATTCAACCCAATTCCAGTTCATTTCTGCTTCTTGGGACATTGGTAGAAGGAAGGATGGAGTTTGTACCTCCTCTAAATCAGTAGTACCCGAGACAAAAGTAGACAACAGCGGTCCTGCTCTGAACGTCACTTCCAAGCGACTTAATGCCGCAGTAATGAATTGTTTAGGAAGCGAGATGCTTTTGATTGGTAGGATACCTGAATAAGCATGTACATTAGCTTGGGGTACCATAAGCATTGTGACAAAGGCCTTACTTTCATTAGTAAAGGTCAATCGGGGACAATTTTCCGCTGTCTGCAATACAACATAGGGATCTTGGTCAGCGGTATCCTGTGGATGCTCTGTTTCCCTCACCGAATAGTAATGATTATAGTTACCGTTCAGGTAATAACCCAAAAGCCCGTCCGAGCTTAAATCCGCAAATCCGAGTGAGACGGAAAATGGCATGTCCTTATACGGATTCGTTGGTGTAGTAAAAGTCTTACGCCAATCCGGATCGTAAAGGTTGTCTTCCTCAAGCTCAAGCTTCAACATAGCACGTACAACAGCGATAGGACGTCCGATCAAAACGGACAAGTACTGGTCCTCCAGTTCACTAGATGGATCAATCGTCCATAACGTGCGGTCTACAGCCTCCATGAAATCGTCAAAGCCAGGCGTCTTAGCCTTAAGTATCAGAGCTTCTATCATCTGGGCTAGCTCTTGAGTTTTGTTCACTTCTTTCAAATCTTTTAAACTTTCTCCACTTATCGGATCAGGTAGCCATTGTAACTGCTCTACTCCATCTGGATAAATTCTTCGAATTTCACCTAGTGCTCTTCCGTCCTGGTCATAAACAGTCAAAGAACGGTCCATATGATCGGGAAGAATCCAACCACAAATTGGATTCACTTTCTCCTCCATATGCAACCGATGCTCGGGGTTTTCTGCACTAATCCAATGAAAATGCAAACGGGCAGGCTGTAATAATCTTGGGCGCAAGTGTATAAATCGATCTGGCTGTACATCGCTAATGGGGAGTTCCGCCTTCATGCCGCTAGGCTTAGCCGTATGCACCGGCGGGCAGGCAGCCTGTTCCTGCTGCAGCACTTCGATGGTTTGTCCAAACCGATCAACGATTGTCAGTCGATGGAAGCATAATTGTCCACTACGGATGGCTTGAAATACTGTCTTTTCATCATGATCCATGTAAGGTTGTCCGGGATCAGGAACTGCTGTGTATTCTCCATGAATGAGATCTTCAATCTCAGCATCTGAATATAATGAACAGATACTGTCCTCTAACACATTTTCTGGTGTACGATGCATCCGAATATCTCTCATGGCAAGTTGCTTATGGAGACCACTTAAAGTTTGAGATAATATATTCCAATCCCCGACAGCTGCAATTAATTGATTTAACTGATTTTTTTCATCGTCGCCAAGTTCCTGGTGATCCTTTAAGAACTGCTTAATACGTGCCCTTAGGGAGAACATAGCCTGATGGTCTAGATAGGTGCGACCACCGATCACATGGTGAGAATCTTCTATATTGCTTAAGGATTGGCAAACATAGTCACTTCCATCAAACCTATAGTTTTTATACGGTACGGGGTGCCATTCGACCTCCCATTCCAAATAAAGCGGATCCCATGGCTGCGTCCACATACGATTAAGAGCAGGTGATGTTCCCAAGATTTGTTTCCCCATCCATTCCATTTCCGAAGCACCAGTAAGTTGACCAATTATGCGATCATTCATAGGGTCGAGGAGTACAAATTCACGGATCAGGGCATCGATGCTCTTCGGTAAGTTCTTCAGTTGAAGCTGGGGCACCAACTCATCCAATTGGGCCGATGTAATAGTTACAGAATTATCTTCCTTCATATATTCGAACCCCTGAAACAATTGATTCAGATGTCGTGTGTAAAAAGGCAGTTGTTCTTGTTTTTCATAAGGTAGCCCGGCGAAAAGGAGCACAGGGTCTTGTTGTAACCAATAACGAGGTAAAGCAATTGGCTTTAATACGAGATTGTTACCCAACCATGATAAGTCGAAGGATTGAAACTCACTAGCATAATTGTTTAACGTTCTTTCCTTTTCCTTCAAGTCTCGAATTACGGAATGGATGCTAAGTTCGAACCGCTCACAACTTGTCTCGTTCGGCCATCTCCCTTGGTTATCATCTGCGATAGCTTGGGCCCGTCCAGCCTTCCACCAAAGTTCATACAATTTACGCCGAAGCTTTCTTACCTCTCTGTCAGCTTCTTCGAGCTTGGTTTGTAGTCGGTTTAAGCCGCGTAGTTTACTTTCTTGACGTTGAGTTAAAACCAAATGTCCCGCAGACTTCTTTTCCTCTTTTCTAACCACAGTCCAGATTTTCCCACCCTCTTCTGACCCAAAAGCGCTTTGCTGGATATGTTGGTCTAGAGTCAGCGCACCATCACTATCCGCAATTTCGGATAACATATTGTGCTGGAGTGCATCGATTACGGTGGAGATGAGTCGATCTGTATCATCACTACAATTCTCTTTGATCAGAGCAGACAAGGCATCAAGTGAAGTGTTGCCCACAGCAAGTGAAAGATTTACTTCATCACGTGTGGAAATAGGGATATCCCCCTGTCGGTCCCAAAGGACTTTATAGACCGAACCGTGATACAAACTCCTCTTTGCGGTCTTTTTTTCAGCGTCCTTTGGATCCCATCCAAGTCTAGTTAACAATTTTAGATAGTCGGAAGGTGTTCTCCAATCGGCCACTGGATCGTATGCTGGATTGGAGTACCATCCCACCACTAGATAGGACAACATTGTCTGTTCCAACCCTTCATCTGTCAGCGGATCATGAATAGAGAACATATTTTCCACTTGAGGCTGATAGGCAGTAAATGTGAGATCTCCAGTTCCTAGAGCGGTTAAGAATAGCTTATGCCCTGGAGGTTTTTTTTCCTCCCAACTCTCAAGCGGTAACTTTCTCCCAATAAACGTTTGCTTAATTGGTGAATGGTCAGGATGATTATATGGAACCGTTCCTTCTTTAGCGCTTAGTTCATCGCTCTCAACAATCCAAGCCACAAGAGGATCTTGCTTGATCCCACAACTCCTTACAATGAGCCAGCGGTTTGGTACTTTGGGGAATTCGATTTCGCCTGATTTATCGGAGCCCGTTCTAAGGGCATCCGGTAGAGTCCAATGCAAATATACCCCTTCATTGCTTGAATACTGGTTAAAATCATTTTGACCACCTGAAAAAGGTTCGGGCTCAGGCGATAGAAATTCCGTCAGATTATCGTAATTTTTATGGAAGCGCCTAAAATTTCGCTCCACTCTCATTTTCTCGTTCACAACAAGTGCTTCCAATTGGATGGGTACAAAGAGCATATTTTCTGGCATCTTGGTTAAGGGGCCTCCTTTGTGGGCATGGAAATGTTTTGATGTGTCTCAAATGCATAGGGAATATCCGATTCAAAAACACGAATCAAGACTAAGGCATCGGGCTTGATCAGCAATCGAAACCGATCTCCCTCTTGACTGTGAACTTTAATCAACTCTTCCTCCCGCTCCCACCACATATCCTCGGACCATACCTCCGTCCCCGAAACCAAAACGGTAAAGAGGAGTTTCATTGGATCAGTAAACTGAAAGCGATATGTATATATGGTTCCGTCTGTTGCGGTATTTGACAATTCAAACTTACGTCTCGTGAAAAAAAACTCATAGGAACCGACTTGCACAGGAAGGCGTCTTTCCATCCACATTCCACCCTGCCGTTGATACCGTAGCCAATAAATTGATACTCCATCGGTACCTACAGTAACTTCTTGTGATCCCACTGGTTGTTTCTCCTGTCCTTCAAATAGAACCTTAGTATCAGGGGGGCATGCCCATTCTACCGTAATTAACTGACCAGGATATGCAATTTCAG
Organism: Bacillus sp. ME78; assembly: GCF_903970865.1. NCBI lineage: Bacteria > Bacillati > Bacillota > Bacilli > Caryophanales > Bacillaceae > Bacillus > Bacillus sp. ME78. The sequence goes on from NZ_CAJCKK010000017.1 coordinate 104,464, forward strand.
GACGGCTTTTGAATTCGACATCACCCGGATCAAGCGCAATGGTCACAACCTTCTCCGCAGAGACTATATCCTTGTAGTAAGCCCGAAGGATATAGGTAGCATTCGTGGAATCGGGAATCACTTCTGCTTCCCCATCCCCTCTCCACTGCGTAATAAGACTGCCGTTTCCCGTCATTAGTTCACCATATTCAGTCCATTTATTAACCTTCCAACTTAGCTTCACCTTCCCTCCCCATTGTTTCTTCAGTACATTCGGCTCCGCTTTAACTTCTTGAATCTCAGGTCGCCGTACACGCACATGAACATGCCGTTTAATTTCCAAAGATTCTCCATGTGCTTGAGTTATGGCACTCAAAGTGAACGTTGTTGAACAATTCAACCTTTGAGCCTTCCATTCTCTTAGATGGGAAACATCTACGGATTCTCCATCTTCTCGACTCAGTAAGTAACCGGATTGCTCCGCCGCGTGCCAAGTGAGCGTCGTTTCTTGTCCGGGATCAATCTCATCGGGGAGTGCCTGAAATTTTTCGATCCATGGTTCCTCAGGAAACTTGGTTGCTGAGAAATTTGTTATGTGCAAATCTATAAAATCATCTTCGTACCCAGCCTCTTCTTCAACTTGTAGTTCAAAGGTACCCGGTTCCCGATTCACCGCAATGTTCGATAAAGTGACCGTAAGCGCTTCCGAAGTAAACTTTCGAGCCCTTTCCGTTTGAGCTTTTAATTCAACTGTTCCATGGTCATCATAGGAAAACGACCAATGCGTCGGATTCGAGGGATTCATTTCAATTCGAATTCCTTGTGGGACATCCGTTAAATTATGTGCATAATCCCCAATCTCCAGTTTTATTCGGATGAGTGAGCAGATAACTGGTTGTTCATGAGGGTTTGATATGACGAAAGTGACTCGTGCCATCCGTCGATCACCTTCAGCAGGACTCGCTCGGAGCGGGCTTGGTTCGGTCAGGAGATCATACTGAAGTAAAAGATTTCGTTCCATGGTTGTTCCTCCTTTACCATGCTAGATCGAATTTCATTCGATCTGATAGGTTATACAACTGCAAACCTAACTCGGCAGGTGAGAGTTCTTGACGATTTAGCTTTGGGAGTAACTCCTTCACAAGATCCTCTATAAGGACTGTTCTATGTTGGGGATCAATAGGCAGAGAGATATCTCCAAGATCCTGCCCCTCACTTCCTTTGTCTAGAGAGCGATAGTCAAGTAATAGTTGTTCGTTTTCTGCTCCAAACCTTAAACTTTCCTGCGGCTCCGCGATCTCAATGGAACTGGGAACTCCCTCAATTAAGCAAAACAAAAGCGTAGGCTGAATCTTTTCTGTAAGAAGTATCGTCGCTTCCTCATTAGATCGGGGGGCTACCTTTATCGTCATTCCCTCAAGCTTATCGACCAAACTGGAGCGCATCAAGAAACCTGTACGTTCCTTATAGTTATACTGAGAACGTTCTACGATTGATCTCCCAAATAGCTTCGGCCTTTCTTGAGCCGAGAGCCAATATGCCTGTTCAATCAACGTTTTTCGGATTACACCGAGCATCTGGTAATCTAAGGTGGATTGGAACCCGATGCTTAACGCACCATCCATAAGCGCATGCGTCCAATTTGCATCAACGCGAAAAAAACGAATTGAATCGGGTGGTAGCATACGCCAATCCGGTACTAGATAGGACAAAGGGATGTTCTTGAACAATAATAATTCACCAAGCCACTTTGAAATAGGTTCCCATTCGCTAGACAGTTGTAACATAGCGTGTTCCCACCATTGCTCTTGTGTTCGCTGAGGAACATTGAATTGTTCAAAATTTTCCGCCACCCTTTCTGGATCCATTTTCCTTTCTGGTTCCCGCTGGAGTTCTTTTCTCAATTGGCCAGTCATAACCGAATGTATCTTTTGAAACAATGCCGAATCTCCCAACCCTATTACATTTTGAACAATTTGTTTTTCTACCCTTTGGCAATCCTCTGTTGGACATGCAAAATTGAGATCCAGGAATGCGGTTGACATCCATCCATTTTGTTGCTGTTTTAATAATTTATCTGCAAGCCGAATTGTATTCTGCCTTACTTTCAGCAGCCTTGTTGAAAAAGATTTATCAGCACGTGCCAGTTTTCGTCCCAGTTCCCACGCCGCAGAGTAACTTAGGTCAAAAACGCCATTTAACTCATCATAGATCATAGCACCCGACGAAGTACGGAAGGGATCTGACTTGGCCGTAAGACCTATTTTGCTTTTTGTTAGTGGACCTCGATACCAGGCGAAAGTATGCTCTCCTGACAACATTTTATAATACTTAGGCACATACCCCGTTTCTGTTCGTTTACAGACCCCCTCGGGTACACTCGGGTCAATTTGGCACGTTGGTAGGATTAGATACCGATTTGAATCTTCTGCCATTTTACTCATGATATCACTGAAAGTGCCCTTTTCTTCAGCGTTAATAAAACTCCAGTTGTGTAGAGAAACCATTCTTACCTTTTTTCCTGCAGCCTTCATTTGGGAATCGGGCTTCAAATAATCATTCCAGCCTTCCAGAGATACCAAATGGACGATGATTTTTCGTCCCATAGGCTTGGAAGGAAGACGATGGGACGGCAATACAGCGAATTGTCCTTCTTCTAGAGGCAGAAACGCCTTATTCGTGAGGTCCACCTCACGGACATGGGGAAGCCTTTTGATGGTAGCCCATTTGGGTACGATCCAATCGAATAAATCACCTGAAAACGAGATAGTGCTGCACTTCATGGACCGCTCATGTATAGGTACATTTTTTAGTTTGATGTCAGGTTTCAGGATATTCTCATCACTATCACTTAATAACATCTCTACAGTCATAGTTTCGATCTGTGTATCCGATTCAGCGCCTCCAATCAACTCATCTTCCTCGAAAACCAACAGGGCCATCCATGGCAAACTACTGGCTTCATTGATATCCAGAATTCTTTCCCAAGGTAACACTCTTTTATTGAAAACGATGTGTGGGAGAATATAGCTAAAATTACCCGAAGCCTTAGACGGAGGATAATATTCTTTAACATCACCCTCGCTTAAAAAAAATCGGGGACCGCTAACTCGAATCTTTAATGGATCTGCTTCTAACTTCTCGGTAATTGCTTGACTTCCCATGTCCAAATTCGCTTCCACAACATATTCGCCTGCCTGTAGCTGTGGAACCTGACGATCGTATAAATTCAGTGTGGCTTCCATATTCAAACTCCTTCCTAATTCATTCCTTTGACCTTATTTGGAGGCTCTGGTATATATCTGTCATACCCAGTCGCAAACCGGTTCAAGGAACCATCGGCTTTAGGCCCTTGATATACACCTGCACTTGTCAGACTTTCGAGCAGGCGTTGGCGATTCATCTTAATATCCGGATTCATGATATTCGCGACAATGGATGAACTTTGATATGCATTGAAGGGCTCTCCTGATTCCTCTGGTTCGCCCTGTATCCCTTGACGCGGTAAATCATGGTAGAGTAAATTTTCTGAGATACTTAGCTTCAGAGGCTCTATATTTTCACGGGGAGATGCAATGCTAACCCCTGTAAGATGAGATATTAACTTTGCATCACTTGAAGTGCCCCAGAGTACCGATGGGACCTCAGATATTCTTGGGTCAATACGCCACTGAATAGGATTAAAGGATTCCGAAGCTAATTTTATTTCGATCTTATAGGTCGGTTCGAAGTTAAGATCCATTGGACGAATATATACTGAGTCGCCAGAGCATTCCTTCTCATCAACAAATATTTTTTTAACGGGGATCGCGCTGTCGACAACTACTTTAAATTGATCGGGACGGACTACATAAATATCTTCTTCGTCGCTTACTTCTTCTTTGCGGACAAGGCCGTCAGCTATTCTTATGGTACAAGGATTCTCAGGCAATAAGCTTCGAAACTCTTTCCAGCCTACTGTACTCTTATCCGATACACTCTCTTGAGGTGCTCCGAAACCTACCGTTAACTTGCAGTAACGATGTCCCAGCATAGCGCGTCCACCAATAGGAGAACCCCATAATTCTAAATCTGCACCGATTTCTACCTCAAAATGCAGTTTTATTCCTGCAACCCGTGCTCGAAAGGACATGCCCGCACGAATACCGACTTCGACAGAGAACTTAAAGGGTTTCCACTGAGCAAAAAAGTCAGCCACTGCTCGAAACCAAGCCCGGAGAGAACCTGCATGGAAGAGCACCTCTAAACTGGAACCACCCATTAAAAAGTCTGGTGTAATGGCGAAATAGGATTCCCCTTTAATCGTCAGGTTGGGCTCTACTGACCAATTGTAGCCTAGCCGGGGCACGGTCGGATAATGTTCCGGCTTTTGAAAAGCCGGGTGATATCCACCAACGGATAATACAAAGTCACCCTTATGGCTGTCGCCGAACCAAGCATATAGAGCAAATCCACCCGTTAGTTCACATTTCTCATGAAGCACATAAGATTCTGGCATCAATTCACCAGATATCCCAAATAACCCCTCTGCAGGGCGGATGATCGCCCTCAATTGCATTGTTACATCCGCGAACTTAGGACCTCCGGACTCAGGTATAGTTAGATTGGAGATACCGAGGAGCGCTAACTCGAATTCCCGACCAAAGATGGCAGCTAAAACTGCTCGCGATTTAACAAACTGATACGTTGTGAAGTGCATCCCTACAGCCAGCCAATGTTCTCCAAGCGCCGGTTCAATCCAATCCTGATCCTGTAAATTCTTGATTGCTTTATCTGAGTTTAGATCTTTCTGAAGTAGCGGAAAATCATCGACCTCATGGACTTCTGGTACTCTTAAGGTACGATTGTATCCGAGACCTCCGGTTAAATCCGTAATATACATAAACGGAGGTCCTCCGAAGTTACCCTCAGTTCTCATGAAAACAAATAAGGACGGCTCCGCTAACTCTGTATACGACCCTACCGCATCTAACGAGTACTCTGAAGCTTTAACCACAGCCCCCCCATCAAAAGAGGCTTTTTCGAGATTCCGGAGGAATGTTCCGCCTACCTCCACCGGACCTGTTTCGTAGTCAACCCCGATACCATTAAGTCTGAACTCCGGTTTGAATGATTGAAAAGGTAGATGAACGCCCAGTTCCAAAAGTGAAACCGTTAATACATCAATAGTCAGACTTGCATCTACAAGGATATCCAGCCCGTCATCGACAAGACGAAGGCCAATCCGTTTAAAAAGTAAAGGGCCTAACGTTCTTTGAACCTCACACCATTTTGTTTTTCCACCCACATCTGCAAGCAGCAAATTCGATGGACTTGCCCCATTGGAGGTAAGTTCTGCTAACATTAGGTGCAAAGGTATTATTGTGTTTCCTACCGACATCTCCGCACGCAGCACTGCTCCGTTAAGATCCTCCTCTGGAAAGACCGGATTTTGCTGTAATAACTCGTTTAATTGTTTGATCTCGTTTATTGTTATGACAGCAGTAGCGTTAAGTGGTATTAAGATTTGAAATTTTTGAATGGACACGGATTCCGCGGCAGGCAATTTCCCTTTAACCATCGGTAAGTCCGCAAGGCTAATGGATCGGTCTATGGTGCAGGAAATCGCGAAGATCCATGAATTGTCATCATTCCTTAATCCCGCTAAAACGACCTTGTCACCTTCAGCAGTCCGTTCCGCGGTAAGCACAAAAGTTCCCTTCGTGACCTCGTAGATAAAGCTTATGTTAGAAATGGAATTAAGCGATTTCGGGAGTTGAATTTGGAAGCCAACAGCATCACATAATTGTTCAAGCGTCCCCCCTTCAACGTGCCCGGTAATACGATCAGAAGATATTTCCTCTATGGGCAGTATCAACTTGCCGAATTCCAGAACGTATCGAGTCACCAAAATTTCAGCGGCAGGTGTAATACGTATGTCGGCTATTAATTTAATCCTCTTGGGAAGGTGAATGTCTGCTCCTCTCTGCGGTACGGTGTTCAAAATCACCGAACCGTCAGGTTCCACCTCACCTGTGAGCTCAAGATTCCATTTTTTAAATAATTCAATATTGGCCTTGAAAGTGAACGCAGGCTTACCGTCCGTTTTTGGGTAAACCACCGCCGCTTCCAATTGCAAACGAACGTTCGTTGAATTGAGTGCCACTTTAAATACCGGGATCTCGAAAGCAAAAGGCTTAAACGTAATTATGGACCTTGCTGGAGCTAACTGGTTAACCCGCTGCTCCAACCAACGAAGAATGACCAGTCCACCAGTAGAAAAGTCGAAGTTACCGAGAAAGTTAATCCCCGCTTGCAATGGTTCTTCTCCGGGAATATCTAACATACCATCTGCTGAGGCTAATCTTAGAGAAACCGCATGCTCCGATAGTTGAATATCACGCCAAAACGGACTATCCTTTAAGTCTGGAAATCTCTCACTCCACAAAGATCCTGGACTGAGAGGGATTGTAATTATAATTTCGATTTTTTGCTCATGTTCTAAAAACGCAAAGGTAAGCAATTGATCTGTAGCTAATAACGCGTTTCCTTCGACTTTACCTCTAAAAAGGATCCGATTTTCCATCTTCTCTGGTTTAGAAGGCAGTTCAGTAACTTTTAACATTTTGCTGATTTCCATGTCTTCAAATAAGCGTTTAACACTATCTAGTTGAAGTTTCTCGATATCAAGAATAAGCGTTCCGTCATTTTGGTACATGGATATTAACTTAAGTAAGAGATCATCCATTCTTATTCCCCCAAAGTACCTCTGAGATTTTTTACAGTTTTATGTTTCCTCCAAATATCTTGTTTATGCAATAAAAGTAAATTTTTATGATTTTTATTACTTCTTCTCTAATCCCGTTGAGAGAGTATGAATCCATCGAGGTAAGCCATTGTTGCTGCCGGGGTATAATCCACTAATATTCGTTAGGTTTCAAACCAATATCTAGTGGTATGTAGATATCCCACCCTAAATTCAATAAATCTCCAAACATTATCCAGATTACCACTTTAAAAAATTAAGGAGAGACCAAAGCTCTCCTTACATCTATACTGCATATGAAATTCATGATAATAAAGACCTCCATCTCTTTAACAATTTCTGTTGTCTTTCCATCAACACATTCTCTAGCTAAGTGTTCCTAGCACTTATTTCACTTTTCAAGCTGGAAGCGCAAAGATTCCTTTCTTATACTCTATCCTTAGCGCAGATGTAGCGAAATATATATTCATTTACTGCTAATTAATATCTCTTAACACTAAGGATCCATTTTAAATGAAAAGGCTCTAGACTGCTGCACTTAGCATATCCACATAATTATTTAATATTATTAAAAAAGATATATTTTCCCAGAAAGCATAAGCATTAAATAAAAAAGAGCCATTTTAATATGGCTCTTTTTTTTAATATAGTAAGAGTGTCTCACATTATATTATTCCTTGCTAATTCAGCACCTTCACGCTTCATTTGTTTTAATACATCAACGTACACATGAATCGCGGTAGCAACCTCACTCTCAACATCTGTAGAATGTTTCGTGTAAAATGTTCTTATTCCTTGTTTGTTAATCCCTGGATATAAATTCTCTGTTTCTCCATGTTCAATTACTGCATAAATACCATCTTGGCGAGAAATTACTAATTTTTTATAATCATTCCAGACTAAATCAGGCTTTTCGCTAAAACCCCAATTAATAATTAAGTGGAAGTTACAATTCCCTATATCATATCCAAAAATTTTCTGAGTATGGGTTTTTATGCTTGCAGTATCTTTCCCTTTCAATATTAGAGCTTCACCCATTAATAAGTCTTTATTTTGATGAGAACGAATAACTAGATCCCTTTCTCCTATTCCTCCTCTATCTCCTAGCTTTTCACGTGTGTATCCCCCTCTGCTTTGGGTATGAGTAATCCACCCAAAGGTATCTACTAAATTGGAATCCATATGTGACTTAAACAAATCTGTATATCTATCCTCTTCAGCAGCTTTATTCTGAGATGGCGTAACAATTGATGATAAATTCTCGATTATCTTTAAATTATCAAATATTTTTCCTATCAGAAAACTCGACACACTTTCTTCTTCATTTCCTGTAAACAGTTTGACCTGCTCCTCTGGTCTTAGCGTTTTAAGTTTGTTAATACTACTAGCTCTCAATTCTACACTCTGTTTTAATAAACTAATTTGCTCTCTATACTCACTTACTTTCCCCTCGTTATGCTTTCTACCTATAATTATCCCTTTGGTCATAGCAATATTTGTATTTTCAGGATTTAATTCTTGAGCACGGTCAATATATTCTTCAGCCAAGATTAGATCCTCTTTCTCTAAAAAACTTAATGCCATTAATTCGTATACGATAGCACATGTAAAAAACCCATCAAAACCTATATAGTTTTTTTCACCCGTTCTTTGCTCACGTACCATTTCCTTCAAAGTATTCCAATTATATTGAAATTCTAAAAACTCCCTAGCCGATTTTATTACTTCATCATGCTGATTTAACTTAGAATATATAATTGCTAATCCAAGATGTGAATATTTTGGAAAATCATCATTTGGTCTATCGTACAGGTCTAATTCAAAATACTCAATTGCTTGATTAAAATAATATACAGCTTTTATAAGATTATTTTCTGCTTGATATATCTCTCCCAGGATACGATAAGTTTCCGCGTGATCCTCATTTATTTTTAAAGACTTTAATAAACACTCCTTAGCTGCTTCTAAGTCATTTGTTTGAAAATATATCTTTCCTAATAGTAACAAGACTTCACTATGAGTATTTTTATCTCTATAAACTACTAACAATTTTCTTGCTTTTTCATATTCTTCTAAGAAGTAATATGCTTCCGCTAAATCATATACTCCATGAATATCTAGTGAATTCATGGACTCTAGTAATATAGTTTTTTTCTTATGAAAAAATTTATTTGCATAAGAATCCCTAAAACCATTAAAAACATATTTACAATTGTACTCATAGTTAACTATTACTCCGAGCCCACCTAATTCAACTTCTTGATTTCTTATTAACCCCTCACATTTTAGGCAAGATTCACTAATATAATAAAATTCCATCTCATCTTTTCCTATATTTACAAAATCACTCCAATTGCCCCTAAGTTTTTTTAGCTGAAAGTTATTGCAACAGCTTTCACAAACAGCACCCCCTGTTATGTTACATTGGAATTCTATATTTTTTTCCTCACAAATGTCACAATTACACAAATTGGTTCCCTCTTTCCTGTTACCCTTTACTCTTTGCTCTTTACTCTTTGCTCTTTGCTCTTTGCTCTTTGCTCTTTGCTCTTTGCTCTTTGCTTATATATTATCTACTTTACTATGTAAAAACAAAACTTCATAATAAGTATTGCTCTAATTTCTATTCGATCTTCTTTTTTATAAAATGCACATATCAAAAAGACCTAACCATTACTTTGATTAAGTCCTTTTGTACATGTATATTTATTTTAAAAAATGTTGACAGCAGATTAACTACCTCTTGTCTCTCTATCCAATTACCTAGTTTATTTCGAGTCTCATCACCTAATTCTTTTTTGATACATCATGTTCTTTAATTTTTGTATTGTATCTTTCAACAACTAAATTCCTTGATCCCTTGCCTCAAGCATACTATGGTGTTCACGCCAAAACGCAAAAGCAACTTTTTCAAAATCTGTATTCCCTACATATTCCGACATGTATAAAAAATCTTGGAGGTATTTATTTTCTATAATATCTATTATAGAATCTATTCCATCTTTCCCCACAGCTTTTTTTAATCTAGAATAACTACCCACATCAAAATTACTAAAGGTATACCTATCATTCTTAGGATTATAAGATTTCTGTGCAAATCCTATTAATAATTTTTCTACACCATTTTCTTTCTTAACCCATTTATTTAGGCTTATTTTTAATTTATCTTTATGATTTTCACTTCCAAATTCACTTAACATAGATACTATCGTAGAAGCATTTACTCCGTAATTATCTAGAAAATTCTCATCGCCTAATTCTGGTATTATTTTTTCTATAACGCTTATAGCTACTTTATTTATGTCATTCTCTTTTAAAATATGCTCATTTCTAGAAGCTAAATCGAGATATCTTAATAATTCTACACTAAACAGTAACTTATCTATTGATTTCATCACTTTCTCAATAACATCCGCTCTTCTATCTTCTGCTTGTATGCTTAAAAGTCTACTTATTATCAGGGCTGTCTGTTGTAGATTATTCATATTTCCAATTCCTCCAGCAGGAATTGAATCCTCTAATTCTACTAAGCACATCATTAAAATTTCCGCTTGCCTTGGCTCTAATACATCTAAAATCATTTGAATTTTTCCAATTAACTTTAAGTAATTACGTGCACTAATTATATCTTTAGTTTTATTAATTACACTAGTAATATCTTCATTTTTCAATTCATTAAGTAAATCATTAAATTTCTTATCAGATATTTGTCCATCACGTACAGAATATGCAAAATACTTATTAAAATAATCAGCTGAACAAATTCTTTTCTCCACTTCCCAATTTTCATCATACGCTGCTATATCATTTTCTTGACCAGTGAATAGATATTTACTCCTAGGAAATAATATATTTATTAGGTAATCAATATTTTTCTTTTCTTGATTAGTAAAATCCTTGAAAACTCCATCTAAAATAGATTTATATTCTTCATGAAGCTCTTTTGTTTTTGGGCTACCAGCAGTTAAAAAGGCATCTGAATGTTTATATATAAATTTATATGTATCCGGTAAAAATACTCGCATTCCTTCGATGCATAAAAAATCTACTATGTTTACTTCTTCCTTAACTAAAGGTAATGAAAATACAATTGAATTTTGATACCTTTTAACAGACCTAACGGTTAAAGGAAAACTCCCCATCGAACGTTCCCAAATCATTTCAAATCTAATTCTCTCATTATCAGGTAAGAAAATCTGATTTTTTTCTAATACTTTTTGAATTTCTCCAAATAATATATTTTGAATATCAATATGATCAACAGGTGGAAGGTACAATGGTACTTGTATTATTTTTTCTAAGAATGACTGTCCCATATTACTAGATTGTTTACCACTATATTGAGTTGATAATACCTGTGCTACTATTTCTTCATCTAACGCTAATATATAAGTAGTGTATTTAAAATCAGCAATTGCTTTTACCAGTTTGAAAATTGAATGTATTTCTTCATCATCTAATCGATCTATATCATCAATTAGAACAATTATTCTTTTATTTTCTTTTTCAAGTTGTTCTTCAATATTTTTTTTCAGACTAAATATATCATTGTTTTCTTCTTTGTTACCTATAAAGTCTTTAAAAGAGAAATTAACTACTCCCATTCGTAACGTAACAGATGTAATTTTTTGAGAATAATCTTTAATATTTGATATTAATTTACTTTTTTCTCCAGAAAAATTGTTTTCTATTTCTGTAACTAACTTATTGAAAAATTGTAAAATAAGTTGCTCTTCATCTTTAAAATACCAAGGATTAAAAGGTACTATAATCGTATCATGTTGCTTATTAAATTCTTCTTGCATTAAATTCAATACAGAGGTTTTCCCAGTTCCCCATTCACCATAAAGCCCAATTACAATGCTCTCTTCTTTCTTCCAATAATTAACACTAGTTACCAATCTTTTTACAAATTCTGTTCGATTTAACTTATCATCTTTCGATTCTTTAATCGCCATATCAGAGCTATAAGATTGGTCATTCAATTCTTCTTCATTTCCCTCTTTTTTATCATACTCCGATGAAAACCTTCTTTTTCTTAGTATAAAAACTATTAAATAGAACGCAAAAAGTGCACCACCTAATATTTTGGTTTGTACTATCAGAGATCCCTGTAACAATCCAAAACATACTGCAATCCGATAAAATACTATGCTTAAAATAATAGAAATAATCCACTTATCAAATTTAAAGGTAAAAGCTGGATAATTAATAATTCCTTTTAAATATTTATTCCTAATAACTCCGTATATAAAAATAACAATCAATACAATTAAAATAGGTAAAACAAACCAATAGCTTTTTACATGTTCAACAATTTCATTTAATTCATTAGATCTTGAAAGTAATTTTCCATCCAGAAATCCTTCTATAGAAAATATAATTGTCGCCAATAATAATATCATTAGTAATTCTTCAATTGCTTTCTGTTGTTCAGAAAGCATAGTCTTTACTTTTTTCATTAATGTGACTAGCTTACTCATCTAATTTTTCTCCAATCTATAATATACGTTTCCATTCATATACCGTGTTTATCTCTATTCAATTTTTAACGTAAACAACACCTAAGATAACTCTGTATGGTTTCTATATTTCCATATTGGAATTATGGAGCATTCCTACTAAACCAACTAAATGTTTTTATACCAATGTTTTCTCCATAGGTTTCAGCTAGTTCTTTTACCCTTAATAAGTTCTCCTCGATAGTTTGTACTTGTTAATCTTTTTTGAGGATATGAAAAATGTGTTTCATTCTATTTTCCTCCAAATTATAGTTTTAACATATGTATTAGATACCGCTCGCGAAAAAAATATATTTGCACAGCAAGATAAAAAGTCATTTTAATATGAAACTTCTTACCTCTTGTTCACTTTTCAAGTGTAATATCAAGATGCACATACTAAATTCAGTTTGTTGATATTTTTACCATTTACATGTTTACTACTTTTTTATATGAAACGTAGAAGAATCCGCCCTAAAAATAAAAAGTAAAAATAAAGAAAAATTTCACCCCTGTATACTTTTCTATGAAAGAAGCCCCACTTAAAAATTAAGTAGAGCTTCCTTTTACTTCATTTTCTTTTAAGAATTCTATACCCAAATACACTGTACCGCTGCGCTGACAGTCATGCTGAACTAAAAAGTATTAATATTTGTTTAAAAATGGTCTACTTTCATTAATAAATTATCCTGAATTCTTCTTCAGTAATGATTCGATCAACTAACTCAATTTTTTCAAAAGGCTTACTCTGTTGCTCAATATCAGTCTCACCAACATAATAAATATTAACATTACCATTAAAAGCGGCATCTAAAATTGCAAGCATATCCTCTTTAGATGAAATAATGGAATTTTTAAACATTTTATATACAAGTGTTGGTGTCGTTAATTGGTAAGGGGCTTGTACATTGTGATATTTCTTTGTATAAGTATTTATATCAATTACATTTGGCCTAATAACTAAATCATCACTTACAAAAATGTATTTTTTACCTAAAGGTATTTTGGTTAGAATTATTATACAAATCAAAACTAATTCTTCTGCCAAACTATCCGCTGTTACTTTTTGATTACGAGCGAATTGAAAAAAATATTCATATAATAGGTTTGTTCCAGGATTATTACCTAAGATTTTAACCTTCATATCAATTCCAATATTATTCATAATTTTATGGACTGCCTTTTTAGGTTTTATAACTTCTTTAATTGCATATCCCAATAGTAAATTAGCGTCTTTATTCCTAATATCTATCATGTGTTGCAAAGCATCCACAACTAATTCTTCATCAAAAATTAATATCTTAATACCACTTTGGGCAAGATCTTTAATAAATTCTATTTGGGTTTGGTGAATCTCAAAATTATTTGATGTTAATTCCATTAATACAGTTCTTGTAATTATAATCATGGCATTATGACTATTGTAATATTGAATAAGATAACTTGTACTTGGAATTTTTGAATGATGAAGTAATGAACAAGTATCATAGAAGAAATAATTATTTCCCCTAAACAATAAATTAACTACTTCGCTTTTATCAGAAACTACATATTCCTCAATTTCAGAAAAATTAGAAGGGTGTTCTCTATAACGTTTACTCATTTTTATATTTTATTTGAGAATATAGCCGTTCAATGCTTTCCATTATAATTTTAAAATCGTATTCGGATAGCAATTGTTCTTCAATAAGCTTAACCCCTTCATTATTAAGCATATTCAAAACATTCGGCATTTCATCTTTTAATGTCGGTTCCAATATTTCTTTATCTAGCCAAAGTTCATCAAATAACTTTTCAATATCTTTATTATCATACTCTAAAAGTTGAGCAACATCTTTTATATCATTTAATATTTTCAATTCAAATACTCTTAATAGAACAGCAATAAATGGAGAATTAAAATAATGCATTAACTTAATAATAGTTTTTTCAAGTACATCATTGTCATTAGCATATAAATTATACATTTTTTTAAATTCCAGTTCAGGCATTAATAAATTGGCAGCAAATAGATTCGCTTTACACTCATTTTCATTTGATAAATAATCTTGATTAAAATGCACTTCTCTTTTTTCATTAATATGATCTGGTACACCATTTAATATATGATAGATATCATGACAAAACGAAAAATACATCTTACTTCTAGGTTGATTTGAATTCAATAATAAATACTTACTGTATTCAGTTTGAAAAAAACATGCCCCGAAATCATCATCTTTCATTGGAATTTCTATTGTTAGTACATCTAACTTCTGACCTATTTCTCTCATTATTTTAGGGATATCTCCATCCCATTGAACTCGATCATAAAATTCTTTTAAATCTTTACTTACACATTTTTCATATTCCCTATTTTTTATGATAATATCTCTAAACCTTTTAAATTCCATAGTCCAATACCTTTAATGCATCCTTTTTCATCTTTTTATCAATACTTAAAATAGCATCAATATGCTCTAGAAAATCAAAGATATGGTTTGCCAGTTCTTTTTTTTCTTCATTTGGTAATCCCATCGAAAAACCAATTGAAGTACTTTCTTTATATTCTGGGGTTAATAAATTTAACTTTTCTTGCGTAAAATAAGAAATATCCTTATCTAAAGATTCAGCTATGCTTTTCATGTCCTCATAAGTTATTGGTTGTTTACTATTAAGAAGTCGCGAAAACTTATTTTTTTCGATACCTGTTTGATTAATAATAAAGGTTTGCTTTATCTTAAAGTGATTGATATACTCATTTAAATTCTCAATAAACTTTGTCATACAAATCCCTCCTTTATACCTATTGTATCAAAAAATGATATCATTATTCAACAAATCATTAGAAAACATCTGAATTTCATCTGAATTTTAGAATGTGATTATAAATTAATATCATTTTTTGATAATCACTCATTGAAATAGTATTCTTATTTTCACAATACGTTCCCCTAAACCCTTCGCTTCTAAAAATACTTTTAGACTCAATAATCTTTAATAAATACATTCAATCTTAACATTTTAATATTTCTGTATCCGAACTGATTTATTCATTTTTAATTTAGTCAAATCTAAATTTTTATTTTGACTCTTTTATTAACTTTTAACCATACTGTTAAAATATAATAAAATCGTTTGATTTCTTTTTGATAATCCTCTTTTATCTCCCCTATATTTAGAGAATTTATCTTCTTATAATTGATAACAAATAAAATAGACATACTTAAAGCATGTCTATTTTTATAAGGAATATTTAGTCTATGTTACATTTTTTCTAATATTTCTTGTCTTTCACACCACTTTGTTAACTTTTCTAACGCCTTTTTAGATAGACGTTTTGTTTTATAATTACAAAACCTAGATAATGTAGACGGAGAAATACTAATTTCATCTGCTATTTCACGAATGCTTACTTTTTTTTCATTGTGTACTTTCAGTATTTGTTCACGGATCTTCTTCTCTATTTGTTCGACTGATTCTACAGTCTTCTTTACTTCTTTAACAACTGTTACTTCAGGTAATTGTTCTTGAAGTTCTTCTGTACATTTCTTTCCGATTACCCTATCCATTGATTGCAGCATTTCCTCAGGCGGTAAAATCGTTATTCCTAAATTAGCGTAATAGTTTTTAAACCAATTACGTTTCCCAATTTGTTGTTCATCAAGTGGGTCACTATACTCCCAATGAGAAATTACTTTTTCATTTTCTAAATCCATTAGAACATTTTCTAACTGTTCTCTAATACGATTTGGCTTCCAATCTTTTGGAATATCCATTACTGCTAGCAGCCCTTTGTCCCCGCCTATAGAATATGGTTTTTTCAATGATGAATACATTTGTCTAATTCTCCATTGCCATGTTAAGTATCGAATTAACCTTTTATGATATTTGTGTCTATAACTATTGTATTCAAGTGCTTTTTTAGACAATAACGCTGTTGTATTATTTGATCCGTATAAGTAATTGGTTAAAAAGCTGCCTGGCTTAATACGACAAGACTCAATGCCCATGTATTCATTAGTAACACTATGCCTCCATAATACAACTGAATCTAATACAAATAACCTTTTGATTACTTCACGTTTTAATTCTAAACGTTCTCCATCATCATCACGGTCATTTAATACTACTACCTCATTATCATCATTTAAATAGATAAAAATGCTTGCTAAAGCCGCAATTCTCTTTGCTATTTTAATTTTATCTTCTGCTCTATAGTATTCTTTATTTTTGACTACTGTTTTTGGGATGTTGCACATCTCTAAAACTTGCTCATAAGAAAAATCAATGAATTCGTCTGGAGATTTTGCTTCGTTTATCCATTGTATTGTAATTGCATCTAAACAATCTGCTGTTAAATCATCCATATTACTCATTACATCATCGACAAGGGTATTCCACCGAGCAGCTTCTTCTATATTTGTAAGTCTTAAATCTTCATCTTTGTGTGAAGAAAGCTGAGCTACACCATTAGAAGATTTAGTTTCAATAGGATATTGTAAAACCTTACTTAACTCATCTTCTTCAAATTGATTTTTTGCAATCCCATCTCTTAGCTTATAATAAACAGCAGAGTTATTTACCTCATAATAATCCTCATGGTTTACTATGTTTGTCTTATTTATATTTTGATCATTTTCTACTACTATGGAACTTGAAAGTGCTATATCTTGAAATTCTTTTTCTATAAATCCTTCAATTTCTTTATATATTTCTTCCTTATAGGAATCAATTTTCGCATAGATTTGTACTAATGTAATACCGGATTCTTGCTTTTTTTCTAACCAAGACACTAATGCAGTAAATGATGGAGATGCATGAGATGAGGTTAATACTTTATTATTATTGTTTTCAACATCTTTAAAGTATGCATTCCACTTATTCCATACTAGCTCATTTGTTTTATAAATTGGCTCAGAGATTAACAATGCATCTCGAAACATTTGTAATAAATTATCCACTTTATATTCCTCCCTAAACCATGGATCATAACAAAGTAGTTTTCATCATAAAATTCCTTACTACTATTATATTTAATTTATTGTAACAGATATTTACAAGATTTTGCGTCTTTCTTCCCCTAACTCGTCATCTTGCAACATATTTTCTCTTTCCCTTCCTATTTCTTCTCTACTTGCATTCCTTTTGCGCTTTGCTTTCCCTTAGTCCTTAATTTGCAACATGGTTGCCTTTTCTCTTCCCTATTTCTTCTCTACTTGCATTCCTTTTGCGCTTTGCTTTCCCTTAGTCCTTAATTTGCAACATGGTTGCCTTTTCTCTTCCCTATTTCTTCTTTACTTGCATTTTTTTGCGCTTTGCTTTCCCTTATTCCTCAATTTGCAACATGGTTGCTCTTTCTCTTCCTATTTCTTCTCTACTTGCATTCTTTTTGCGCTTTGCTTTCCCTTAGTCCTTAATTCGCAACACGGTTGCCCTTTCTCTTCCTATTTCTTCTTTACTTGCATTCCTTTTGCGCTTTGCTTTCCCTTAGTCCTTAATTTGCAACATGGTTGCTCTTTCTTTTACCTATTCTTCTTTACTTACATTTTTTTGCGCTTTGCTTTCCCTTATTCCTCAATTTGCAACATGGTTGCTCTTTCTTTTACCTACTCTTCTTTACTTGCATTTCTTTTGCGCTTTGCTTTCCCTTAGTCCTTAATTTGCAACATGGTTGCCTTTTCTCTTCCCTATTTCTTCTTTACTTGCATTTCTTTTGCGCTTCGCTTTCCTTAACTCATCAACTTGCAACACGTTTGCAGTATCCTTTCCCTATTTCTCTCAACTTGCAACAGTATAATTTATTTTTCAACCTAGTAATTTTAAAATTTTTAAGCTATTTTTCTTATATTTTGAGTAAGTTACATACATAAAATGCAACATGTTTGCGGTATCCTTTCCCTAACTTTCCTACCATTTTCACTCTAATCCCTTATATACCAAGGGTTTAGGTACTTTTCCACTTACTTATATACATATCATCCAACTTGCAACACGTTTGCGGTATTCATGCCCTTATTCTTTACACAAGATGCAACACTGTTTGCGGTATCCTTTCCCTATTTTCAATCTATAAGTGCCAAAAAACCCTTTTATATCAAGGGTAATCATTGCAATTCATTATTAATGATCCTGCTAACCAACTTGCAACACGTTTGCGGTATCCTTTCCCTAACTCCCCTATCATTTTCACTCTAATCCCTTATATATCAAGGGATTAGATAATTTTTCTGCTTATTCATATACATATAATCAACTTGCAACACGTTTGCGGTATCCTTAACACAAAAAAAAATTAAGAAATTCTCTTAACCCTTGATACGACTAGCTTCATAAGCTGTTGCAAGTTGCTATTTTTCTTCTTAAAGGAGCACATTTTTACAAAATTCGTTTTGCTATAATCAAAATTGGAATATTTTATAGTAATTTGGCATATCTTTCTGAATTTGTAGAACGGAGGTGAAAAAGATGGGAAAATCATTTGTGATACGTAATCAACGTAGCTTAAATGGGGAAACAACCAATGCTGTGTTAGTAACATTAAAAGCTTGGCAAAAATTTGTGGAAACATTTGAGGAGAAGTACTACAGCTATAAAGATACATATTTAGAAGATATTCTGCAGCACATGACATACGAAGAACGTATTGCTGACGTAGAAGGCTTTGTCGAAAAAGCCAAACCATCTTTTTCACGTCGCGCAATGTCTGCACTTGCAGAAAAAACAGGAAGAAAACATAAATTATACGGCATTACGAATGCTGATCTCGAAGTTTTCTTATATCTACATAAGAAATGCTTTACTAATGGTGTTATTCCAAATGTAACAATACATATGATGTGGGAAGATTACAAGCAATACAAAGAAGAATTTGCTTATATCCAACACTCTCAATTCTATATTGCATTAAAGAAATTAAACTTACATAACATTATCTCCATTGAAAACGGAGTAGATGGCCGATATACTGTCAAGCTGACTCATTTTATGAATGAGGAAACAGGAAAAGCAAATCCATACGTATATATTAGTCCTGTTGTATTTACAAAGGCTTTCTTTAAGCTATCTGTAGCGGCTAAGAAACTATTCTTAGATATCGCCATGCAACAACATACAGAAACAACATTAAAGCGTTCTTTAGACAAGCAGGACGAAAGAGGCAACAAAACTCACTTCGGTGGGATGTATCGTTTCTTACATAAAAAATATCCGCATCAGATCCGTGCGGTTATCGAGGAATTAACAACTGCATTACCATGTACGGGGAATCCCCTATTCAAAATTTG
>NZ_CAJCKK010000018.1:0-106701 GCF_903970865.1 Bacillus sp. ME78
CCTGAAATCCTTAAAGATATTCAAATTGGAGATACCGTTACTATTTATGTACCTATTTTTATAGATGGTCTTGTATTTGGCCAGCCCGATACAGCTAAATATGCTATTGTTCAAAAAGAAAATGAAGAAAACGTGCTAAAAAAACAATATAAAATGCACACTGGAAATGTAATCAATAAATCAAATGATGCTATTGAAATTTCTAATGAGGATTCGACTGTTAGTGCTATCGTTTCCCCTGAAATCTTACAGGATATAAATATTGGAGATACTATTGCTATTTATGGAGCATATTTTATGAATAATATGGCAACCGGTGAATTATCCGCTAAAGCTCCTATCATTGAAAAGATGGAAAAATAAGCAATAAGTTTCAAATGGGAAAATCCCCATACCAATAAGTATATAGATGCTATTGAACTAACATCTATAAATGGTATATATATCAATGCACGTATACTGGTATTATTTTAATTAAAAACTTGTATTAAAAAAAGACAATTACTTTAATTCATAAGTAATTGTCTTTTTATTAAAAGGTAGTTATTTCTAAAAATAAATCCAAGTGAGAGATCCAACAATATAATTAACTCTTTAAATTTAACTGTTAAGCAGACTTAAAAATTGACCTATTTTAATAGCGATTTGAGAACCACTCTCCACCATCGAATTAATATCCGTTAGGGATTCTTTTGCTCTTCTAAGAAGAGATGGCTTTGGTGACTGCCCCTCTTCAATATTTTGCGCTACTTCTCCAACAAAGTCTATAGCATCTTCTTGAATATCTTTATTTTCTAAAGAAGTACCTTTTAATAGTTCGATTAACTCTTGTGCTACCTTTTGAAGGTCATTATTTTCACCTTGGTTATTAGTCTGAATAGCTTCGATATTCCCTTGCTCTGCATAATTAAACTGACCAACATTTCCTTGAATTAATAATTTTGCGTTCGGTTTTTCATCAATTCCCAATTCAATCGCCATCTCCTCTAAATAATCTGTAATGTGATTTACTAAAAGCCTAACTACCTGATAATTAAATTCACGTACTTGATCCGAAAATTTTGCTCCCTTGTAAAAAGCATATCCATATGTCAATTGATTATAAGAAGATAAATTTTCTGTCGCATACTTTAATAGTTGATAAATAAAGCTAATTTCTTCGTTATTATCAATTGGAATGTCATATTTCGATTCATATTCCTTTGAGTTTAGGATTTCTTCTATATCATAGTCTTGTGTGTGACATTTACGTATAAAGTCATAAATAATAGACTCATTTTCAATATAAGCAATAAACTTTATAGCTAATCTCATAGTCTCATGAATATCAGTGGCATATAATAAATCCCCAGAGACTCTTCTAAAACTCTTAGATATAATTTTTAATTTTTTAATAGGGATTAGAACAGTTGATTCCAATTAATTCACCCCACAATATGGACAAAATGGCTGGTGTCCTGCTGTTGTTAATATCGATAACTTTGCATTTTTGTTACAACATAAAAATAAAATTTCGTTTAGATCATCTTTTTCATATAGTTCTTTTATTGGTTTTGATGTATTTTGCTTCTTTGCTTTAAATTTTATATTTTTACTTTTTTTGAAGTCTTCTCTAACCCTTTGAATAAATCATTTATCATGTTTGCTATCTCATTCTCTGTAATAATTAAGGCATTTTCTTTTATATCTTCAGTGTAGTATGTAGAAACTGAACTTGGAATCCCACAGCTTGGGCAAAACAGCTCTAAAACGCCATCTTCTTGTACTTCATCCGGCCGTAATTTAAATTCTTCCCCGCATAATGAGCACTTAAAAGATGAAAAGCCAGCTAGGTCACTAGGTTTAGTAATTACGAATTTTTTGGTCATTACAACATCTCCTTAATTTATGGATGAAATTTATATGTTGTCTATATAAAAATATTTAAAGAAAATGCTCAATGAGTAATATAGAAAAAGCTGTAAATTGTTTAGAAACTGAGGCAATATTAAAAATGGTTTTTGTAGTTATTGATTGATTTTTCTCTATAGAAGCTAAGCCAATTGCACCTTTATAAGTTACTCCACTATCGAAACTAGCAATATATGCAAAGCCAGGTGATTTGGGTGAAAACTTTTTAAATAATTGTTTAATCAATTTATGTGTCTTTTCATTATATGTATTATTCATCTTAATCACATCCCCTTTCTTTTAAATAATTAGAAATAGATTACCTTATTATCTTTCTCATATTGAGTCCAATTAACCTTCATATCCAATGTTTGATATAGGGAATATCTCAAAATACCTCATTTTAGTTTCCTAGGAAACTAAAATGGAGTATAATTATATTTGCGCAATCGATATCGTTTACAAATCCATTGTGCAAATTCTTGTATTAGCTCTTAATTACGTAAAAAATGGAGGGAATGACATGGAAAATTATTATGATGTAGCGGTAGTTGGCGGTGGTCCGGTTGGACTTATGACAGCATGTGAATTAGCTATTCAAGGTGTAAAAGTTGTCGTTTTAGAGAGAAGATTAAATCGGATAAGAAATTCTAGAGCACTCACACTTCACCCCCGCTCCTTAGAATTAATGGCTATGAGAGGTATTGAAAATCGATTTTTATCTAGAGGGAAGAAATCAGATACAAGCCATTTTGCTGCTCTAGATACAAGATTAAACTTTAAAAATTTAGATACTGATTTTCCATATACGCTTTTTATTCCCCAATCTATTACAGAAGAAATATTAGAAGAGCGTGCATTGGAATTAGGTGTAAACATTAAACGTGGTCATACTTTAAAAAATTTAAAACAGTATGATACATTCGTACAACTAGAAATAGAGCAAAGAGAAACAATATATGAAATAGAAGTTCCATATGTAGTAGGCGCTGATGGAGCAAGAAGCGTAGTTCGTGAGTTATCACATATACCGTTTAATGGAACAGATACAACAACTACTGCTATATTAGGCGATGTCATTTTAGAAGATGTACCAGATAACCGATTTTTATCTACATCTAATATAAATGGGATAATAATGATGGTACCTATTGCACCTAATGTATTTCGTTTTGCAATTGTAGATCCTAAGAATCAGACAATACCTGTTCATGTTGCTGTCACAGAAAAAGAGCTTATAGATAGTATTTATAGTATTACAGGTGAACATATTCAAATTAAAAGCTCAATATGGCTTTCTCGTTTTGGAAATGCAACCAAACTAGCAAATACTTATCAGCATAAGCGTGTATTCTTGGCAGGTGATGCAGCGCATATTCATTTCCCTGCAGGAGGACAAGGTTTGAATGTAGGCCTACAAGACGCTTTTAATTTAGGATGGAAATTGGGACTCGCTATAAAACAAAAAAAATATGAAAGCCTATTAGAAAGTTATCATATTGAACGACATGCTGTGGGAAGGCAATTTTTCAAGGAAGTACAAGCACAAGAACAATTAATGATAAACTTTTCAAATGCAGGTATAGAATTAAGAGAATTATTCTCGCATTTACTCACATACCCAGAGGTAAATCAAGATTTAGCTAAAAGAGTAAGTGGCTTAGGGATTATATATTCCTCTATGCATACGAAAGAAAGGCATCCATTGATAGGGAAAAGATGCACAAATCTTACTATTTCTTCTCAAAATACGAAAACTCATAAACTCTTTGAATTGATACAAGATGGTAAATATATTTTATTAATACCTCCTTCTTATAAAAAAGAAATAGATAAAATGAACATTGATTCGCACATAAAGGTGGTTGTAGGTGAAATACAGGATTCTCATTTAAAAAATATAGTTTTCATTTTAATTCGCCCCGATGGTCACATAGCTTACATTGAGTATGACGAAAGAGAAAAATGTAAAAAAACAGAAATAAAATTGAGTAATACAAAATAAGAATTCATCAAAACTTATATTTATTACTTTCTGTTATCTTCTCTCTCTTGTTCTATGCATAGTCTATCTGAATTTTTATTAGCTACTAAAAAAGAATTTACAGGACGATTAAAAAAAGCCAAGTGCATTGCACTCGGCTTTATGGTCGATTAAACAATTTTACTTCAGACGTATTAAATTGATGTAGATAGTCTTTAGTAGAAGTATAGCCTGAATTCATGAGTGTTTTCTTTTCTTCTTCTGTGATATCGAAATTAAACGACGGCGTAAAGAATGTATTGATAAATACAGTGCGGGCAGCATCTTCTTTGGTTGTTTTTCCGCTCTCATGACCTTTGATCATCGTTTGAGACAAATTCCATGCAAAATGAATAAGAGAATGGCCAATATGATGTTCTGTTGAAGTTGCGATATGTTTTAACATGGCAATCTCGGCCTGAGATTCTAAACGGAAACCCAGCGTTTCTTTGTTGTAGACAATTTCATCTGCAGGATCAAAAAAAGATGCATTGTATTTCGTGTGTAAGCTTCTTAGTGTAGAATGATCCTCCGTATTGCTTACCAGTTTATTAACCTCGTCAATCGTATCTGTGGTCGTGAAGTGTTCTTCTTTATTCACAAAACTTTTCCGATCAAATAAACGAATTGGGTAGTTATCGAGTACACCTCCGTCTACATAATAATCTTTATCCCATTCCACAGATTTAAAAAAGAATGGGATGGACATCGAAATCCGCACAGCAACTACTAACGGGACATCAGGTGTCGTTTCGCGAGAAAACGTACGAAGCTGGTGTGTAGAAATGTTCGTTCCTTGGAAAAACACGTCTTTTCCTGTTTTGTCATATAACTGCTGAAAGGTTGTGTCCTTACTCCCTGTCCACTTTTCAACGATCTTTCCTACCCACTCAGTGAAGAAATCCCCTTTATAGATACCAAAACCATCAAAAAATAAACGAATATTATCTTGTACAATCGAAAAATCATCATCTTTAAACGCTTTGAAATTCATGTCTTTGTGGATTTTTACAAGATCTGCGAATGGAATGGAAAGACCTAAAAGTAATGCAGTAATCGCTCCTGCTGAAGTCCCCCCAAATCGTTGTATTTCTGGTAAAATCCCTTCTTCATTTAGTGCACGGATGGCACCTATATAAGCGCTTCCCTTTACCCCGCCACCTTCAAATACTAAGTTACGAAATGGATATGCCATTATATACCTCCAATAGAGAAATTTCCGATCTGTTATAGTATCGGAAATATATTGAAATATATTCCAAATGGTATTAAGAAAGCTTCATGCCCTCCGATACGTATGGCGGAATTATCTTTATTCAATGGATGAATTATTTGAAAGAGAAGGAATCTGCTTGGAATGGTAATTTAGTAGGATAGGAAACAGGAAACGGAGCGTGTCTATGGATGCACTAACTAATACCCCTTTTTGAATCGTATATAACGTAACTTCTTTTCCGATGTATCCTCAAAGTAAAATCACGAGCAAAAAACCAAGAAACAATCTACATTTCATAAATCCCTCACCATCTATAACATACAATCCAGTGAAATAATTTGTTTCAGATACGTAGAAATATGATTTAACCAGCGATCAATAATCAGGTCTTCTTACCCTAAATATACCTGAATCTATTTGTTTCCATACCGGAAGAGTTAAATCATTTTGTTCCCATTCATGCAATTAAATGGATATGTATAATTGCATATCCATTTAATCACTTTTAGTGCTATATTTTAATAGCAATGAATGCTATTATTTCATAAGTTGTCAACAAGCGTTATGTATGTATGTATGTATGTATGAGAAAAAGGAAGGAGCCAAATAGGTCCCTTCCTTTTTCTACTAATTAAATAAATTACTCTCTGGTAAAAATTTAAATAGTGATGCTCCTTTACAAGCGTCTGATTATGCATTAAAAATGCTAGTTTTGCTTGCTGTCGGAAAAATTACAGATGATAGCATTAAGTTATTAAGAGACAAAAATTCATCAACACGAAGACAGATTCGTCTTGGCTAGATAAATTTGGTGATAAATACAGGAAGTAACTCTTACGATTCAATGATTCCTTTTCCTGCCTTCTATCCTTGCCACTTCTGTTTCATGACTTGCAAATATAGATCTTCAAACTCGTTAAAATGGACGCGAAAAGCACCTAATGTATCGATATAAGCAGTAATCACATCTTCTTTATTAAAATGAATCCCTTCCTGTGCTATATCATAGCTATTATCAAGGCTGTATAAATCAAAATATTCCTCTTCCCAATATACGCCTCTGTTTACTAGTAAACGAGTGGAGCAAGTAAGAGCTTGTTTCACATTACATTTCTGAGCTACTAACTTTTCATTTAAGACAGAAAGAAGGATATTTACCGAGTATTTTTCATCAACTATGCGGCTATATGACAGTAAAGCCGATTCTATATATATCAGCTTTGCTTTAGACATTATAGATATCTCCATAATTTCATATGGCGGGTGATCATTTGCTTCAATCAACCTATCGCACCATGAAATTACCTCCTCTCTATCCCAAAGCCCGCAGCCTAGTCCTAATGCATACAAGTGGGCTAACGTTTGATAAGATTTCAATATGTTTCACCTTCTATTTAACTGTATAGTGTTATTGCATTCATTTTGGAAATAATCACGTTTAGTAATAAATACAATAAGCTCCCCAAACGGACAGCTTATTTGCATTAAAAACGCTACACATGAACTTTTGCTTTTTTTCGACGAATAAGCCACCAAACTAAAGATAGCAGTACTAGAGGGAACGGAATTACCTGAATAAAGAAAAATACTTTCCAAAAATCGTGCATCGTACTACCAGGGGAATCTGTTGCCATCCCGCCAATAAAAAAAGACAATGGAATGACAAGTATATTTATACCTAAACTAATCATTAGAAATGATAGATTCTCCTTCCAGGTTATTGGTAATGCAGCCACGATAAATAAAACCAATGCAGTACCCAGTATAAGAAACAGTGCTCCAAAAAAAAATACAAAGTATAAAATACCATTGATTAAAGGTTCCACAATAGCCCTCCTAAGGATTCATTCTATAGAAACACTCATGTTATTTAGAAAGTCAGGATGCTAAACCTCTTAGTTCTCTTTCAATTTCTTCATCGCTATAGTCTTCTTGTCTTCTTGTCTTCTTGTCTTCTTGTCTTCTTGTCTTCTTGTCTTCTTGTCTTCTTGTCTTCTTGTCTTCTTGTCTTCTTGTCTTCTTGTCTTCTACCATTTTATCAGCTTAGAATACTTAATCTACATGCTTATATTCTGGACTGCGTTAGGACATATGTTTCTATTGTACAACCCGCTAGCAAGAAACTCACACTTAGCTCTGCTAATACGATACCTTTAAAGGCTCTGTTCATATTCATTTGCCCCTTTTATCTTTTCGTATTTTTTCTCCATCCATAGACAGTCCATTATGAACGTTTTCATTATAAGTATTGTCTGCTGTTACTGTTTTACTTTCCTTACTATCTGTTTCGGCCCTGATTCTTCTCGTTTACCGTTTCAGTATTACGCTTCAATTCGCATTATCATTACATAAAAAGGACATACCTATTCATATATACCTCTTTATTATTTTATAAAAATCATACAAAAATTAACAATTAATCATTTACTCAACAATAGATAATATGGATAAAGAAAAAATACTAGAGAATATCACAGTGTAGTAGTCTCCTAGTATCTTTTCATAGTATTTTAACGGCTATGCAAATGAGGAGGGATAAAAAAAGACCTCTTACGGAAAGATAAGAGGTCATCAAGAAGATAAAAATGTTGTATTTGAAACACGCGAGTTTCTAATTCACATCATAACACAATATATCCATATATTCAATATATACATAAAACAAGGGGTATATGTTCAAAAAACACACGGAATATTAATTTGGAACAGTATGTTTTATTCTTTTAACCTATTTCTTCTACAATGTCGTAATTGTAACAATGGATGGTCTCCTCTATATACTGATGAGCAATTGTAGCAAGTTTTTCTAAATTCTCTTCCGTTACCTCATGAATAAACAGAACAAAATTACTATCGGATTCGGAGTCTGTTGAAATGGAACCATCGATCCGTTATGAAATGTTGAGCTTGCATCTCCTAGATTCCATGTAAATATTCGCTAATTCCAATCCCCTTTCGTGTCTATTTTATGTTTAATATAGTCTCGTACCGTACAAACGGGAAATGTTGTTAATTTGAAAAGAGAGCGAAATAAAATTTCTTTATCGCCTCTGTTCTTTCTTCTGTATGATAGAAAAAACGGAGAAAGATGGGATTTTATCTATCCTCATCACTTGTTAGAAAATTCTAATTTGATTAAATTAAAAGAAAATGATATATTGATTTTAGAATAATAATCCAATTAATGGATGACAACCTGATACCTGTAAGTGGACTATGACAATGTCAGATAAACGGGAGGAATTTAATATGAAAAAATTATGTTCATTTGCTTTAATCGGTGCCTTAACCTTTTCGGGTTTTATCGTTTTAGACAGTACGCTACCTGATAAAGCGCGCGCTGAAGTAAATACGATTAAGCAAGCTTCAGCTGTTGTGGATGATTGGCCATGGCAGACGTATTTCTTATTGCATCACAACGTGGACTATCTACAAGAATTAGCCCCTGGTACGTTAAAACAAGGTGATACGTTTGATAAGACGGTATATATAGGCGGAAAAGATGTAGGTGTTGTAAAGATTTATCGATTGAACGGAGAAGGTAAATTGCAACGCTACAAAACCATTTCTGCAGGTGAGGCTGGACACCACTACTATTCTAGGTTCAAAACACCAATTACAACGGTTTACACACCAGGTACATATGTGGCAGTACTAAAAGTAGACAATTCATATTATTATGGTGGCTCCTTCCAAATTACAAAGTAAAACATATAGGTATATTTGTCTGAAACGCACTGGGTTACGGTGCGTTTTTGTTATCTAACGAATAAATGATCACGCGGGAAGTCAAAGCATATTATCGAAACGGAGCTGAATGTGATGAAAATTGTAACAGCTAATGCGGATGCAACAATCCATGTTGGTATTTTAAAAGGGATGACAGGATGTGTTACTAGTTATGATGCGGATACTGGGATGGCCGAAATCTAATTGGATCCATTTACAACGGTTATAATTAGGTCTGTATTTCTAACGCAATAAGGTTTGTATAGGATTCTTTAGAAAATTAATATTTGATTTTTATAGTGATTCAATACATTCTATGATTAAAACTAAGTTACATATTTTAAAATCATCACCAGGAGAATCTGCAAATTTACGGGTTCTTATTTAAAACATAATGCCAGAAAAGCTGAGGTGAATAAAGTGCAAAGTTTAAAATCTTTAAAACGTGACGTATACATTTTTCTTCCATTGTCTATTTATTTTTCCTCCATTTTTATTTCATTCTATATTATAGAGAATACATTCAACTTGCTAAGTTTTTTACCAGCACTTGGAACCCTGTATGTCTGGGTAACTAGTGTGATAGACATTAAAAATAAAAATTACAAAATAAAATAAAAAAGCATCTGAACTAGATGCTTTGCTCTTAATGTTATAGAATATTGACGCCCATGACCATACAGCTACCAAAAACAATACATACCAAACCTAAAAATATTAAAAACTCTGGCAGATCAAAATATTCGAGTAACGCGCCTATTAATAATAAAATGGGATATACTAGAATTTCAATCCAGGTTACGCCCCCCGCTTTCTTTATTTCTCGGTAAGATACAATGCTGACAAGTAAAATCCCTACTACAATCAACCCTATTCCTAACATCATCCATTCACCCTTTTGAAAATTTAGTATTTCACTTTCATATACTGCTCTTTTACGAGCACCAATAATTCCCTCAGTTTCTTCTCTACAGGATGTTCTTGATTTTCTGGTACTTCTCTCCCGTATGATGAGAAGCTTTGTGAGCAAGCACTAGTTGTAACTGCCAATTTCGCGTATGAGAATGTATGCTCATTTTCTTTACCAATGTTTTCAGTAGTGCCTCCATTTGAACCAACGCGTATACAGCTTTCATCAAGTTTGGTGCGCTTACCTTCCTTGTTAACCGTGTAATACGTGTCATTGACTTCCCCATATTTCATATCGGCTGTAGATGTAACTGCGGTCCCGTCTGCAGAAAAAGTGACGACACGAAATCCATCTTCTTCTGGCAACAACTCAGCTCCTGGAACATTGTATATAACCAAAAGGTCTCCTTCGTATGCTTCAGGAATGAGATAGATTGTATCTGTAATGTCTTTTCCGAATCGGATACAACCGCTTAAAAGAATCATAATAAAGATCCCGCAATACATTATAACTTTTCTCATAGAGTCTCTC
Source organism: Bacillus sp. ME78 (assembly GCF_903970865.1). Classification (NCBI taxonomy): domain Bacteria; kingdom Bacillati; phylum Bacillota; class Bacilli; order Caryophanales; family Bacillaceae; genus Bacillus; species Bacillus sp. ME78. The sequence continues at coordinate 10,300 of NZ_CAJCKK010000018.1, forward strand.
CCGTTATGTGTAAGAATGTATAGTATGTATTATATAATTCAATATATTTCCTTGGATAGAATAAGTTTCTAGTTTGAAGACGATTTTACTATTGTCATATAAAAGAGTTATGTCAGTGGATGATTAGCACAAAGAGAAATGGAGTGAATTGATGAGCAGACGTTTTGCATTAACATATGAAAATAAGATTTTGAGAAAGATAATAATTACCGTAAGTATTGTCATACTCGTTTTCATTGCAACAGGGTGTGATTCTGTCCAAAATGAGGCAAAGGATGTAACGGATATTCCGCTTAACAGCAAACTAGATTCCCTTATTTCAGAAAGTATCATTGCCTGGAATCAAGACAAATTAAATCATACAGAAAAACAATTTGAGACGCATGTAATCTATGGAACTGAGATGAAGGATGAAAAAATGTATGTCTACCTCCATTCCCTCATGCAAGGATATAACCGCGAAACACAGACAGTTCCTCAAGCAGGACATTTACTTCCAGTCCGTGTGACAGTCACAAAAAATTGGGATGATTACATCATTGAAGATTACCGTGAACCAGGAGATGGTGCTGAAAATGAACCTACTTTGCGCAACATGTTCCCGAATAAGTATGCGGATCAAGCACTTGCTATATCAAATAAAATAATACAATCATTAGAATCTCGTATGCAAGAATCCGTTTCTAAGTGGCTGGAAGAAACAAATAATGAGAGACAAGAAAGATAACAAATATACTATTTATAATCGAATACAAAACAAAAAAGGAGAGAAATAATCTCTCCTTTTTCTACTTTATACCTAGCATTATTTGTTATATCCACCAAGTTGCTGTTCTGCCATAGCAACGAGACGTTTTGTGATTTCTCCACCTACAGAGCCGTTCGCTCTTGCAGTTGAATCCGCACCTAATTGTACGCCGAATTCTTGTGCAATTTCATATTTCATTTGATCCAGTGCGCTTTCTGCACCTGCAACCACTAAAGAGTTGTTACGATTGTTTGCCATCACATATCACCTCCTGTACGTTTAATATGCTACGAAACAAAGAAAATATATTATTAGTAAATAAATCCATTTATAACGTGTACTTTTCAACCATTTTACTTTCCCATTACAATTTCAGCATAATAACAGTACAAGTTTTCTTTATTTGCATGAGTTTACAGAATGTGAAATATGATTATGAAGAGTTTTATTTTACAAAAAAATTTATCGATGTAGTTGTATTGCAAGTTCTTCTAAAATATTGACAGATAATATGCCGTGTGTTAAATTCGAAATATTTAAATATTAAGGAGATGAGTGACAGATGTCAGTTAATAAGATAGAAGAATATTGGTATATGTACGCTAAAGAAAATGACTTAAACATGAGTGTTCCAGATGCATGGATGTTTGGAGATGGTTCCAAAGAAATGGGAGATGAATTAGGAAGTTTAGTAGTTAAAGGAATCAAAACAGGAACATGCGCTGCACATTGTGTTTATGAGCTTGAAGGGGAAGAAATTCAAAAAGTTGGTCAGTACGATATTGTATTGGATGGAGACAATAATCCATTAGCAATTATAAAATATACAAAGATCGATTTACTAAAAATGAATGAAGTAACAAGTAATTTTGCAAGATCTGAGGGTGAAGGCGATTTAAGCTATGATTATTGGTATAGTGAGCACGTTAAATTTTTCACTTGGGAATTAAGTCGGTATGGACTTACTTTTACTCCAGACTTAATGCTCGTTTGTCAAACGTTTAAAGTAATGGATGTTTATAAAAATTAAACATGAATGAAAATCAAACATGTTTATTTTATATTATGTTTTTAAGCATTTCGTCATGTAAAAAAACAAAATCCCCTTAATACAGGGGTTTTGTAATCTATACTGTTCATAATCCTTAGTAAACCGCTGATACTTTTTGGATAGTTCATACTCAATTTTATCGTACGCCATTGTACCTGCTAATTCTTTACGTGTCTGTTCTTCAATATATCAAAATAATATAATCAATTCCATCATCTTAACGCCTCGCTATTTGGTTCAAAACTAGAGCCATTCGTGGATAAAGCAGAACAATATGCCATACTTATCCTTTATTGTTCCTTTATACCTTTAGTAATTGTGTATCGGTAAGGCTTATCGCCTTCTCATACAACTTTGGATGAAGTGAATAGCTGAAAATAAAAGGAACTCTCAGAATAAAGTTTTTAATCAAGTGCGTTCCTTTTATTACTTACTATTTAGCCTACGTGTACATATTACATAGTGTATTTTTTATCCAATAAATTGGATTAAAACCTGGTTAAACTTTTCCCGCTCTTCCCAGAATGTGCCGTGACCACTGAATTGAAAAGGTACAAGTTGTGCATTTCCCAATAATTTTTGCGTCTCTTCTCCCTTAGTAAATGGAACAATTTTATCGTGAATACCGTGAATAATTAGCGTCTGTACATTTATTTTACCAAGATCGCTATACACATTTTCATCTCTCAATGTTCTCATAATCGCAGCTGTCGACCAACTAGCCGCTTCCAATCCTAACTGTAGAAACCATTCGAAAAATGGTCCAGTGATTTTCTGAAAGAAAAATTGATCTGTTACACCCTGCAACATATTAGGGCGATCGTTCAGTGTGTCTGTAATGAACTTATTCGCAATCCCTTTTTCCACACTAGTTGGAGATGCAGCACCAATTAGGACTAATTTGGATACTCCAAATCCTTGATAACGAGCCATATAACGAATTGAAATTGCACCACCTGTGGAGTGTCCTGCTAGTGTGACATCTTTAAGCTGTAACGCTTTAATTACTACTGCTATATCATCTGCCAATCTATCAAAATTGTATCCACTGTATGGTTTGTCTGAATTGCCGTACCCCCTCCAATCAATGCCTATACATCGATATCCCATTGCTGGAAGTACATTGTACTGATATTCGAATTGCTTATGGTTTAATGGCCACCCATGTATAAAAAGTATTGTTTTCTTACCTTTCGGATTTATATCTTCTACAAAAATTCTTACATCAGATTCAACAGGTATTAAGTATCCCATGCAGACTCCCCCATGTAATAAAGATTACCTCTACAATAAGATATTCAGCTTAAGTGAATCTATGCTGTTTCAAGTCTACTCTAAATTGCCCTAAGAACCAGTTCGACTACAAATAATGATTCATGAAATATATTTACATCGATTAATGTTCTAAAATATGAAATGACTATAGCGGAATTATTAGAAGCAATTTCCAACGTTATAAAATCTTTAGATTTTTTAGTAATTTCATTAAATCCTGCAAAGATTCTATAGAGTAAACAGATATTCTTTCATGTGGTTTCAATTGATAATACCCTTCCTTTCAGAAAGAAACTATATATAGTTTTCAGGAAATTGCTATTTTTAAAATTAGGGATGGTTATATATAAATATACTTATTGAATTAATAATAAAGCCTTTGAAAATAACTTAACCAAAATTAGTTAAAAAATGTATTACAAGTAAAAATTAGAAATGTTTTAAGTGGAATTACGATATTAAAAACAACCTTTCTTTTGGTATTAGTACTAAAGAAAGGTTGTTTTTATAACAGGATTTTTCAAGTGTCTATTCTATAGGGTACATTTTACCAGTGTTCTTCTCTTTATTATTTCATTAAGTGTCAATAACATTACATTTTGTATGGTTTCTTAAAAAATTTCAGTAAAAAGAATATATTAATTTTGAAGTGTGCAAATAGGGAGAGTGACTTCAACTATAGTCCCCTTATTCACTTCACTCTCAATAAATACCTTTCCCTGATGTGTTTCAATGATTTTATAACAAATCATTAACCCTAAGCCAATCCCCTCTTCTTTAATACTATAAAAAGGTTCTCCGAGGTATGGTATACGTTCTTTTGGAATCCCACACCCTTGATCGATAAAACGAATGCTTACTTGATTATTATCAAGTATATTTAATTGAATCAGAATTTCCCCTCCCATCGGCATAGATTCAATTGCATTTTTTAATATATTAACAAATACTTGTTTTAATTGATTTCCTTCACATGAAATCAATGGAATACCAGGGTTAAGATCGATTCTAAATTTTATATTATGCATCATTGCTTGAGGTTGTAGTAGCATTAAAACTTGATCCATTAGCACACTAATGTTATTAGGTTGCATTTTTACTACCTGTGGTTTGGCTACCGCCATAAATTCAGTTGTTATGCTCTCTATACGCTCAATCTCTGATGATACTATATTAATATAACCCTGATTATTCTCATTTTCCGTTGATTTTAGTAATTGCATGAACCCTTTCATTGCAGTTAATGGATTATTAATCTCATGAGCCATTACAGTCGCTAATTGTCCTACAACAGCAAGTTTTTCAGATTTTCGTAATAATTCTTCTGTTTTTAGCCGTTCAGTGATATCACGAGAAATACTTAGAAAAACTTTTTTACCATTTAAGTTAAAAACACGAACACTAAACTCAGTTGTTATTACTTTTCCTGTTGGAAAAACATATTCATCTTGCAAAGTGAAGAAAGTTTGTCCTTTTTTAATTTTTTCTAATAACCTTACGATTATTTGAGAATCTTGTGGTACTATATTTGAAAATGATAATGAGAGCAACTCTTCTCTACTATATCCAAATCTTCTACACCCAACAGGGTTTACCTCAATAAATCGACTTGGAGCATTATCTTCATTCAGCTCTACTACATATACCGCATCAGTTGCTTGTTCGATTAGTGCACGGTACTTCATTTCACTATCTCTTAGTTGCTGGTGTAATCGATGCCGTTCTCTTTCTGCTTGTTTTCTTTCAGAGATGTCTCTACATATTGCTGATAAAGCTATCACATTTCCTCTTACATCTAGTATAGGAGAAACTGTCAGACTGATATCAAGAAGACTCCCATCACTCCGTTGTCTAACAGTTTCTAATCTAGTAACCACCGATTCACCTGTTAGAATTTTCTGAATATTTTTGAGCGATTCTTCCATTAAAAAATCTGGTACACAAGGTAATCTCTTACCTATGATTTCTTGTGATGACCACCCAAATATCTTTTCATAAGCTTTATTGGCTTGTAAAATATGCCCTTCTCGATCAGAAATGGTAATAGCATCTAGATTGTGCTTTATAAATGATTCTAATAATTCTTTGGTAGCGCTTAATTCTGATTCTACCTTTTTCCTTTCGGTTATATCAACTGTAGAACCAACAACTTCAATAACTTGTCCATTTCTTTTAATCGGCCTAAGCGCAATAAGAATAATAGTTTTATCATTTGGCCAAGGTAATTCAAATATAATTTCTTTTCCTTCCCATGCCTTAAGATAGTACTTCATCAATTGTGGAACTAAATGTGGAGGAACAATAGAAGCATCAATAGTACGTAAGCTTTTTCCTACCACCTGTTCAGAATAAAATCCGTTTTGATAATAAAACTGTCCATCACATAAAGTGTGTATAAAGTGCTTACCCACTTTTTTAAATTTAAAAATTCCTCCTTGAAGCTCATGTACGGTATCTGTAAGTTCTTGCTTCGATTTTTTTAATTCTCGATTCATTTTAGATAAGTCCCGTGTTAAATAATACAATCTCTGGTAGGCTTCCATAAGAAATAGCCCAATTAAAAGTCCTAACGCTATATATAATAAGCCTCCTTTGTAAAGTAATGTAATATTAAATAATACGCCAACTAACCACTTTATTCCAATAAAAACAGAAAAATATAAAGATGCACTTTTAAAAGGATGTAGTTTTTTAAAATAAGTTTTAAAATTAGAAAATAGAATTCCCATACATAAATAAGCAATCACAGGAGGTTCCCAATACCCTCCAATGTAAAATATACGCATTAAAATTATGCTAATTAACGTAATCCAACCAGCAATACGGCCAAAGTAAATAAAAGATAGAATAAGAGGAACAATTCGAAGATCGTAGGAAAATCCCATGTATGGAAAAGAAAAGAACATTAACGTAACTGCAATAATCCCTCCATAGAGCTTTTCGAAATATCGACTAGAATTAATTGTAAACACTTGAATAAATATTGCTGCGCTAACTAATAAAGAAAAAATAGAAAGATTGATGAAATAATCTTTAATAATCATGTAATGTCCCTCCTTGCATTAAGTGTATTCGACAAAAAAACTAAAAATCCTACAAATAGTATAAACAGTTCAAATGCATAAAATTTAAACTAGGATAAAATCTAGAAAAGAAAATAAGGCGAACAGCAGATGAGATATTTTAATGAAAAATAGTTCAAAAAAGATAATAGTAACCGTTGACTACTATTATCTTTTTTCTTTAAGTTATCGTAATACGTATGAAACTCTAAGGGACGTGGTATGTCATTTCATCGAACAATGATTATATGCCGAGTCATAAATATAGAAATTTCAGCCGTAATTTTTAAAAAATAACACAAAAAACAAATCTATCTTTGAAAATGGAAAAAACCTATATAAATGTCAACTAATCTATGTACAAAAACGTTCACTTAATTTTGCATAAAATTACTCCACTTAGGAAGCGAAGTAGTTCTTCAGGGGCGATAAGAACACCTGTAGATGCTTCAGGATAACTACATAATTGTATGCGTAATGTACTTGAAACCGTTCGGTAAAACCATACACATAATACAACTAACTCCATGGTTCAATATTTACTTTTTCGTTGAACAAATTCTTTTTCTTGAGCAAAGTATTCTAGGATTTAAGGAGATTTTCAAATTAACTTGATGTCTAGTTTATTGTCCAGCTTTAATTACTTCGTTACTTTTCAGATTCAGTTCATTATATTTTGTACTTTGTCTTTATACACAACATATTCTTTACCATCCACTACTGCTACTACCGCAAATTCATCATTTGGATTGAATGAAAGCCAATCAGCCCACATGTTAGTATTAGCCCCTCCACTCCACATATTATGAACAGTGTTTTTAGTTAAATTCATAACTTTATAAGACGCATTTGGTGCATTTGTTCCAGTCTTTATTTCAAAAGTGTATGCGTTATGAATTTTTTTATAAAAGTAGAAAACGTTTGCTGGACGAAGCTGCTTCAAAAAATCCTGTTCTTTTTTCTCTGCAATTTTTATCCCTTCTTGCAAAGTGACAACATCTGTTTTTAATGTTTTCCAACTGTTTTTCGCTGCATTCAAGCTAGGGGTTAAGAATTTAAATTTATTTTGATCAGCTTTTTGATCAGCTTTATCAATATGTCCCAGTACACCCGAATATTGAGAATCTAAATCCTCCCATTGCGTAGACATATAAGTAAGAGCAGTGATAGCACTATCAAGCATACTATGCATATCACTAATATTATGAAATGCAACTCCAACTACACGATTCAATGTTATTTTATAATCTACAGTCTGACGCAATTTTGCTAATTCAGGTTCTAGCCAACCTAACTTACCTCTTGCATCACCTATCATGATGCCACCAGCAATCAAGGTTGGAATAAAGGGGATTTTCACCATGTCTAATCCCTTAGATTCTATGTCTTTCTGATATTTTACTTGTCCTAAAAGGTCCTCTAGACGCTTTTGGTCAGCCTCCACATCAGCACCTTGGTTTTTTAAAATCGATTGCAATGTCTCTTTATGACTTCCAAATGTTCTAACATCTTCTCCAATAGCATTTTTTAATTGAATTAATTCTTCTATTAATGCTTTTGCAGACTTTTGATTTTGTTGAATTCCTCCCTGTAAATCTGTAATCCCTTTTTTTAAAGTATCTCCATTTCCAGTATTGATCGCCTCTACTAATGTTTCATAATAATTTTCAAATTTTGTATCATATTCTATAATGCCTGTCAATGTATCTAAAAGCTGTTTTTTTACTTGTGTATTCCATGTAACAGCATGTGCTCTTGCATTCTTTTGATCTTGTACAATTTTACTAGGTAAATCTGCATTTCCATTAATAGTTATTCCTTCAAAACTCACATCTGGATTATTAATTAGCAAATAAGAATATTCATTCATAGCTTTTGCAAATAAACCAGCATCTTGCAAAGCTTTTTTCATCTGTTCTTCATTTGCTGAAAGAGATATATTTTCATTGTTCGTTTGTTCAATTTCAATCGCAAAAGTTTCTAGTGGTATGACTGCATAAGTAGTTGTTATAGTTAAAAACGCTGATACAGCGAGTAGTTTATTAGGGATTTTTTTCATCATTTCGTATTCCTCCTATATAAGGTATGGTTTCAAGTTCTAATCTTATTAAAAAGCGATGTCTTTCAAAATGAGTTCTACATCTTTTATCAGTATCGTTTGAACTTTCTTTAGCAGCCTTCAAATCATTAAGTATTAAAGAAAATGTATATAATCTGCTTCAAATTAACCGATTCTGTTGCAAATTTTAAAAAAGCAATTAAACTACAAGGTTATTTTTTATTCGAATCATACTTATATATAATTGAAAGGCGAAGTCTTTAATGAGACTCCGCCTTTCTGTTATATAAGGATTTATTAATTATTACTTTTCTGTTTAACAGTGTAATCATAGACTTTCTATGTTTTAGTTCACTTTACGCAGAATTAATATTTCCCTATTTTTGTGGAGTAACAGTTTCCACTTTTAATTCCTTTATTCCTTCTTTTAATGTAACAGCATCTGTTCGTAATGTTTTCCAACTGTCTTTCGCTGCATTTAAATTAGGTTTTAAGAATTTAAATTTATTTTGATCGGCTTTTTGAGCTGCATTCTCAATATGCCCTAGAACGCCCGAATATTGAGAATCTAAATCATGCCACTGCGTGGACATATAAGTAAGAGCGTTAATAGCATCATCAAGCGCCTTGTGCATTTCATTAATATTACTGTAAGCAACTCCAACTACACGATTTAAGGTTACTTTATAATCCACGGTCTGACGTAATTCTGCTAATAAAGGCTCTAACTTACCTAAATTATCCCTTGCTACTCCCACTATAATACCGCCAATTATTGGTAGACCCAAAATAGCACCCTTCATTACATTAAACCCATCAGATTCTAATTGTTTATAATAGTTTACTGATCCTAATACTTCTTCTAGACGCTTTTGATCGGCATCAACATCTGCACCTTGATTTTTTAAAATTGACTGCAAGAGCTCTTTATTACTTCCAAAAGCTCTAACATCATGTCCAATAGAGTCTCTTAATTTAGTTAATTCTTCTATTAGTTGTTGTGCATACTTTTGATTTTGTTGAATTTCACCTCGCAAATCTGTAATCCCTTCTTTTAAAGTTTCTCCATCCCCTGTATTAATCGCTTCTACCATTGTTTCATAATAATTGTCAAATGTTGTATCGTATTCAACAATACCATTCAATGTATCTAAAAGCTGTTTTTTTACTTTCGTATCCCAAGTAACAGCATGTGCCCTTGCATTCTTTTGATCTTGTACGATTCTACCAGGTAAATCTACATATCCATTAATGGTAATTCCCTCAAAATTCACATCAGGATTCTTAATTAACATATAAGAATAGGCATTCATAGATTTTGCAAATAATCCAGCCTTTTGCAAAGTCTCTTTCATTCTCGCTTCATTTGCAGAAAGAGCCGTATCTCCATTGTTCGTTTGTTCAATTTCACTTGCAAAAGTTGTTACTGGTGAAACTACATTAGCAGTTGTAATAGTTAATAGCGTCGATACAGCTAGTAATTTATAAGGGATTTTTTTTATCATTTCATTTTCCTCCAATTTAGGTTTTAAATTTCAGTTCTACTCCTGTTTAAAAGCAATATCTTTTGAAATGAATTCTGCATCTTTATGAATATCATTCCAACTTTCTTTAGCGGCTTTTAAATCATCTGGTATTAAAGAGAATTTGTGGTCTTGCATAGAATCGATATTATCCAGTAAATCTGTATAATTTGCGCCCATTGTATTCCATTGCTTTTGAATATTTGTTAGAGACAATATCGCTTGATCTACAGTCTGATATAAATATGCCAATGTTTCTTTCGCGTTAGTAAGCGAAAGAACTGCTTGATTAGCACGATCTGCTTTCATACTTAATTCTCCGATTTTGTTAGAAATTTCATTATAGGAGTCCATATGCTTAGATGCTGTGACACCAGCCGCAGTTCCTAGACCGATACCAGCTGCGCCAAGAGCCGAGAGTCCACCAACAACAGCCGGTGTTGCTGTACCGCCAGTTACAACAATAACTACCGCTCCTCCAATAGCTGCAATAACTAAAATAGCTGCTCCCAATCCACCACCAATTGACCATGCTAATACATCATCAAAATGTTTTTTCTGAGTAGAACGAAGTTGCTCAATTTCAGCTTGAAGTTGTGGAATCGTTGCCTGTTGACCTGCTAATATTGCAGTTAATCCACCTTTCCCATCTGGACCACCAACATTATTTTTAAAATCTGTAGAATTTTGATATAGTTTTCCTTTGAAGTCTTGTAGCATCTTAATCACATCTGTAACTTCTTTTGAATTTGTATTGATTGTAGTAATTAAATCATTTATACCCTCTTTTAGACCTGCCTTATCTTTCTTTTGTACAGTTTCTACTAATGTGTCGTAATAATTTTGAAATTGTTCATCGTAATTTACAATATTACGAGCAGTTTTTTGAATCTGTGGCTTCGCTGTATCTAACCAGTAATTCGCATTGATTCGTGACAGCTCTTGATTAAGGTGAATATTTTTGAGCAACTCTCCCCCCTCTGAGCCTAAATCGATATTAGATAAATTTACATTTGGTTGCTTAATCATTGTTTTTGCGTATAAATCCATTACTAGAATATGAGACCCTGTTTCAGCTAATGCTTTCTTCAGTCCTTCGGGGCCTAATGCATAATTGCCTACTTTTTGTTCTTGAGCAATCGTTTCTTGTGCAAATGCATGAATAGTGTTACCGGTAGTAGCAGTTATAACAGTTGCTAATGTAGCTAAAGTTAGTACTTTGAATGGAAATTTCTTCATGACTATTCTCCTTCTTTCGCTAAATGCTTATACTCTTTATAGATTTCCAAAAACGTAATATCAAAATTTATATACTTGCTCTTCAAGGTAATTTATTACATTTTTTAATTGTCTTAATGTATCTTTTTGAGACTGCTCGTTAGTTGCATCAACATTAGTAGATAATTTTGTAATGCTATTTTTTATTAGATTTAAATCTTCTTTATAGCGCTTTAGTAGATCAAGTTCTACATCTACTTGATTTGCAAACGTATGCAAATCATTTTGTGTAAGAAGAAGCATTGATTTTTGTAAATCAGCTATTGATAATTTCGTTGTTAAATCATATATTTTTTGATTTTGTTTCTCTAAATCATCTAAATATGCTCGCTGTTCTGCTGTTAATTTATTTACTTCAGCAAAAACGCCAAATGTTTTCTTAATCTTTTCGGTATCAATAACCTTCATCAGGTCATACTCTTGTGTTTTTGCTGCGGCTGCGGCTGCTATTTCACCTTGTTTGCTTTTCTCAATTGCTTCACGAGCTGCTTTTTTTGCTGATTCAATCTCTAGAGCAGTTTTACCTTGCTCTGTTGCTTCTTGCACTGCTTTTTTCTCAGCTTCTAGAATAGAGTTGTTAATTTCTTTTCCTTTGTTATACGCTGCCACCCCTGCTTGCGCAGCTGGTTCAATAATTTCTTTTGAAAGACTATAAACTTCTTTGAATATAGCAAATCCCTGTTCATTTAAAGCCCCTGGTATTAAGGCAATTTGCTGTAAATCATTTTGAATTGCTTTTTTGGTATTTAATATTTCATTTTTTAACTGGTCTATTTTTCCTGTTCCATCTGTACTTAGTATGCCTTGCGCAGTTGCCACATTGGTATCAAAATCTTTTAATTTTTTATCAAGCTGTAATTTAAGATCTGTTAATTCATTGATTTGCCGTTGCGTATTTTCTTGATTCGTCATAGCCATTTCTTGAAGTACTTCAAGTCTATCCGAAAACCCTTCTCTATCTTCTTTATTGTCTACAAACGATTTTAATGTCGGGTAATAGCTATTAAATTTTGTTACAAATCCTTTACTTTTTGAATTTAATAGAATTAACTGTGGATAGAGTTCCGATGACCATTCCTTCATATCTTGTTTGATTAGGAATTGATTTGTATTTAAAGCTGTGACTTCCTCTAACTGTACATTAGGACTCATTAAAGATTGATCAATATACGTTTGGATTAATTTAGATTGCGCACCTAATTTTCGTAATGAAGAGGAAATATCCATGCCTTCCTGTTGAGTTTCCGCTTGAACGATTGGTGTTGCAAGAGTATTGATAGGAATATTTGCTCCAGTTACAATGGATGTGACTAATAATCCTGTAATTATTTTAGTTTTCATTCCGTACACTCCTTTACCATTGTTTTTATAACTTAATTCATATAACTTGTATGACCTCTCTCTTTGTAAACTGATTAAGAAGGAGAAATCTTTCAGATAGGATAATATCGTTATTTTTTACTTCTAATAGAATGTAAGGATTTTACTTACCTCTCACTTCGATACTCTATTTTTTCAAATATAAATAACAAAAATTTATTAACTATATTTGAATCAAGCACCCTATGAATAGTAAATGTGTAATTCTTCCCTAGAATTGCGGTTTAACTTACAGAACCGCGAGAATCAATAAACCAATGCTTACAGTTAATCTTGCTACAACATTGTTTAATTTAAATTTAATAATATTACTCTTAGTTTTATCAGCAAACTCCATACTAGACTACAAAAGGTAAAATTATACTGTACATCGCTTATACTTTTATTGCGGAATAACTTCACTTTTGTTATGCAGAAACTTAGAACACGTTTATTACAAATTTGATTCTTGACCTCTTGTGAATAAATTTACTATTTAGAATATTATTAACGACATAATGTTACTTACAACTTCACTATAATTCCTATTAGCGTAACCTTCTCCTTTCTGTCTGGTCATACCAGTTATGTTGTTCATTAAAACATTAAATTTTTAATGCGTAAATAGAAAAATTTTGTCGATTAAGCTCGATAATTTACTGTTAAATAAAAATATGCCCCAAAAAAATTATATAAATATAGTTATTCGTAAATTTCATTTCTGTAATTGTAATGATTACAAATTAATGTGTATACGGTTAAAAATAACTATTTTCGCTCAACCAAGAAATTTTATTTTAGAAAAAATACTTATAGAATAATATAATAGGTCTTTTTATACTTTTTTACCTTTATTTAGTTATGTATAATTGCATAAAATGTAGATATATTTAGTAATATATGTTATATTATTGATCTTTTTACAAAACATCCTAATATCATTATTAATAAATATCTAATATGAAGATATTAGTCTATAAACTTATCTTCGTTATAAACGTAGGTTTTAAATGACAAAAAAGCTACAAAGTTTCCTTGGAGCACTTTGCAGCCTTCTATCTTTTTGTTTCCTTTAGCAAAATAATGGTTAGTGAATTTTCATTTTTTGGGATACTTATACCCATGTTTAAGTCTTTACATTGGAGACAGCAGATAACAAGCTTATATTACTGTATATTTTTCACGGTACTGCCTGGGAGTCATGCTAGTGATTTTTTTGAAAACTCTTATAAAATAACTTTGGTCATTAAAGTTAAGCCACGCACAGATATCTGATAACGAATAAGTAGTGAGTGTTAATAATTTTTTTGCTTCTTCCACTCGTTCCCTTTGAATATATTCGCTTAAAGTAATTCCCATTTCTTTTTTAAATAGTTTAGACAGATAAGTAGGCGTAATTTCTAAATGATTAGCAAGTTCATTCAGAGATATTCCATCGTAAACATTTTTATTAATATGTTTTATACATGTAGTAACCGCGTAAGAATACTTTTTTGCATTGTATTCTTTCACACGATCTGCAAAAGTACGTAAAGCATCCCCTGACAATCGCTTTACAGATTCTACATTATCTAATTGTTCCAGGGTTTGTATATATAAAATACTATGAGCAAAAGCAATATCTGGTGGCAGGTTTCCTTCTATTGCATATCGAGTGGCTAAGGTAATCGCAATAATTCCAAGGTTTTTTTGATTCCTGAGCGGATCCTCTATTAGCATAAGTTCAACATCTTCTTGCGAAACCGCATACATATACTGTATTAACTTTTTTTTATTGCCTTCTTTAATAGTCGAAAAGAAATCATTTACTAATGCCATATTGTGCGTTTTAGGTTTGTTTTGTCGGCGTTTTAAAATATATAAATCAGGTTTCACATTTTTATTAGGAATTTCCTCTAGTACTTTATTTTTTTCCAAGACAATATCTACATCTAACTTTTCATTGAAAATCATGTAATGTAATAAAATTCCCATATCAATTAATGTAGTTTTTTTAATCTCAGATAAACACTGATAATAGGCAAGTCTTTCTTGAATGTTATCATTTGATTTAAATTCTTTCTGAAATTTTATGATCATATCATCTGAATCTTTTGGATGTATAGTAGGACCGATTATAATAGTCCCTTTAATATCATCATGATTTTCTATATGAATTAGAACAAAATTTTCAAGATAGTTGTTACTTCGAAAAAGTGGCAAGTTAAAGGGATCGTTTTCTTGATAAATATCACTAAGATGTTCTTCTTTTGAAGAATAAAAAGGACTACAAACATTATCAGATGTAGAATGATATAAAATTTTTCTGTCTGCAGATAAAATATGTACAGGGGCATTAAATGCTTTATGTGCAAGATCACACAAGTGTTGTATATCGATAGAAGTATTCATTACATTCTCCTTTATAGATCCATAAAATATATTCTGTTAGATATAATTCACGACAAATAATACTATAAAATATCAAATTAGTACAATTCACAACAAAATATTACTATATCTTTTTTATAAAAATCATATATTATTTAATTGTAGTTAGCATCTAAACATCAGAGTAGATAAGTAAATGAAATAAGTTAAGTTCTTTTCTTAATTCTACAAGATATAATTATTGAACTTGAGAAAACAGTGAAGTACTACAAAATACAGTGGTAGTCAATGCGAGGACCAAGCTGGAAAAAGATTTAAAATACAGCGAAAGTAACAGGAGATACTGTACCACCGCAAGAAACAACAGTCAAAGTTCCAATTCAATCACTTATACAAATTGAATTCAAAAAAATAAATACTGCTAATTTAAATATGAAACTGAAAAACTATTTTGCTCCAAATTTTAAAAAAAGATAATAAAGAAGTTGTGAAATTGGAAACAGATGAAAGCGATACGGTTATTTTTGAAGCACTATGCTTTGAAAAGTACAAGGTGGAGGAAATTCAAGTACTCAACTAAACATAAAAAAACGAATGGAATATTCAAAAAAATGACACTATATTACTGGTCGCAACATTAGTTTTACTTTCCACAAAAGAGGAAAATATATAGACTTTACAAATACTAAAAATAGCAAACTAGATAGTTTTATTACCGCATCACATAAAGTGAAACTTTAATCAGTGGGGGTTTTGTTCATCCCCACTGATTATTAGCCCACACCAATCGGGCTTTTACGGACAGTTGATCCCCCACCTAACTTCTTTGCTTCCGCTGAATTTTGAGGTGGGGGTCTTACTGCCCAGCAAACAGCGAGATAAACTTATTATTAATTTCCAAATACAATAGTTGTTAATCAACAAAAAACTTCAATAACCAAGGTGCACAGTAAATTGACCTCAAAACAATAATTACTACAATATCAGGTTTTGCTTATTCTATAAAAAAGAAATATCACTTAAAAACTATTCCTTTATATCGATTTAGACATAAAACATTTTATTATATCGGCTTAAGTATTATGGAATTAAAATTATAATTAACACCAAAACTCTTTTAAAGGCTTATACATCGTTCGTATCGAATTTACCACCTTTCGATACCTATGTGATTAGCACAACTAAAAAAGATTATTACAAAGGAATCTGAGAGGTTTTTTCAATTTAGAAATTTATTTTTTTGTAAATTAAAGGAAAAATAATCCGTATATATACGGATTATTTTCTTAGTGTAGTCTGTATTGACCTGTTAACTGTTTTTCAGCCATTCAAACTAAGCGTTTTGTAATCTCTCCAACGATCCGAACCATTTGCAGATGATGTGATGTATCAGGTCCCAGTGTGACCCCTAGTTCAAAAGCACTTTCATACTTCATTTGCTCAATAGTACTTGTAGTAGCAGAAATAAGAATTTCATTTGTATTACTTTCGCATGAGTAACCTAATTTATTCCAGTATTTTTATAGGAACCCTTTCCCTCCCCTTATTCCACCAATTAAATTTGAAACACAAATGTACATTGCATTTCAATATAACAATAAAAGCTACAAAAGCAACGAATTTACTATTTTAAAGTTAAGTGTTTAACCTTTAAGTACTTAAATTCTTTTTTCCAGATAAAGCATACATTATATCTTGATGTTTTATTGTCCTCTTATAATTATGTGGTATCGGGAATTTATTTCGGTGTTCTTTTATTATAATTAAAGTTTGAAGTTCTATGCTCAATACTTTTGCGAGGACATGATAGTTATATCCATTGTTTAACAGAGAAATTATGTCATAAAACATAGTTTTTCCACCCACTAATTTTACTAATTTATTCTTTAACTCATCCCTTTTTTCTTTAGCTTCATCAATTTCTAACAACATAGATTTTTTATTTGTCTGCTTAATGTATTGAGTATACAACTCTGGGAATTCTTTTTGTACTTCTTTGTTTAATACTGGTTTATATTTAATCATATAAGTAACTTGTAACAATGAGCGTTTTAACAAACTATCTTCAATGAGATACGCTACTTTATTAAATAAATGTACATATTCCTCAATATTGGAATAACTATTAAAATGAGCTAATACTCTACTTTTTATACTAAAAGCCTTGCCTACATAAATAATATTGTCATTATAGTCTTTAATGAAATAAATACCACTGTCAGATTTTTTCAATTTATTATCCAATTCTTCTATACTCATAAAATGCAATTCACTCATACTTCTCTCTCCTTAGCAGTTTTAAATCGTAAAAAACAAGCAAGGTTTCTAAAAAAGTACTTAGCTGCCCTAGCATCTCTTATTTTATCTCTTGCTAAATGTCAAAAAACTGTTTCTATGTTACTCAACTATCAATATGATTATTAATAAAATTTTCAATCGTTATTATCTCGCAATTTTATCATGTAATTTCGAGATCGTTTCCTCATTTAAATTACTGTGTTTTATCGAATAAAGGAAATATATTACTACCCCAATAGTAATCCAAATACTAAAGTACAACCATGTCCTTAACGGTAAATTTAGCATTAAAAACACACAGCATACAATTGCAACGCATGGTAATACAGGTACAAAAGGTACCATAAATCCACGTTTTAAATTTGGGTGTGATTTACGAAGGATAATAACTGATAGACAAACTAACGCAAACGTCACCAAACTACCGATATTAACTAAATTAACTAATTCTTTCAAATCAATAAACCCAGCTATTATAGAGCTCCCTATTCCTGCCAATCCAGTTATAAAAGTCGGTGCTCCAGTTTTCTTATTAACTTTCGCAAATGATTTCGGTAACAATCCATCACGACTCATTGCAAAGAATACTCGTGTTGCCGCATACATATTGGAAAAAATAACAGCCATAAGGCCAATTACAGCACCTGCAGCAATTGCACCAGCGACTTTTCCTTGTCCTACAACTTCCATTACATACGCCATTGCCTCAGGAACATTTAATTCTTTATAGGAAACCATTCCTGTCATAACAAGGCATACCATAACATAAATAATTGTACATATGATTAATGATGCAATAATACCAATCGGAAGATTACGTTTCGGATCTTTTACTTCTTCTGCTGAAGTTGCTAATATATCAAAACCCGTAAAAGCGAATAAAATAGCTGCTCCACCCGTAAAAACTCCACTTAAACCGTATGGTGCAATTGGTATCCAGTTCATTGGTTTTACATAGAATATACCAACCGTAATAAATAACAAAATCATTCCAATTTTAATCAATACCATTGTATTATTGATTCGTTTGCTTTCCCTCGTACCACGGGATAAGATCCATGCTAATATCAATGTAATGATTACTGCTGGTAGATTCACAATACCACCATGCGAAGGAATCGTTATTAGAGCTTTAGGTATCTCTAATCCAAATCCCTTTATTAAATTGTGGAAATAGCCTGTCCATCCAGCAGCGACAGCCGCTGTTGCCACGATATATATTAACAGCAATGACCAACCTACTAGATGAGCAACAAACTCACCAATTGTTGCATATGAGTACGTATATACACTACCAGACGCCGGGAGTGTAGAAGCAATTTCCGCGTAACATAATGCTATAAATCCACATATAATTGCTGCAAGTATAAATGAAAAAACAACTGCTGGACCAGCATTTCTTGCTGCTACTAATCCAGTTAACACAAGAACGCCTGTTCCAACTATCGAGCCTACCCCTAACATAATTAAATCAAATGCTCCTAATGTTTTCGTTAAAGTCTTGCTTTGATTATGCTCTAACAATTGTGTAACGGATTTCTTTTTTAATAAATTACTCATATTTTCTGTATCCCCTTTAAAATAAGGTTTGTTCTTCTCGTTAGTGTTGTATATAAATTTACTTAGTTATTAACTAGCCTCATAATATTTCTTTTACATTAAATAGATTTGAAATATTATATAAATTCGCTTCTCACTTACTAGTTAAACTAGACATTTCCATAGATTTTTGCGTACAACGTTTCATAGCTGAAATGATAGCTGTTCTTAAACCTTTTTCTTCTAGCGTTACTACAGCTTCTATCGTCGTTCCACCTGGAGAACAAACCATATCCTTCAATTCACCTGGATGTATTCCTGTTTCCAATACCATTTTTGCAGAACCTAATACAGCCTGAGCCGCAAATTTATAAGCTTGTTTTCTCGGCATACCGCCAAGTACAGCAGCATCTGCCATGGCTTCTATAAACATATACACATATGCTGGAGAAGAACCACTAATAGATGTAACAACATCCATTAGTTTTTCATTTACGACCTCCGTCTGGCCGAAAATATTAAATATGTTAAGTACCTCTTTTATATCTTTTTCTGTAACCATTTCATTAAAACATAACGCAGATATTCCTTCTCCAACAAGTGCCGGTGTATTAGGCATTACTCTAACAACCTTTAACTTTCTACCAAATTCATTCTCAGTGCTCTTAATACTTTTTCCTGCAGCAATAGTTACAACGATTACATCATTTTTTATTTGATCTTTTATTTGGTTAATTACCGATGAGTATAAATCTGGTTTGATTGATAAAATTAAAATATCAGCACTGTTAGCGACTTCATTGTTGTTAGTAGTTATAGTTATGCCATATTCATTACTAGCATTTTTTAAATTAATGACGTTTAAATCTGAACAAATTATTTGATCCGGAGAAACTATATTTTTTTTAATCATCCCACCTATCATAGCAATACCCATGTTTCCACATCCGATGAATCCTATTTGTTTATTCATAATAATTTGCTCTTGCTCCTTCTACTCTAAATTTTATTGATTTTGAAATTATTATTCTAAATAAGGGCTATTACAATTACTTGGTTTATCAATAGAATTTCAAAATTCTCCTTCCTATATAGAGCTTACATATACCTCTAATAACTTCTTTGCTTTCGCTGAATTTTGAGGTGGGGGTCTTACTGCCCGGCAAATTGCCGGATAAAATCATTTCTTTAATCTATAATAAGAAGGACATAAAAAAACAAAAAGTTACAAAAATTTTTAAATTAAAATTTTTGTAACTTTTTGTTTTGATGCAAATATAATTTCAATTAAGGTATCTCACCGTTTTAAACTTGACGCTCCATAATCTTGTATAGTTACATTTATATGATATTTAATCGGTACCTTACTAAATGTTTGATCCCAATTTTTTTTGACTTTCTCCCATGTTCTCGGGTGTTTAATTCTTAATTGGTTGCCAAAACCCGCAATATCGACTTGGTATTCTTTTTGTATTTTTTTTGTAACATGATGTACTAAGTGCTTTACTTCTTTTTCAATAGCTTTTTCTTCCCTTTTTAAAAATTCATTTTCAAAATCTTTTCCTGATTGCATCCAATTTTCAGACAAACGCCCTTCTGATTCAATGTTTACATCAAAGGAAATATTATTTCCGTTAACATGTGGTATGATTTTGCTTTTTATTGACTTTATTTCGTATATAATGAGTTTCTTTGATTCTTTATCAAAAGTTTTTACCACACCACCATTCCTTTTTCCGTTTATCCATACTACTCCTTCCAATTCCTGTTCATTTAAAAAGCCCATCAACTTTTTTGTCTTCCCTTTAATTACAGCAGCTCCTGCAAATTTTGTTTCCCCTTTTATCGAGATTACATTTTGCAAAAGAAAACTGGACCCTGACCGCATCTTTCCTTCCAATTTAGCGAGCGATACAGGAGGTAAAATCCTTGTTGTTCTATTTCTATTATCTGCAATTCCAGACAAACGAAATGCTGGGATTTCTCCTTTTTTGTTTGATTCCAGTACCTCCTTCGCTAGACCCTTGCTAATTAAGAGCATACAGCTAAGCCGAACTTCATTGTCACGGAGATACTGTTCAAGTAATTGTTCTAAACTGTATGTACGTACAAGACTATCACTAATAACAATGTTTTTTAAATGTGGGCTGAACATTGTGCTCTCTCTTTTCAATGAAAACTCACGAACAATTTGATGAATGGAATCACCGGTCTCAGAAACATTTATATAACGTTTTTGTTGTCCATTTCCTTTACTTTGTGCTTGCGAACTAACAATTTGATAAGTAGCTGTTATAAGATTTCTTTTAGGATAACCTCCTTCCTCATCCTCTTTCTCAATTGTTGAATCCTTCCCTTTATCTAGTGCTATACCTGCAGTTAAGCTCAACTCTTCTACTTCTTTACTGCTCCAACATCCTGTTAAAAATAGAAGCAAAAGCGTCCACAACAAAGCCAAATAGAACCGCATATAATTAAATTTATGTTTCACACTACTCCTCCTTTTAATCGCGTAATAATAAGAAGAAGCAGTGGCAGTAAACCAAATAAAAATAAAGCAGCATTACCGAGCATATCCCCCAATTTAAGCAAGTCATTTATATTTTTCGAAGTCATAGCAATGATGTAAATGATTGGAATTAAAGCAAAAATAAACGGATGAATACTCTTTTTAAAGAGTTGTGCTAATCCTAATGCAGCTGCATAATAACTAATCGTATAGGTAGCAAATATTTGCATAATCCATATTACAAGCAGTAAAGATTCAAAACGTTCAAATATCAATCCAGAAATTTCAAAACTGCGCATAAGGTCAATTGTCGGCCATGTTCTTGTTACAACTCCATCAATTGATAATGCACCAATGACCATTACAACAGTTATTACATAAAAGATTAACGGAATAGAAATTCCAACTAAAATAGCTTTTACTGCTTTATTTCGTTGTTCCATAAATACCAAAAGAATTAACATAATTTCAGGACCTGTATATGCGAGAGACGTTGTTTTTATCCCATCTAATACTGGTTTAATTCCCAAACCTAATACGGGACGGAGATTATCTATCTCGAATATTCCGATACTCATAAAGGAAATGATTAAAAAAATAAAAACAGTAATAGGAAATATTATTTCAAACATCCGTGCAATTGAATTAATACCACTCATAATCAAATAGAGACCTATCCACATAAAAGGCATAACAATAGCCCATGTGGGGGTTCCTTCTAGCAAAAAAAAGCTTATTACTTCTGCCATTGAACGAATTTGAAATGCTGAAGTTGTAAGAAAATACCCTATAATAAGAAAACTAAGCAACCTGCCTATCCATTTCCCTACAATATCTTGACTGTATTGATAAAATGTTTTATTTGGAAACTGCTGACTTAATTTGACCATAATTACTCCTGAAACCATTGCGAGTATCCCACCTAATATAACACTTAGCCATACATCTGGTGTTTTCACTTTTTCCACAGATGCTCTGGGCAAAGTAAGAATTCCTGTCCCAAGTATGTAATTTACAATAATAACAACTGCTTGTGAAGTTGTTATTCGGTCTTTAGGTATAGTAATCACTGAAGGCCACTTCCTTTCGTCATCAGCTACCTTTTGCGGATAGTTTTTTTGGTATGCATTATTTTCGGTCGACGTCTCATTATTTTTAATGGCATACGAACCATAAAATCTTTCCAGTCACTAAATCGATACGGAACAGCAGGGCTAGTATAAGGAACGCCAAAACTTTTCAGTTTCACTAAATGACTGCAAAGTAAAAGAAAGAAGAGAATAACACCATACAAGCCAAATATCGCAGCACAAAACATAGCTACAAAACGAAGAATGCGTAACGTAATTCCCACACTATATTGCGGAATAGTAAAAGAAGAAATAGCTGTTACCGCAACAACGATAACCATTATTGGACTAACAATTCCTGCTTCTACGGCAGCCTGACCAATTATTAAACCGCCCACAATTCCCATTGCAGGTCCAATCGGTTTAGGCAGACGTAAACCTGCTTCTCGCAAAACTTCGATAGCTACTTCCATAATTAACGCTTCTATTAAAGCGGGAAAAGGAACTCCTTCTCGCGATCCGATAATAGAAATAGCGAGCTTAGTGGGAATTAATCCTGGATGAAATGAAATAAAAGAAATATACAGTGCTGGAGCAAATAATGAAACAAAAGCTGTCATGAAGCGTAATAAGCGGAGAAGCGTACCAGGAAGCCACCTTTCATAATAATCTTCTGGTGATTGCAGCAGCATACTAAATGTAACTGGAGCAATTAAAACAAATGGTGTTCCATCTAACAAAATAGCTACTCGACCTTCCATCAAAGCACTAATAACACGATCAGGTCGTTCTGTATTTTGAATCTGCGGAAAAGGACTTAGATAATTATCTTCAATGAGTTGCTCTATATAACCAGATTCGAGTACACTGTCTATGTCAATTTTCTGAATTCTGTTTTTTATTTCATCCACCAATTCTGTACTAGCAAGATCTTTAATAAATGCGACAACTAACTCTTTCTTTGCACGTTCTCCTACTGGTAGCTTTACTAATGATAAGCTCTCATCCGCACAGTGTCGTCGCAAAAGTGAGGTATTATCACTTAATACTTCAGTAAAACCGACCCGTGGCCCTCTGACTAATGCCTCCGATACTGGTTCTTCAATGTTTCGTTTATTTGCTTTTGTTGTACCAAGAATAAACACATCTGCTAAACCATCAATTAAAAGAGCTGTTGAACCTATCAATACTTTGGTTGTTAAATCTTTTATGTAATGGACTTCTGCTACTTCACTAATTGTAAGAACTTTATTTTTAATATATTCTTTTGAAACAGTCCCCTCCACATAAGAAGATTCATTTTTATATTCATCAGAAAAACCATCCATTAATAATTTCATAATATGTTTGTCAATTATCTCTTTATCTGATAGACCATCAACAAAAACGATCCCAGCTTGAATATCTGTGCGTCCAATATTAAACTTCCGAAAGCGAACATCAGAATTATGTCCGATTTGTTGCTTTATAAGTTCTAAGTTAGAGGCAAAATCATTTGTGAAATGAACGTTTGCATTTTGAGATGGTATATGATCTTGTTTCGTTTTACTTTGAATATTATTTTTTTTCACTTGTTTGTCTCTTGACTTCCACCAACTCATTCTTCCCACTCTTTCTCTGCCATACGAACCCAATGAAAAAATCTTGAGATAGTATACGGAATTAAAAACAAGATAAAAGCTTGTACAAAGACTTTCCAATCTGGAAGATAAGAAGTAATTACGTTCCACATTTTTATCACCCAATTTATATACTCTGCTAGGATTGAGATTTCTAAAAAACGATATGTACTTAATAAAAAATAACTATAAGATTAAAGAGCAGAAAAGCGAGACATAATGCTTATTTAGTACCAATAACCTAATTAGTATAAAAACATTTCTGACCTAAAATACCATTTCCAATTATAATTTGTTAAATATTATCTCCTTTTCCCTTATTTATATGCCCGCATTTGAATTTCAAATAATATAAGGATCAATGATATTTCCTCTTAAAGAAAAAAAGATGCTAGAAGATAGCATCTTTTTTTAAATTCAACTTACTATGTATTTATATTTTATTGTGAAAATACTCGTTTTTTTTAATGAATATTAATGTTTAAAAAAATAAAAAATACATATTCTTTTGTTCTAAGTTCATACACTTCTACCGAATCGATACGGAATTTTCTGATTTTAAAACTAATATGAAATAAAAGAGAATAAAAAGAAAAATTATTATCAAGAGTTTATCATCTTAACTCCAGGTGTATTCGTTTTGCTTCAAAATAAAGAACTTGAATAAATTTTTTCGTATCAATACGAGCAGGTAATGTTGGTTCATTATTCAATTCTGTCATCTTTCTCCTTACGGTAGTAAAATCAAAAAATCTAGAAGCATAATTTTCGAACTTCGGGTTTAAAAAATCAGTAAGTCCAAGGGATGCTAAATGGTTTAATGATTGATAAATTGCTCTCCGAATCCGTTGTTTGGAAGCTTCTATGAACCTTTTTAATTCGGCATCTTCAGCTGAATCCCCAAGTTTTTTTTGAGCCAAATTCATAAAAATCTCTTTTAGTGAGGGAAAGCCTTGTTCCAACGTGTTATCTTGTTCATATTTATATAAATAATCTAGCATATCCATTAAATCTTTACTTCCACTTTCACTGGCTATTCCTAATTCAGACAAAAGAAAATGAATGGAATTTTGAAAATGATTGAAAGTATTTAAATGTTTTTCATTACGGTATTTTTCTTGCACACTTGAATTACTATCCAATTTTAGTACCATATTAAGCGATTCTTGAATGTTTTTTATTGATTTTTCCAAACGAATTCGTTCAATGACTTTCCGAACAACTGTTAATACTTCAATCCGGTTAATTGGCTTAATAATATAGTATTCAACACCAAGCGAATAAGCCTCAGCAATTAATTCTTTTGATTCTACTTGAGAGACCATGATGATTTTCCCTTTAAACGAAGGCTTTATTTGACGAATTGTTTTTATTCCATCTTGATTCGGCATTAACAAATCGATAAATAAAATGTCTATATTTTTAAGGATTACCATTTGTTGCTCTAAAGATAAACCATCCTCAGCTTCTCCTATAACCTCCCCAAGATCTTCATCCTCGATAATTTGAGCCAACATTGAGCGAACCGCTTTTTCATCATCTACTATATAAAAATACATAGAATCACCCTTTCGAAATTATATGATCAATCCCTAATTTAATTATAAAAATTGATCCTTTTCCTTCGGTTCTGTCCTCAAGCGTAACATCACCTTCAAGTTGTGCGACCATTTCTTTAACATACGATAATCCGATACCTGTCGATGGATTGCCTAAATCATCATATTTAGAAGTAAACCCAGGCTCAAAAATTGAATCTTTATATTTTGAAGAAATACCAGGACCATTATCGCCTATTTGAAATTCAACAAAATGGTGGTCTTTATTAATGTCAATTGTGATGGTTCCCATACCTTGGATAGCTTCTACAGCGTTTGTAACGATATTATTTATAATAGATAAGATTGTATAAATATGATAATGAGGATGCACACCATCAATTTTATACACAAATTGGATATCTTTCTCTAACAACTGTGCATATTTCGTATTTGCCCGTATAATGATATTTACTAGTTCATGTACAGACATATAATCTGTAAAACTTTCATCTGAAATTAATTTTGAAAGTCCCGCAAAAATACGTTGGTTATCCTTTTTAACGTCATGGACCTCACCAGCAATTTGTAATGCCTGTTGCCTTAAATCCTCAAACTGAAAATCCATCTGTTTATGCTCAAAAGAGTCCAAAGTTTTATATAAATCATAGGATTTTTTTGTTATATTCTCAGCATCTTGTAATGTTTTTTTTAAATGAACAGCATCTTCATATAAATTAGAGATGAGCATGAGCATATGTTCATTTTGTTTCTTTATATGTCGCTCCCTTGATTGTGCTTCATACAATTTCATCATATTGAAAAAGCTTAGAACTATAAAACTATGGGAACATGCGATAACAATGATCTCATTTATTGCCTCGGATGTGATCGATGTTTTTAATACGAAATATTGAATCATTAATTCCACACAGTCTGACAGTATTTCAATCATGCAACCAATAAAACCAATCATTAGTGGTTGATGATAAAAACGTTTGATTTTTGCTAAATGAAAGAGATACGAATAAGTAAAATAAAAGAAAAAACTAGGATAGTGAGTATGAAAAGCGGCTAGCCAATCCATATTTTCCTTTATAATGACATCCATTGAGATACGAAATACTACCACGACTATCGCTGTTAAAAAACCCGGTAAAAATGCTGGAACTCGTCGAAACAATAACAAAAAAAAGAAAAATGTTGGTGCACCAAAGCTCATTCTAAATGTTTCATTTAAGGGAAATGACTTTATTTCACCTACTAAGGGTACTGTAAGTATCATTAAAACGAGAATATAGATGTCTTTTTTTACTAAATTACTAAGATTCAAAATAATCACTTCTCACTTTCGCCTAACAGTCAGTATACAAACCTATTTGCATTAATACAATACTTACTCTATTTTTTTCAAAAACTGATAAATAAGTTATAAACGAAAGCATTATAGATTGTGAGTATTCATTACACTCTTCTACTTTAGAAAGATACTTTATAACTCAAAAATGTTCAGACACAATATAAGGTCTGAACACTTTTGGACTCGCTCTAACACCAAAATATCTGTGCTCCTTTTTAAAATATACTTAAATCCCATTCTTTTGCAATATGTTCTAACAACATAATTCCTGGTAAACTATTCCCATACTCATCAATGGCTGGTCCGTAAATACCAATACCACATCCATCTTGAAACGATAAATCCTTCCTAGATTTTGAGGGAACAAGTGTCATAATTCCGCCGGATACCCCACTCTTAGCTGGTAATCCAATGAAAGCAGCAAATTTTCCGGAAGCATTGTACATTCCACAAGTAAGCATTAAAGCTTTTGTTAACCTAGCTACTTCTTTAGGGAGCACTTGTTCTTTGCGAATAGGATGATATCCATCATGTGCTAGTATAAGCCCTATTAAGGCAATATCTTCTGTATTTATTTCAATCGAACATTGTTTTAGGTAAACCTCTAGTGTCTCCTCCACATCTGATTCTAGAAAACCATTCTCCTTTAAATAGTATGCTAATGCCCTATTACGATGAGCCGTTTCCCATTCTGATTGAAATACTATTTCATTAATAGCGGGACGCTTCTCTATCATTTTTTCAATTAATACGTATAGAGATTCTAATTTTTCTTGCACCGATGTCCCTGGCAAAAGTGAAGCTATCGTAATTGCTCCAGCATTAATCATAGGATTAAAAGGTTTTCCTGGTTTATGTATCTCTAAACGAATAATTGAATTAAAGGCATCTCCAGTTGGCTCTACGTCAACTCGTTCTAATACATAAGAAATACCGCGACTTAAACAAGCGGCTATAAAACCGATTACTTTTGATATACTTTGTAATGTGAAAGGTATCTCCCAATCTCCTGATTTTATCATTGTTCCATCTGGCTTTACTATACAAATACCTAACTGCGATACATTTATTTCCCCCAGAGCAGGAATATAACTGGCGCTTCGTCCCTTAGCTGCATACGTTCGATAATGAGCTACCCATTGATCTAAGCAAACTTTTTCTTGACCCTCAACTTGAACGCTAGAATCCTTTATCATTTAATCATATTCCCCCGTACTATTAACTTTATATAGAATGATTTTTTCTTTACTATAATCAATACTATTTGCACTAGAACCAAGAAAAATATTCAGACATATTGCAGTCTGAATATCCTTCTTATTACACACTTTTCTTTTTTGAAGTTTTCTCATAACTATCCCAACATTCAATATTTTCAAGTCCTTTAATGTTTTCTTTATAAAAAATAGGATCTTTACCAGCTTTTTTCTGGTTTATATAATCTTGTAACGCCGCAAATGCTACTTTTGAAAGTAAGGTAATAGCAATTAAATTAATAATAACCATAAAGCCCATAAATAAGTCCGCTAAATCCCATACAATTTGAATCTTGGCAACAGAACCAAATACAATCATAGCCAACACACTTATTCTGTATATCATTAACCACACTTTACTTGTATGTAAGAAGCGAATATTTGTTTCACCATAATAATAGTTGCCAATTAACGCACCAAATCCAAATAAAAAAACAAAGATAGCAAGACAACCCGATGCCCAAGGACCTATGTGTTCACTTAATGCTGCTTGTGTAAGTGCAATACCATTTAACCCCGGTTGTTTATATGCATCAGACAGCAAAATAATAAAGGCAGTGCTAGTACAAATGATCAGTGTATCCGTTAATACACCAAATGCTTGAATCAGTCCTTGTTTCACCGGATGACTTGTTGTTGCTGTTGCGGCAACGTTTGGTGCACTTCCCATACCAGCTTCATTTGAAAATAAACCACGTTTAACTCCATTCATAAGTGCTGCACCAATTGAACCGCCTGCTATTTGTTTAAAACCAAATGCGTTTTGAACAATAAGAGAAAGAACTTCCGGCATTTTTGATATGTTGGTAACTACAACAAATAATGCAACTCCAATGTATAATACCGCTAAAAATACCACCTTGTATTCAGCCATTTTTGCAATACGTTGTACACCACCAAAAATAATCGCAGCGAAAGCAATGGCCATGATTATCCCAACTGTTAGACGATCTGTACCAAATGAGTTTTGAAAAGCAATTGTAACTGTATTTGATTGTACTGAATTGAATACAAGACCAAAAGTAATTGTGATTAAAATAGAGAATAATACTCCCATCCAACGTTTATTCAACCCTTTTTCCATATAATAGGATGGACCACCGCGGAAACCAGTTTTATCTTTTACTTTATATATCTGTGCTAATGTGCTTTCGACAAAACTGGAGGCCGAGCTAATAATAGAAATAATCCACATCCAAAATACAGCTCCAGGACCACCTAATGCAATTGCAATCGCAATTCCTGTGATATTCCCTGTTCCAACGCGGGCTGCCATACCAATACAAAACGCTTGAAAAGGAGAGATTTGATCTTTAGAACCACTTTTCCCCTCCATTAATACACGGACCATCTCTTTTAACATTCGAAACTGTACAAAATTCAATTTAAATGTAAAATAAATTCCGCAAATAACAAGCATAATAATTAACAATTTAGACCATAAAAAATCATTTGTTGATCCGACTAAGTCTACAAAAAGCCTTTCCATACCATCACTCCATGCCAAAATTTGTATATCATAATCTATATAAAATCACCTATATTTCCTGGTACAAATACCTCTTTCATATTCAAATACAACAAGGATAAAAATTTTCTATATTAATCGGATTGGCCTGTTTAAGCAAACATCACAACATGTAACCGTAAAACTGAAATTTTGAAGTACTTAACGCTTATACAAACGGATGCTCTACCCCTTTCTGCAAACTAATATTTTTATCCACTAACATTGTTGTACTATTATGTTTGTTTCGTTTACCGGTGATTTAAATCATAATAATCAATAGTGATTAAGTGTTTTTTTGTTAATTGTCTCAAGAACATTGAAATATCTCCTTTCTCGCTACTAATCTCAAGAATAGGCTAGGTAAAAACTTCGCGAAAAATCTATAAAGCGCTTTCACTATTCAACTAAGAAAACCTTGTCTTTAATTTATAATTAAAAGTACAGAATGTTACGAAAAAGTACAGATTTTTATAAAAACAAAAAAATATTTTAAGTTTTTTTCATCTAAAAAACACTGAGATTTTGTGAATTTTATACAGTATCCAAACGTCGCAGATTCCGTTCTACCTAACCTTTGACAAGCCTCTATTTTCTTCATAAAAACATGCATACTTTTCTCTTTTAGAAGTTCATATAAAGGATTTGAAATCAAGAATCAACGGAATATTATAAGAATATTTAAAAAATAAAACATTTAATTTATTTATGGTATCATACAAAAAACATTTGTTTTATCAATTAATCATTCCTCTATATTGCACATATTTACAACATTACAGACACTTAGCAAAAAAAGGATTTTGTTGAAGGGATGAAACATTACAAAACTCTTATTTAGGACCTTATGTCATCCTCTTTTCTAGCAATATCGAGTTATCCAAAAATATGATTTTGACAGCTCCACAAATAAAAAACTACTCATATTATTATTTTTTTGAAAACGTTATTAATATTATTCCATTTAAGTTTCAAATTTTAGAACAACCAATTGATAAGAAAAGCTATTAATTTTATTGCAATATAAGAAGATTTGTTGAATATCTATTATTAAATATATATTTCCCTTGCGTTTCATTCTACTAACATAGATTACAGGTGGTGTATTGTGAAAGAAATAGTATTCGTTCAAAATAAAAAAAGACTCCTTATGAAATTCAAATTTTTAAAAAAGGATTTAATACTTACCATTTCACTGATACTAGCAATTGTAAGCTGCTTAATACATTCACCAAAGATCGAATATATTAACTTTGAAGTGTTAATTAGCTTATTTAATCTAATGGTGGCCATTAAGGCCTTTGAACAGCTAAAGATATTAGACAAACTTGCCGTTGTGATTTTAAATAAATGCAATAACAGCAGGTCAATATCTATTATTCTAATTTTGTTATGCTTTATTTGCTCCATGGTTGTAACAAATGATGTCGCCCTCCTCACTTTTGTACCAATAACACTTGTCATTAGTAAAAAAACAAAAATGAACATGATGGATACAATCATCCTGCAGACAATTGCGGCAAACATCGGCAGTAGCTTGATGCCTATGGGAAACCCACAAAATTTATATCTATATTCTTACTATGGAATTAAGCTCATCCCATTTTTAGGTTCAATCCTGCTTTTAGCTGTACTTGGAATCAGTTTGTTATTTATATTTACTCAAAAACTTCAAAAAACAGATTTGAAAATAGAACTACCTGTAATTACCGTGAAAAATCGAAAAAAAGCTACCGTCTGGATTTTGATACTTATCACTATCATTGCATCTATTTTTGGTGTCATTAATTATTACATTGCGCTAATAGTCACATTGATAGCTGCATTTACGTTAGATAGAAACTTACTTTTTAAGATCGATTACTTTCTTCTAATAACCTTTGTCGGTTTTTTTATTTTTATCGGAAACATTTCCCATTGGGATGCGCTGGAGACATTTGCTCGCGCTAATTTAAGAGGAGATACTTCAGTCTTCTTTAGTTCCATATTTTTGAGTCAATTGATTAGCAATTTTCCTACTTCAATTCTTCTATCAAACTTTACTTCTGATTGGAAAGCTTTATTACTAGGAGTAAATATTGGAGGGCTTGGAACAATTATCGCATCTTTAGCCAGTGTAATCTCCTATAAACTATTCATTCAGGCCAATGTTAAAGAGAGTAAGGCGTATTTAATTAAATTTAGCATTTACAACTTTTCATTTTTAATCATACTTACATGTATACAATACTTTATTTTTAAATTTCTATAACTTTAAAAAGTGATTACTACTAGAATAATAAAAACCAAAACTTTCTCAACATTAAATTGAGAAAGTTTTGGTTTTAAAGTACATAATACTTACAATTAGCATTATAAGCAAGATCCACAAATTGCATCAATTAACTCACCAGTTATCCAACGACTGTCTGATGATGAAAGAAAACCTCTAAAAACTAGTTGATAATCTTTTAGAATTTAACTTTCCTATAATACTCTTTGCTATTTCTTCAATATTTTCATTTAGAAAGAAATGACTACCTTCAAAAGAATGAAAAGTACACGTTTTACTTGTATATTGCTTCCATTTTATTACTTGATCATATGTAGTAAATTCATCATTTTTCCCATTAAATATAAGAAAATCAATATCACATGGTTGTATATTATTATCATGAATGTATGTCTCGACAATCTTAAAATCTGCTCTTAAAATAGGGAGAAAAATCTCCATTAATTCTTCTGATTGAAGTACCCCAGATGGTGTACCTCCCATTGCAATAACTTCTCTTTTAAATTGTTCATTAGGAAGATTATATCGGATATTTTTTATTTTACTATTTGGATGGTTTCTACCGGACAAAACAAGAAATTCAGGTAATTCGTTATTAGAATCCTGTATTTTCCTGGCTACTTCATAGGCAATCAAACTCCCCATGCTATGCCCGAATAGAATGTACGGCGAAGCATCTATTTGCTTAACTATACTAGTGTAGGCATCATTTACGGCCTCTTCCATACCTTGGTACAAGCTTTCTTCAATTCTATATCCTCTGCCAGCTAATTCTATCGGGACTACTTCAATATATGGATTAAAGTAATTTTTCCATTTTGCGTAGTTAAACGCAGATCCCCCAGCATGTGGAAAGCAAAAAAGTTTAGTCTTCTGCATTGATTTTCTCCTTACTTTCAAATTTGTATATAGTTTGGCAAATTGTATAAATGTCTTTAATTATTATCTCTTGCGGAAATTCATCTCTTGTTGCACAAGCAGATAACTTATAATTTGGATCAATGTTATATTGTTTAAAGTAAAAGTTTTTAGGTATATGCTTGTATGAAATTGAAGTTCGTGATTCTTTTTTTATAGAGAATGAATTTAATGGGGTATAAAGCCCTTTTCCAATCGTTTTTATATAGCTTTCTTTTAATGTCCATAAATCATAAAAATAATTAATTTGTTCATCAGAATTCATATTAGATATATCATAAAATTCTTCCGCTGAAAAAAATTCTTTTGCTAATTTAAAAGCCTCTATTTCTGAAACTTTTTCTATATCAATACCCACATTAAAATTAGCAGTAGTACAAACCACCCATTCTCCTGAATGAGACACATTAAAATGAAAGTCAGAAAAGTTTTCAACAAAAGGTTTTCCATACTCATTATATATAAATCTAATTTCTTCATTATTAATTTTATACTTTTGGCAGATTAGAGATCGGATTAGTAAATCCCCTATCAGGGTCCTATTAATGTCGCATGAATTTAATAATCGCTTCATTCGCTCTTTCTTCCCATTTGAAACCAAGTTACTAAGTTTCTTAAACAAATGACTTTCAATATTCTTTGGTATTTTCACAGCGTGAATTTGTATGATAAATCACGTCCTTTTTTAAAGAATGGCTTCGTATATGTACGTTACAGAAATTCAAATTAACTTTATTAACTTTCATATACAATAGGAAAGGTGCATATTTACATATCAATGAAAATATACACCTTTCCTCAGTTATATCATCAAGGTATTCTCTTCTATTACAAAGAATTCAGAGCATTTACATCATACTTTGAGCAACTCATATAGGTTTATATGTATCTATCAAGTAATTTTTGCACTATCCCCTTAAAAAATAATGCTCTTGATATATTCATCATTGCCTACACTTGTTTGCAGTTATTGGGCTGCCCTTTTCATTCATAAGCGTTACATCTTTTGTGCTCTCTACTTTTCCGTTAATGAAAGGGATGTTTCTTTTATTCCTTCAAATTCATTTAGTACATACATAGCTATTTTTTCAACTGCAGGTGAATCCACTATCTCTTCATGTGATCCAGAAACAGAATACATATTTACTCTTCCTTTTAATAAAGGTCCCCAATCTGTAAACAACTCTTTTCCTTCCTCAGCACTAAAGTAGAGAACTTTTCCAAAGTATGGTATCAAATTATTCTCTGCCATTAAGTTCAGGCATTTCCTATGAGCATTGATAACTTGCTTTAAATTCATAAGATCTGCATCTGGCGGGAGTACTCCTTCCATAATTAATCGCTCCACAAGCATATCTTGTTTATGGATGAGGCCTTCTTCCTGCTCAGTAAAATCTCTAGGAATGAAATGCTCATATATATATGAGAGCATTTCTTCTCTTGTTTTATAATCCTGCTCTGATGGTACTTTTGTATCCATTAGTACCAACAACTCAACTTCCTCACCTTGACTCCTTAGTACAGTTGCGACTTTATAAGCAATTGCACCGCCTAAAGACCATCCTCCAAGACGATATGGACCTTCTGGCTGAACACTTTTTATTTCTTCGATGTAAAATTGAATTACTTCCGGCAAGGTCAACTCGTCAATTTCTTTCTTTTCTATAAGAGGATTCTGTAAACCATAAAATGAACAATGGTTCTTAAGTAATCTTGCTAGTTGAATGTAACAGAATACATTCCCCATAAACGGATGAATGCAGAAGAACGGTCTTTTTTCTGATTCTTGCAGTGGAACCAGCGCTGATACTGATTTCGTCATATCATACTTATCACGAATAAGGCATGCGATTCCTTCCACTGTTGGATTCTTAACCAATGTAGACACCTTAATCTCTTTTCCAAACTTCTCCCTAATTTTTGAAACTAGTTTAATTACAAGGAGAGAGTGTCCCCCTCTATTAAAGAAATCATCATTTACATAGACATCTTCTATCTGTAACACATCCTGCCAGATTTTAATCAACTGATATTCAATTTCATCCCTTGGAATGATTGGTGTAGAGAAGTTATTTTCTCTTTGAATAGTTAAATTGTTCAATGACTTTCGATCAACTTTTCCATTCGTTGTAAGAGGCATCTCGTCTACCTTAATAAAGTGTGCAGGAACCATATAATTCGGTACTTGTCTCTTGAGATATTCACGCCAATCATGCATACTTCCATCTCCAACTACATAAGCAACCAATCTCTGCTCTCCTAATTTATCCTCTGTTACCA
The DNA here is from genome assembly GCF_903970865.1 of Bacillus sp. ME78. Classification (NCBI taxonomy): domain Bacteria; kingdom Bacillati; phylum Bacillota; class Bacilli; order Caryophanales; family Bacillaceae; genus Bacillus; species Bacillus sp. ME78. The sequence goes on from NZ_CAJCKK010000018.1 coordinate 45,191, forward strand.
AAACTACTGCTTCTTTTACCAATGGATGCCTCTCTAGATTCGCTTCAATCTCTTCAAGTTCAATACGAAAGCCCCTAATTTTCACTTGATTATCAATTCTTCTCAGGTAATCTAAATTACCATCAGGTAAATAACGAACCAAATCTCCCGTACGATATAAACGCTCTTCTTCATTAAATGGATGACGGATAAATCGCTCTGCTGTTAATTCTGGACGATTCAAGTATCCTCTCGCTATACCTGCACCACCGATATATAGCTCACCTGTTACACCAACTGGAACAGGTAACAAATTTTCATCTAATACATAAGTTTGAACGTTCGGCAACGGACGTCCAATTGTAACTCTCTTACTATCTGTTTGAATATGATAACACGTTGCATCAACCGTACATTCTGTAGGACCGTATACGTTATAAAAATCAATTTTTTCGGTCTCTACTAGCTGTTCCCATAATGACGGCATGATTGCTTCACCACCGACTAATATCTTACTTGGTACATGAACATCACCACTTATTTCTAGCAATCCTCCATCTATAAGTAATTGAAGTAATGAAGGTGTCATATCAAACATTTCCAATTTATTCTCCCTAATATAGGACACAAATTGTTCCGGATTAGTGCGAACTTCACTTGGGATAATATATAAACTTGAGCCATAAAGCAACATTTGTAATTGCTGAATAGATACATCAAAGGCAATTGACGCATTCAAACCGACACGCATATTACTAGGTATGTCATGTAAGAAAACTTCTTTTTGTAAACCATAGGATAGGTTTATTACAGAATGGTGCTGTACTAAAGCCCCCTTTGGATTCCCTGTCGAACCAGAAGTATAGATAACATACGCTAAGTTTTCCCCTGTTACCTCACATATTGGTGAAAGTTTGCTTTCTTGAGAAAGCATTGCTTGGTCCCTATCTAGGCAAACTGTCTTGATGTCTTTAGGTATCCATCCTAGTAATACCTCATTTGTAACTAACACTTTAATTCCCGTGTCTTGTAAAATATATTGCAGGCGGCTTTCTGGATTCGATGGATCCAATGGAACATAGGCTGCTCCAGCCTTCCAAATTCCCATGAGACCAACAATCATCTCAACTGATCGATCAAAGCAGAGGCCAACTAATGACTCTGTCCCAATTCCACATTTCTGTAAATGATGGGCTAATTGATTAGCTCTTTCATTCAGCTCTCGATACGTTAGTTGCTGTTTTTCATCTACCACTGCCACCGCGTCAGGTGTACGATTTACTTGCTCTTCGAATAGTTGATGAATTACATTCTCACGTGGATAGGATATAGCATTATTATTCCATTCTTCCAATAGCTTTCTTTGTTCAGCCTCCGTAATATATACTAGCTCCGATAGATTTTGATCAATGTTTTTGAGCATTTGCATTAACACTTTGTGTAAATGACCCAGCATTCGTTCAATGGTTACTCTATTAAACTTACTACGGTCATACATTAACTTTAACGATAACTGAATTCCTGGAACTACAGCCAATCCTAATGGATAGTGGGTTTGTTCTACCCCTTTCAATTCACCAATTTCCAGATTTTCTGAAGATTCTTCTTTCACTGGATAATTTTCAAATACATATAAACAATTGAACAGCGGTGTACCTCTAGGAACCTCACTCCACCCCTGAATCTCTGTCAAAGAAGCATACTCATATTGTCTTCTTTCTATCTCTTCCTCTTGTATCTTCTGCAACCAATCTATTACTTTTATATCATCCATCAATTGAATTCGCGTCGGTGACGTTGTAATGAAAGGACCTACGATGTTTTCAACATCAATAATCTCCGTAGAACGCCCTGAGCTTGTTACACCAAAAACAATGTCATTTTCTCCACTATATCGGCTCATGAGATATGCCCATGCACCTTGAATTACTGTACTCAAAGTAAGTTTATTTCGTTTCGCCCATCCTTGTAACGCTTGAGTCTGCTCTTCTGATAAATACGTAACCTTCTCTGTGTAACCTTTTTCTTCCTCTTTACTTTCTAAGCCCAGTAAAGTTGGTGCAGTAAAACCTTTTAGCTTCTCTCTCCAGAATTGTTCCGCCTGCTCCTTATCTTGTTCTCTGAGCCATTGGATATATTTCTTATATGATGAGGACTTAGGTAACTTCACAGCTTCTCCATTCATGCTCTTCTGATAGACTGTAAGTAATTCATTAAAGACTAATGGTAAACTCCACCCATCCAGTAAAATATGGTGATGTGTCCAAACAATCCGATATTCTTCCTCACCTTCTTGAATGACTGTTACCCGCATCAATGGTGCTTCATCAAATTGGAAGGCTTGTTTTCGATCTAATGCCAAAAAGACTTTTCTTTTTTCCTCTATCTCTTCACTTGTCATTGTACGCCAGTCTTCTTTGTTCACTTTAAATGGGATATTTTCATACACCACTTGTATTGGTTCTTCAATTTCATCCCATACAAATGCTGTACGAAAAATTTCATGCCGCTGAATTACAGATTTCCACGCCTGCTCAAATGTAGGAATATCCATTTCCCCTTGAATCATAAAACTCAATTGCACTATATACGGTGCAACATGTTCATCCCCTTGATCATGCAATGTGTGGAAAATCATACCTTCTTGCAAAGGTGATAGTGGATATAAATCAGTAATCTGATTGTTCTTTCCACGATGCATTTTTTTTAGTACATTTGTCAAACCTTCTTGGCTAAGATTAGCCATTGCAAAATCCGAAATGGTCAGTGCAGATTCTCTATCTGAAGATTGAATCAATCTACTCAGTTGATATAGCATATTCTGTGCAATACTTTGAATCGTTGATTTGGCAAATTGTCCAACATTGTATACCCAAGTGAACTGAAGTTTTCCATCCGTTACAACCCCAATTACATCAATTACATGCGATCGCTTGGAACCGGCAGCATGATCTAAACGCTTAAATTCGTTCTCTGGAATAAACATTGCATCGCTAGAAAACATTTGGTCAAATTGTCCAAGATAGTTAAAACTAATAGACGGTGTATATTGGGAGCTTAATGGCTCACACATTGTTGTGTTCATGTAACGCAACACCCCATAATCAACACCCTTATTAGGAATTTTGCGAACTTGTTCTTTAACTGCTTTTAATGCTGCAATTGGCGTATTAGCATTAGTAATATTTAAATGAACTGGGTAAATACTTGTAAACCATCCCACGGTTCTCGATAAATCAACATCTTCAATAATCTCTTCTCGACCATGTCCCTCTAAATCTACGCTTAATATCGGCTGTCCCGTACATGCTGCTGTAGCTTGTACCAATGCTGCTAATAATACTTCATTGATTTGGACACGGTGAGTGCTTAAAGTCTCTTGCAATAACATACGGGTCTCATTCTCGTTTAACACCACAGTAATTTCCTCAGTTACTGCGCTTACTGGATTACTTATAGTACCATCTACTGGCAGTATAACTACGTCTTGTTCAACCTGCTGCTCCCAGTAATGTAACACTTCTTTTGATATTCCAGTTTGAGCGTAATGTTGTAATTTCTCCGACCATTCTTTAAAAGATGTACTCTTCATAGGTAATTGAATTTTTTGTCCTTGGACCGCTTGCGTATATGCTGTTTGCAAATCTTCCAATAAAATTCGCCAAGAAACACCATCGACGGCTAAATGATGAATTGTCCAAAATAATCGGCCAGTCTTCTCACCTTCATCAAAATACACCATTCTCATTAAAGGACCATCATGTAAATTCAATCTTTCTTGTGCAACATTAATCTCTTTTTGAATAACTTCATGCCAATCCGCTTCCGGCACTTCGTCTAATGAAATGACAGTCAGCATCAATTGTTCTTCAATTCCTTCATTCCACTGTTCCCAAGTCCCATTAGGTAAACGTTCATATCTTAAACGCAGGGCATCATGATGAAGTAGAAGGTTACGCGCTGCCTTTTCCAGTGATCCTATGTCCAATTTTTCTTTCGTTCTAAAGAACATGGATTGATTCCAATGATGTGGATTAGGATGATTTTGTGCAAAAAACCTTTGCTGAATAGGTGTAAGTATCGTCTCTCCAGTTATAATTCCTTGTTCAGCTTGTACACCTTGTTCTTCTTTGACTACTTGCGCCAACTCAGCAATCGTTTGGTGTTCAAATAGTTGTTTTGGTGTCAACTGTAAACCAGCTTGCTTTGCGCGAGAGACAATCTGAATGCTAAGAATTGAATCTCCACCAATTTCAAAAAAGTTATCATAAATACCAATACGTTTTGAACCTAGCACACGTTCCCAAATCATAGAAAGCTTATGTTCACGTTCATTTCTTGGGGCCGCGTAGCCTTCTTGTGTTCCTTGATAATCTGGTATAGGTAACGATTTCCGATCAACCTTTCCATTTATGGTTAGCGGTAATTCTTTCATTTCGACAAAGTAGGAAGGTATCATATGGATTGGCAGTTTTGTTTTAAGATACTCTCGCCATTCTTCTACACTACCTTCGCCCACTACATAAGCTACTAACCTCTTATCTCCCGACTGATTTTCCCTAACTATTACAACTACCTCTTTTACCAAGTCATGCTCTTGTAAAGTCGACTCAATCTCCCCAAGTTCGATTCGAAATCCTCTAATCTTCACTTGATTATCCATTCTTCCTAAGTAGTCTATATTACCATCAGGAAGATATCTCACAAGATCGCCTGTTCTATATAACCTCTCGCCTTCTTTGAATGGATGAGAAATAAATCGTTCGGATGTTAACTCTGGACGATTCAAGTACCCCTTTGCTAGACCTGCTCCTCCGATATAAAGTTCCCCCATCACACCAACTGGAACTGGCACCCTATTACTATCTAATACATAAGTTTGGACGTTAGGCAATGGACGCCCAATTGTTACTCTCTTACTATCTTTTTTGATATGATAGCATGTTGCATCAACCGTACATTCTGTAGGACCATATACATTATAAAACTGTATTTTATCAGTCTCTACTAGCTGTTCCCATAATGACGGCATAATTGCTTCACCACCAACCAGTACCTTACTTGGAACATGAACGCCATCGTACGTTTCTAACAATCCGGCATCTATAAGTAATTGAAGCAATGAAGGTGTTATATCAAAGATTTTTAACTTGTTCTCCCTAATATAAGCTACAAACTGCTCCGGATCACTTCGTACTTCATTCGGAATAATATACAAACTTGAACCATAAAGCAGCATTTGTAATTGCTGGATAGATGCATCAAAGGCAATTGACGCATTTAAACCGACATGCATGTTAGATGGTATCTCATGTTCGAAAACCTCTTTTTGTAAACCATGCGACAAGTTTAGTACAGAATGATGCTGTATCAAGACACCCTTTGGATTCCCCGTTGATCCCGAAGTATAGATAACATACGCTAAGTTTTCTCCTGTTACTTCACATTTTGGTGAAAAAATGCTTTCTTTTGAAATCATTGCTTGATCCCTATCTAGACAAACTATCTTGATTTCTTTAGGTATCCAGTCTTCCAATGACTCGTTCGTAACTAATACTTGAATTCCAGTGTCCTCCAAAATATATCGTAGACGACTTTCTGGATATGATGGGTCTAATGGAACATAGGCTGCTCCAGCCTTCCAAATCCCCATAATACTAACAATCATCTCAACTGAACGCTCAAAGCAAAGTCCAACCAATGATTCATTCCCAATCCCGCATTGCTGAAGATAGTGGGCCAATTGATTAGCTTTTTCATTCAGCTCTCGATACGTTAACTGCTGTTTTTCATCTACCACTGCTACCGCATCAGGTGTACGATTTACTTGCTCTTTAAACAGCTGATGAATCGTACTTTCCTGTGGATATGCTACAGCATCATTATTCCACTCCTCCAACTGTTTTTGCTGTAATCCTGACAATATAGGCAACTTAGCTAATGATTTATCAGGATTCTCCACGATTACATTCAACCAGTTCCCAAAATGTTCAGCCATGGATTCAATAGTTAAGCTGTCAAATAAATCAGTTCTATAAACAAAAGTAAGTAATAAACCCTCTTCCACTTCTGCAGCAGTTAAACTTAAATCAAACTTAGCGATAGGAGCATTACTTTCCATTACTTCTATATTTCTTCCATGTAGTTCTGGTTGCTTCTGTCCCGTATTTTGCAAAGTAAACATGGTTTGGAAAATCGGAGAATGGCTTGTATTTCGTTCAGGTTGGATAACCTCTACAATTTTCTCAAACGGAACATCTTGATACTCATACGCCTTCAATGCTTTTATCCTCACTTGAGACAACAACTCTTGAAATGCCGGTGCATTACTTAAATCAGCTCGATAAACCAATGTATTGACAAAGAAACCAATCAGCCCTTCAATTTCTCGATAATTTCGATTTGCAATTGGGCTGCCAACAATAATATCCGTTTGTCCCGTATAACGAGCAAGGAAACTTTGATACGATGCCAATAAGGTCATGAAAAGTGTGGCCCCTTCTTGACGACTTAGTTCGTTTAATTTATCCAGTAATGAGCGCGATAACAAAACATTATGAGTTAATCCATGGTGGGTTTGCACTGGCGGACGCGGACGATCCATTGGCAACATTAAGACTGGTAACTCACCGGATAATTCTTCCTTCCAATACGCAAGTTGTTGATATAGTACTTCATCTTTCAACCATTCTCTTTGCCACTGAGCAAAATCGGCATATTGAACTGGTAGTGGTTCCAGCTCTGCTTGTTTTTCACCAATCGCATTCTCATAAAATGCCATCCATTCTTGAAGCAAGATTTCCATCGACCATCCATCTGAGATAATATGATGCATATTACATAGAAGAACCCATTCTTCTTCTGAAATTCTTATGAGTTTCCCACGGAACAATGGCCCTTTTTCTAAATCAAATGGAGATTCGACTTCAGTTTGAATCCATTGCTCCAACTTTCTTTCTCGCTCCTCTAATGAAAGCTTAGTTAAGTCCATTTGCAGAAGCGGACGGAAAACGTACGGTTGAATCTGCTGCATAGGATGGCCATCCTCTTCATAAAATACAGTCCGCAAAGATTCATGACGCTCTATCAACTGATTCCATCCCAACTCCAATGCCTCAGGTAACCAATTCCCTGTAAGACGGCATGCCATTGGCATATTATAAAGTGCACTATTAGGTGCAAATTGATCAATAAACCATAAGCGCTGTTGGGCATAAGACAGTGGAATATTTCCCCCTCGTTCCATCGGCATCAATGGTGGAATTTCTCGTTTTTCGCTCCCCTTACGTAACTGATCTATTCGTTTCGATAATGCCTCGACCGTTGAATATTCGAACAGTTCACGTACTGGCAATTTGATTTGAAAGACTACCTGTAAGCGTGAGACCACTTGTGTAGCAAGTAGAGAGTGACCACCAAGCTCAAAGAAAGAATCCTGAACATCAATGTCTCTTATTCCTAGCACTTGACTCCACACTGAAGCAATAAGTTCTTCCAGCGGAGTTCTTGGGTATACAGTATTTTCAGCGGATTGTTCACTAAGTATAGGCAATGCCTTCAAATCAAGCTTTCCATTCGGTGTAAGTGGTAAAAATTCCATCTCAATAAAGTTTGTTGGAACCATGTAATTAGGTAAATGTGTTTGTAGATGTTCTCGCCATTCATGGACACTTCCTTCACCAACTACATAAGCTACTAATCTCTTATCACCTTGATTATCCTCTCGCGCCAATACAACAGCTTCTTTCACAGAAGAATGCGCCTGCAAAACAGCTTCTATTTCTCCCAATTCAATCCGGAAACCACGAATTTTCACTTGGTCATCTATACGTCCATGGAACTGGAGATTACCATCAGAAAGATAACTTGCTTTGTCTCCTGTATAATAGAGACGTTCTCCTGACTTGAAAGGATGTGGAATAAATTTTTCCTTTGTAAGATCCGGACGATTAGCATATCCACGTGCAAGGCTCTTCCCTCCAATATAGAGATCTCCAATTACACCAATTGGTACTAGCTGAAGATGAGAATCTAACACATAAACTTCTGTATTCGCAATCGGTCGACCAATCGATGGCGTACCTGTTGTCACTCCTACAGGTACGTAACAATCTGTGGTAACAACGGTATTTTCCGATGGACCATACTGATTAATTACCGCAAAAGGAATATCGTTAGATGGATACTGCGTTAATTGATCCCCACCAGTAATGATAAAACGAAGCTCCGTTTTATCTGGCCAAGATAATTTCAATAGTCTTTCCAGAATAGGCGTAGGTGCAAAACTAACTGTTATTTGTGAATCGATGAGCCAGTCCCTTAGCGCTTCTGGATTAATTCTCAGTTCCTCTGTTGACAAGTAGAGTGCTGCGCCAGCAGTTAGATACGGCCAAATCTCCTGGACAGCCGAATCAAAAGCAACCCCTGCAATCTGAGTCGCACGATCCTCTGCTGAAATATGATAAACTTCTTGATGCCAAGAAACCATATTCATTAATGAGCGATTTTCAACCATGACACCCTTCGGTTTTCCTGTAGAACCAGAGGTATAAACAATATAGGCTAAGTTCTCTGGATTTATTTGACGTGTAGGTGCGATTACGCTTTCCACTGTTAGTTCTTCTAACCTCACCATTTCGACGTGTGCGAAATGTCCTTCTTGTCCTTCCGCCGTCACTACAAATTGAATTCCTGCATCTTCAATCATGTATTCTAACCTTGATTTTGGATATAACGGATCTAAAACAACATAAGCTCCACCAGCTTTTAAAATGCCTAGTAAACTTGCCATTAGCTCAGCTGACCTCGGAAGATAAACTCCTACCACTGACTCTGGGGCTACTCCCTTTCGCCGTAAAACATTTGCCAACTGATTTGCTTGTGTATCCAGTTCACCATAAGTCCACTGTTTTGTTTGATCAACTACCGCAATCGCATCCGGACGCCTTGCTACTTGCTCCTCAAATCTGTCGCAAATAAGACCCTGATGAGACATTTCCATTACAGTGTCATTCCATGTTTCTAATAACAAAGTACGTTCGGGTTCTGATAGCATGCTCAGGTCATGCAACGGATTTTGTGGGCGATGAGAAACTTCATGTAGCCATTTCTCAAAGTGTCCTGCCATCCGTTCAATAGTAGTAGCATTGAATAAATCCTTATTGTACTCAAAAGTAAAAAGTAATCCCTCTTCCGTCTCAGTTGCCATTACACTTAAATCAAACTTTGCAATTGGACTATGGCTTTCTATCATTTCAATACTTCTACTAGATAACATCGGAAACTCTTGTTTCATATTTTGCAAGATGAACATAGTCTGGAAGATTGGCGAATGACTTGTACTTCGTTCCGGTTGCACAACTTCTACAATTTTTTCAAATGGAATATCTTGATATTCATACGCCTTCAATGCCTTTTGACGAACCTGATATAGTACATCTTGAAATGTCGGTCTACCACTTAAATTAGCTCGATAAACCAGCGTGTTAACGAAGAAACCAATTAGTCCTTCAATTTCTCTATAATTCCGATTCGCAATTGGGCTTCCGACCAGGATATCTTCTTGTCCCGTATAACGAGATAGAAAACTTTGATATGCAGCTAAAAGCGTCATGAAGAGTGTAGCCCCTTCTTTTCGACTAAGTTCATTCAATTTATCATGTAGCGTGCCTGGCAGAACCAGAGTGTATGTCGACCCGTGATGAGTTTGTATTGCGGGACGCGGGCGATCCATAGGAAGTTGGAGTACAGGAAGCTCCCCAGACAATTCTTCCCTCCAATATTGGAGTTGTTGATCAAGCACCTCCTCCTTTAGCCATCCTTTTTGCCACTGAGCAAAGTCTGCATATTGAACCGGTAATGGTTCAAGTTCCGCTACCTTTCCATCCGTTGCTTTCTCATAAAATGCCATCCATTCTTCAAGTAGGATTCCCATTGACCATCCATCTGAAATGATATGATGTAGAGTACAAAGGAGTATCCATTCTTCCTCTCCCACATGCAAAATACTTGTCCTGATTAATGGACCTTCTGTTAAATCAAATGGCACTTCTGTTTCTTGTTGAATTAAACGTTTAACTTCTTCTTCTTGATCTTCAGAAGAAAGCATAGTTAAATCCGTTTTCGGAATTGATTGAAAAGCATACGGTTCAATTTGCTGTACGGGTTGACCGTTCACTTCGTGAAAGACCGTCCGCAGTGATTCATGACGTTCTATTAGTTGATTCCATCCCGTTTCCAATGCTTCAAGTAGCCAATTCCCTGTAAGGCGGCATACCATTGGCATATTGTAAAGGGCACTATTAGGTGTAAATTGATCAATAAACCATAAGCGTTGTTGGGCATAAGATAGTGGGATAGCTTCTCCTCGTTTCATTGGTATTAGCGGCGGAATCTCTCGTTTTTTATCTCCTTTACGTAACTGATCTAATCGCTTTGCCAGTGACTCCACCGTTGTATATTCAAATAGTTCACGTACTGGTAATTCGATTTGAAAAATTCCCTGTAAACGTGAAACTACTTGAGTAGCTAGTAGTGAATGACCACCGATTTCAAAAAAGGAATCCTGAACATTAATATTTTTTATTCCTAACACTTGGCTCCAAACGGAAACGATAAGCTCCTCCACTGGTGTTCGTGATGAAGTAATATCTTCACTTATGAACTGTTCTTCTAATTCCAGTAAGGCTTTCCGATTCACCTTACCATTTGGAGTGAGTGGCATACCTTCAATTTTGAAAAAGTATGCCGGAACCATATAATGTGGCAGTTGCTTCTTGAGATATTCACGCCACTCCCCAGTATCGCCTTCACCCACTACATAAGCTATTAACTGCTTATCTCCTGGTCGATCTTCCTTCACCAACACGACTGCCTCTTTTACAGATGAGTGATCATGTAAAGCTGCTTCAATTTCTCCCAATTCAATTCGGAATCCTCTAATTTTAACTTGGTTATCTATTCTTCCAATATATTCTAAGTTACGATCATTCATATATCTCACCAAGTCACCCGTTCGATATAATCGTTCCCCGTCCTTAAAGGGATGCGGAATAAAACGTTCAGTAGTTAAATCCGGTCGATTGAAGTAGCCACGTGCTAATCCTACTCCTCCAAGGTAAAGTTCCCCTGCCACACCAATCGGGACCACTTGTTGATATTGATCTAACACATACAACTCTGTATTATCAATCGGACGACCAATCGGAATAAGCATTGGTTCTTTTTCTAAATCACAATCGTAATAAGTCACATCCACAGTTGCTTCAGTAGGACCATACAAGTTAATTAACTTTGTTTGCTGAGCATTGTAAAGGATCCCCTTAAACCGGCGAACCTGCTCAGTGTTTAACGCTTCTCCACTAGTAAAAACTTGAATTAAAGACGATACATCCCTTTTCGAATTATATAGTTCCATATAATCTAAGAAAGTAGATAACATCGACGGAACAAAGTGCATGGTGGATACACGGTATCGTTCAATATACTCCTCAATCACCGCAGGATCTTTCTCTCCTCCTGGTGGAAGTAAACAAACACGTGCTCCTACAAATGACCACCAAAATAATTCCCAGACAGAAACATCAAACGAAAACGGTGTCTTTTGTAGGATTGTATCCTCCTCAGACAATGGGTATTTTTTCTGCATCCACTGTAGGCGATTGATAACAGAATGATGTTCAATCATTACCCCCTTTGGATTTCCCGTCGAACCCGAAGTGTATATAATATAGGCTAAGTTATTTGCTGTTACTCCACTTACCGGAGCTAAATTACTCTCTTTAGAAATCATCACTTGATCCCGGTCTAAACGAATTGCTTGAATATCTTTAGGTAACCAGTCCTGTAGTGTTTCTTTTGTTAACAGCACTTGAATTTGTGAATTCTCCAAAATATATCTTAGGCGGTTTTCGGGATAACTTGGGTCCAGTGGGACATAAGCCCCACCTGCCTTCAAAATCCCAAAGAGACCAATAATCATATCAGGAGAACGTTCAATACATATACCAACCAATGATTCAGGTCCGATACCTCGTTTTTGTAGAAAATGTGCCAATTGATTCGATTTTTCATTCAGTTCTTGATACGTTAGCTTTCCACCCTCATAAACTACCGCCACTGCATCAGGTGTCCGTGCAACTTGCTGCTCAAATAGCTCATGAATCATACGATCATGACCATAAACTACGTCCGTATCATTCCATTCTTCTAGGAGTTGTTTTTGCTCAGTATCCGATAACATTGACAGCTTTGTATATGATTCATCTGGATGATACGTGATTTCATTTAGCCAGTTCTCAAAATGTACTGCCATACGCGCAATGGTACTACTATCAAATAAATCCGTGTTGTATTCAAATGAGACGAATAGACCTTCTTCCACTTCATAGGCAGTTAAGCTCAAATCAAATTTAGCAATAGACATATTACTTTCTACCATTTCAATACTTCTATCAGGCAAATCTAGTCGTTCTTGTTTTATATTCTGTAGCGTAAACATGGTCTGAAATATAGGGGAATGACTCATGCTTCGTTCAGGTTGCACAGCTTCTACCACTTTTTCAAATGGGATATCTTGATATTCGTATGCTTTTAACGCCTTTTTCTTTGTTTGGTTCAAAATCTCCCGAAAAGTAGGGGTGCCACTCAAATCTGATCGATAAACCAACGTATTAACAAAGAAACCAATTAATCCTTCTACTCCCTTATGGTTCCGATTTGCAATCGGGCTACCAACTAGAATATCTTTTTGTCCCGTATAACGAGCAAGAAAGCTCTGGTATGCGGCCATTAAAGTCATAAATAAAGTAGATCCTTCTTGTCGACTTATATCCTTCAATTGACTGAGCAATTTATAAGGAAAAATCACATGATGCGTAGCCCCAGAGTAAGTCTGCTTAACCGGCCGAGGTCGATCCACTGGCAGTTGTAAGATAGGAAGCTCCCCAGACAATTCTTCCTGCCAATACGTAAGCTGACGATTTAGCACATCACCTTGCAACCACTCCTTTTGCCACTTCGCAAAGTCTGCATATTGAATGGATAATGAACTTAATTTAGCAGGATTTCCACCCATTTCTTCTTCATAGAAAGCAAGTAATTCATTCATGAATATACCAATGGACCAAGCATCAGAAATAATATGATGCATCGTACACAGTAATAACCATTCATCCTTCTCTAATTGAACAAGCTGATTACGAATTAAAGGACCATTCATTAAATCAAATGGTTCTTGCGCTTCTCTCGCAATTAAACTATCTACCTCTTTTTCTTTTACTTCTGGAGGAAGTTGAGAGTAATCTCTTACAGGTAATGCTCTAGGAAGGAATTCGGCAATTTGTTGCACAGGTTGTTCTCCTACTTCTTTAAAAACAGTTCGTAATGATTCATGGCGTTCAATGAGTCGATTGAATCCCTTTTCTAATGCTTCAGGTATCCAATTTCCTTTTAGATGCCATACTGTTGGAATATTATATAAAGAACTGTTTGGGTTAAATCTGTCCATAAACCACAAACGTTGTTGTGCATAAGACAACGGGAGTGCTTCTTTATTCTCCTTTTTTTGCATTTGCTTCTGAAGCCATGCTCTCTTCTCAGGAGAAAGTGAACTCAGCTTTGCAAGTAAATCACTTCTCATTTTTTTACCCCTTCCTCAATCAAATTACTCTCGAATATCCCTTGTGCTTCTTCCTCTGATAGCTCCTCTAATTGCTTAAGTAGTTCCAGTAATTCTTCATCATTACTCACTTCTGCTTCTTTTTGAACATAGTCTTGAAGACTTACATTCTCCTTACTATCATTCTGCATTTCTTGATTTTTGTTATCGAGCAATTGATCAATCTGTTCTGCCAATTGCTGCACCGTATGAAACATAAATAAATCATGCAATGGTATCTCGATTCCAAAAGCCTCTTTAAGATTGGAAACAGCTTGCGTAGCGAGTAGTGAATGGCCACCAATTTCAAAAAACGAATCTTGAATTCCGATGTTTTCCATACCTAAAACTTCATGCCATATTGAAACGATTGTTTTTTCCGTAGACGTACGAGGAGCAATATAACCACTTGCTATCTCCTGTTTCTCTGGTGCTGGTAAAGCCTTCCTATCAATTTTCCCATTAGGAGTGAGTGGAAATGCATTTAATCCAACAAAATAGGCTGGGATCATATAATTTGGTAGTTGACCCTTGAGATAATCACGCCACTTTTGAGCATCTCCGTCTCCTACAACATAGGCAATTAAACGTGGGTCGCCAGGATAATCTTCCCGCACCATCACAATAGCTTCGTTAACTAGTGTATGCCTTTGTAATGTCGCTTCAATTTCTCCTAGTTCAATCCGGAACCCACGAATTTTTACTTGATGATCGATTCGTCCAACATACTCCAAATTTCCATCCGGCAAATACCTTACTAAATCTCCAGTCCGGTATATTCGCTCTCCTTCTTTAAACGGATGCGGTATAAAACGATTTTTCGTTAAGTCAGGGCGCTTTAAATATCCACGTGCTAATCCTGATCCACCAATGTACAACTCACCAACTACACCAATTGGAACCATTTTTTGTTCAGCACTTAGTACATATACTTCTGTATTGAATATTGGTTTACCAATCGGTGGAACCCTATGCATGACACCCTTTTCTAATTCCATATACGTGGAATACGTAGTATCTTCGGAAGGTCCATATAGGTTGTACACCTTTTCAATCGTATTTCTCTCGTATAAATCTTGAACAAGCGAATATGGCAATGGTTCTCCAGCCAAATTCATCACCTTTACCGAAGAAGGTATTGTTTTTGCTCGAACCAGTTCCTTTGCTGCCGATGGCACAGTATTAACCAAAGTCACACCTTTGGAAGACAACTTCTCTAGATGTAGCGCATTTTCAGTGACAATCACCTTACCACCCATCGTTAAGGGAACAAATACTTCAAAAACGGATAAATCAAAAGATAGCGAAGTTGAAGCTAACACTCCCGCTAATTCCTTTCGGGAATACGTGTGATGCGCCCAATGAATCATTGTTACTGTATTCCTGTGCTCAATCATTACTCCCTTTGGATTTCCAGTGGAACCTGAAGTATAAATAATATAGGCTAAGTTATCGCCCGTCACTTCACTCGTACATACCGTAGTTACTTCTTGTTCTATTTCTGCTCGATTACGATCAATACAAATCACGTTGACGAATTTAGGTATAGCCATTTTTTGTTGTAACTTTTCCTGTGTCACCAGTACCTTTATTTGAGCATCTTCTAAAATGTACTGCAGTCGACTTTCCGGATACGCTGGATCAATTGGGACATATGCTCCTCCCGCCTTTATAATTCCTAAGAGACCGACAATCATCTCGGATGAACGTGTAACGCAAATGCCAACTAATGATTCGCATGTTACACCATTTTTTTGTAAATAATGTGCCAACTGATTCGAGCGTTCATCCAACTCTCGATATGTTAGTTCTTCATCTTCGCACACTACTGCAATTGCTTCTGGTGTTTTTTTCACCTGTTTTTCAAACATTGTATGAATCGTACTTTCTTCCATATCTATAACACGCGATTTATTCCATTCCTCTAGTAGTTGCTTATATTCTACTTTCGATAACATATTCAGTTCTGATAGTACACATTTTGGATGAGAGACAATTTGATTTAACCAATGTTTAAAATGACTTGCCATACGTTCAATGGTTGTATCATTAAACAAATCAGTATTATATTCAAAGGTTAGTGATAATCCTTCTTCCGTCTCAGAAGCAAATAAACTCAAATCAAATTTGGCAACAGAAGCATGGCTTTCCATGAGTTCCATTTGTCTTTCAGATAGCTGAAGAAACTCTTGTTTCGTATTCTGTAAAGTAAACATAGTTTGGAATATTGGTGAATGACTTGTATTCCGTTCAGGTTTTACGGATTCTACCACTTTCTCAAATGGGATGTCCTGATACTCGTATGCTTTTAGCGCTTTTTTTCTTACCTGCGACAAAAGTTCTTGGAACGTCGGATTTTCACTGAAATCAGCTCGATAAACCAACGTATTTGCAAAGAATCCAATTAATCCCTCAATCTCTTTCACATTTCGATTAGCGATTGGGCTTCCAACTATAATGTCGTCCTGTCCTGTATAACGAGAAAGGAAGCTTTGATACGCTGCCATCAATGTCATAAATAAAGTGCACCCTTCTTGCAGACTTAAATCTTTGAGCTTTTCCTGTAGGGAATTCGCCACTATTAAGGACTGACTTGCACCACGATGGGTTTGAACTGCAGATCTAGGACGATCCATCGGTAATTGTAAAACCGGTAGTTCCCCAGATAATTCTTCCTTCCAATATTGAAGGTGCTGATTCAAATTCTCCTCTTTTTGCCATTCCTTCTGCCACATGACAAAATCTGCATATTGGATAGATAACTCCTTCAATTCCACTGGTTTTCCGGTTAGTGCTCCTTCATAAAAAGCCATCCATTCTTCAAGTAAGATTCCCATTGACCATCCATCTGAAATAATATGATGCATCGTACAAATGAGAACCCATTCTTCCCTGTCCACTTTCAATATTCGTGTTCGAATCAGAGGATCTTGTCCAAAATGAAATGGTTCCTCAGCTTCGTTTTGAATGAGCCGTTTCATTTCTCTTTCCCTATCTTCCAAAGAAAGATCTGTTAGATTCGTTTGAGGAATATGTCTGAACACATGAGATTGAACCTGTTGAAAAGGTTCACCCTCTTGTTCTAGAATTGTAGTCCTTAATGATTCATGACGCTCCAACAATTGATTCCATCCGACCTCCAATGCTTGAATTGACCATTTACCTGTTAAGCGACACGCTGCATGAATATTGTACATAGCACTATTTGGCATTAATTGATCAATAAACCATAGACGTTTCTGCGCATAGGAAAGTGGGATAACTTCTTCTCGTTTCATAGGTACAAGAGGAGCAACCTCTCGTTTTTTATCTTCTTTTCGTAACTGATCCACTCGTTTCGCCAATGCTTCCACTGTATCGTGCTTGAAAAGTTCACGTAATGGAATTTTAATTTGGAACAGTTCTTGCAATCTAGAGACGATTTGAGTAGCAAGTAGTGAGTGCCCACCACGTTCAAAGAAGGAATCCTGAATACTAATATTTTCTATCCCTAACACTTGACCCCAAACCGAAGCTATAAGCTCTTCCGATGGCGTCCGAGGTAGCATATTTAAATCTTCAATAGCTTGCTCATCATGTACTGGCAAGGCCTTTCGGTCAATTTTCCCATTCGGAGTAAGCGGGAAGTGTTCTAACTCTATAAAGTGCGCTGGAATCATATGATTCGGTAATTGTTTTTGTAAATACTCTCTCCACTCTTGGGTATTTCCATCGCTTATTACATATGCAACCAATCGTTGATCACCTGGACGATCTTCTCGAACTAATACGACAGCCTCTTTAATAAACGAACATTTTTCTAAAGTGGCTTCAATTTCTCCTAATTCAATCCTAAAACCACGCATTTTGACTTGATGGTCCATTCTACCTATAAATTCTATATTTCCATCAGTTAGATATCTTACTGAATCTCCTGTTCGATATAGTCGTTCCCCCAATTGGAATGGATGCGAAACGAATTTTTCAGCAGTAAGATTCGGACGATTTAAGTATCCACGTGCTAAACCAGCACCACCAATATATAACTCACCCTCAATTCCTATTGATTGCAAGCGTTGATTTTGGTCTAATACATATAATTGCGTGTTCTGTATTGGCTGCCCAATAGAAACAAATTCTTGATTAGGCTGAATATCAAATGCATTGACATAAATAGTGGCTTCAGTTGGCCCATAAAAGTTGGTTAATTTCACTTGTCCACTATAATTCCATTTTTGTTGAAAACGTCTAACTAACCCTGAACTTAGTTCTTCTCCACCAGAAAATACATGGCGTACGGACGAACAATTCATGTTCAATTCAATATGATTGAAGTAATCTAAGAAAACAGATAACATCGAAGGTACAAATTGAACTATAGTAACCTGATGTTGTTTAATCACTTCAGCTATAATAGAAGGATCTTTTTCTCCACCTGGAGGTAGGAAAGATACACTTGCACCAACGTGAATGCCCCAAAACAATTCCCAAACAGAGACATCAAATGAGAATGGCGTTTTCTGCAAGACCACATCTTTTTCAGAAAGCGGATATTTATGTTGCATCCATTCTAGATAATTAATTACTGAATGATGCTCAATCATTACTCCCTTTGGATTCCCTGTAGATCCTGAAGTATACATAACATACGCTAAATTTTCTCCTGTTACACCACTTATACATGGGGTTGTTTCTTCTTTTTCAATTGCAGTGTAATCTTTATTCATACAAATCGTTTCTATATTTTCAGATACAAACAAATTTTTAGAATTCTCTTCCGTCACTAGTACTTCGATTCCAGCATCCTCTAATATATATCGAAGTCGACTCTCTGGATAAGTAGGGTCAAGTGGAACATACGCTGCTCCTGATTTTAGAATACCTAATAACGCTATCATCATTTGTAATGAACGTTCCATATATACCCCAACTAGAGACTCTGGGCCTACACCATGCTTTTGTAAATAATGAGCTAACTGATTTGCACGCTTCTCCAACTCTTTATAGGTAATTTGTTCATTTTCGTAACTAGCCGCGATTGCTTCCGGTGTTTTTTTTACTTGCTCCTCAAACATCGTATGAATCATGCCTTCAGCCGAATAATTAACTTGAGTATGATTCCATTCCTCTAGTAACTGTATTTGTTCTTCTTCTGTTAAATGAGTAATTTCAAATAGTTTTGAATCTAAGCTCTTCGTCATCTGAATTAATATTTGCAATAAGTGATTCTGAATCCGATTTATTGCTTCTTCATTAAAATAGCTTCGATCATACATCAACTTTAAAGTAATTTTCTTACCGGGCATTACAATGAGTGTTAAAGGATAATTTGTTTGTTCCGTGCTTTTAACATCTAGTAATCTTAAATCATCATTTCTCTCATCTTGAATTGGATAATTTTCAAACACATACAAGGTATGAAATAAGGAGCAATTTCGCGGAACCTCACTCCAGCCTTGAATATCTATCAACGAATTATACTCATACTGTCTTCGTTCCATTTCTTTCATTTGTATTTTACGAAGCCAATCTACTACTGATGTATTATCCGTTAATCGAATTCTGGTAGGTAATGTGTTAATAAATAGCCCCACCATATTCTCTGCTCCTATTAAATCAGTAGGACGTCCAGCGCTAGTTACGCCAAATACGACGTCACTGTCACCGCTATACCTACTCATCAAATAAGCCCATGCACCTTGTACTAACGTATTCAACGTTAATCGATTATTTCGTACCCACTTTTGTAAACTCTCAGTAAGTTCCTCAGATACTTGATAAGCACACTCTCCATAACCCTTCTCTTGTCCTTCATCCTTTCTTTCCATTGCTAATGGAGTAGGTGCATAGAACCCTTTTAATTCTTCTTTCCAAAATCCCTCTGCTTGACTTTGATCTTGTTTATTTATCCATTGAATATATTTTTTATAAGGAAGAGATTTAGGAAGATTCAACAATTCTCCCTTTATCATCTTGAGATAAACTTCCATCACTTCACTAAGGATCAATGACACACTCCATCCATCTAGCAAAATATGATGATGTGTCCAGATAATTCTCGTTTCCTCTTTTGCTTCTTTAATCGCAGTGACTCTCATCAATGGTGCTTCATCCAATAAAAATCCTTTCCTACGATCTGCAGTCAAAAACTGTTGTAATTTCTTCTCGTTCTCCTCATGCGAATAGGTACTCCAATCCTCTTGATGAATAGTAAAAGGAAGACGTTCGTAAACTGCTTGTAGAGGTTTTTCTACTTCTTCCCAAACAAATACTGAGCGCAGAACCTCATGTCGTTGAATAACATATTCCCAAGCTTTTTCAAAAGTAGCAACATCCAATTGCCCCCCGAGCAAGAAACTTACTTGTACAATATAGGAAAAAGAATGTTCATCATCTTGATCGTATAAAGTATGAAACAGTATTCCTTTTTGCAAAGGTGATAAACCATATATATCAATAACGTCTCCCATTTTTACACCCTCTTCTTTGTTAATTTAAGTAATACTTTGCTTAAGCTTTCTTCCGTAAGATCCTCTGCATCAGCAAAATCTGATACCGTAAAAGCAGACTCTGTTGTTGGTTTATTTATAAGTTGACGGAGATGCCTTAACATACCATCTGCTATCACTTGAATTTTTAATTTAGAAAACTGTTCCCTACTATACATCCAAATAAAATGTAACTTTTCATCTTTCACCATTCCGATAACTTCAATTAGATGAGATGGTTTGGAATCTGGAGCATGATCTAAAAATGTAAACCCTGCCTCTTGCACAAACAAAGATTCCTTTGAAAACACCTGATCAAATTGGCCCAGATAGTTAAAGCTTATCGAAGGCTTTTGCTGATAAAACGGAAGTATTTCTTTATTCAAGTAACGTAAAATACCATAGTCAACTCCGCGATTTGGAATTCGACGTAATTGTTCTTTGACAGCCTTTAACCCTTCAATAGGTGTCTGAGTTCCTTGAAAATTGAGATGAACGGGATAAATACTCGTGAACCAGCCCACTGTCCTTGATAAATCAATACCTTCAATCATCTCTTCTCTTCCGTGTCCTTCTAGATGAATAGAAACGGTTTGCTGATTTATACAATCAACGATAGCTTGTCCTAATGCCGTTAATAGTACCTCATCAATCCTTGTCTTATGAGTGACTAGAACTTCGTGTAACAATGTTTGTGTTTCTTCTATTCCTAAAGTCCTCGTCACTTGATCAATCGATTCTTCTGTTGTTTCTTGTATTGGATAGTCCATTGGAATTTTCATCGTTTCTTTTTCTACTTGTTCATTCCAATAATTTTGTACTTCTTTTGAAATACCCGAATCACTGTATGTCTGGAGTCGTTCAGACCACTCTTTAAAAGATGTACTTTTCGCAGGTAAGCGAACTTCTTGACCTTGTTTCATCTGGTTATATACCACCTGTAAATCTTCCAATAGAATCCTCCATGACACTCCATCTACTACTAAATGATGAATCACCCAGAATATTCGATCATTTCCAGTCAAGTTATCTTCAAAGTACACTACTCTCATTAACGGACCAGTAACTAAATTGAAACTAGCTTGATTAATGTTCATCTCTTCTTGTATTATTTTATTCCACTCTTTTTCATTAACTTGATTACGTTTTACAACATGGAGTACTGACAGCTCATCAGTCCCTTCATTTCTCTGCCTCCACGTTCCGTTTGGTAACTGTTCGTACCGGAAACGTAAAGCATCATGATGTTTCAGTAAATTTAATATCGCTCCCTCTAGTAATTTCACATTCAATCTTTCTTTTACTCTTAAAAGCATTGATTGATTCCAATGCTCTGTATGTGGATGTTCTTGCTCGAAGAACCAGCACTGAATTGGAGTAAGAGGCACATCACCTATCACAATTCCCTGCTCCGCTTGTACTCCCTGCGTTTCTATAGCCACTTGTGCCAGCTCAGCGATAGTTGGGCATTCAAACATTTGCTTTGGAGTAAGTTTTAACCCCACTTGACTTGCTTGAGATATGATTTGAATACTGAGAATCGAGTCGCCACCAATTTCAAAGAAATTATCATAGATTCCCACCTTTTTAACACCTAATACTCGCTTCCAAATGGTAGTCAGTATCTGTTCGTTACTATTCCGAGGGCCAACACATTCACTATTAATCTGCTTTTCCTCTGGCATAGGTAAGGCCTCTCGATCAACTTTACCGTTAGCTGTAAGTGGAATAGCTTCCATCGCCACAAATCCCGAAGGAACCATATAACTTGGTAGTTTCGCTTTAAGATACTCTCTCCACGCATCTACATTTCCATCTCCTACAACATATGCTACTAATCTTTTATCGCCCGGCTGATCTTCTCTTACAATTACAACTGCCTCTGTTACAGATGCATTTTTATTTAAAGTAGACTCAATTTCCCCAATCTCAATTCTGAAACCACGTATTTTAACCTGATGATCAATTCTTCCACGATAATCTAGATTCCCATCTGGCAAATACCTAGCTAAGTCTCCTGTCCGGTATAATCTTTCTTTCGAATTACTACTAAATGGATGAGATATAAAACGCTCTGCTGTTAATTCAGGTCTATTTAAATATCCACGTGCCAATCCTGCTCCACCAATATAAAGTTCACCATCAACACCTATAGGAACAGGTTGTTGATAAGCGTCAAGTATATACACTTCTAAATCGGGAATCCGCTTTCCAATATTACTTCTTGAAGCATGCTGCACATCATCTAGAGTAATTGGATAATATGTAACATGAACTGTAGTTTCTGTAATTCCATACATATTAATTAACTGTGGTTTTTTCTCTCCATACCTTTGAAACCACGGTAACAAGCTAATAGGTTCTAACGCTTCTCCGCCAAATATTACGTAACGCAGCTGCAAATTTTTATTCTTATCTTCTTGTTCACACACTCGTATTAATTGTCGAAATGCGGAAGGTGTCTGATTTAGAACTGTGACTTCTTCCTCCACCAATAATTGATAAAAATCCTTAGGTGATCGACTAATCCAGTACGGAACAACAACTAATTTTCCACCATATAATAACGCTCCCCAAATTTCCCATACTGAGAAATCAAATGCATACGAATGAAAAAGCGTCCAAGTATCTTTTTCATTAAACTGATACCAACAATCCGTCGATTTAAATAGCCGAATAACATTGTGATGCTCTATCATAACGCCCTTTGGATTTCCCGTTGATCCCGAAGTATAGATTACATATGCCAGATTTTGGGGACCGACACTAGAAACCGGAAAAGACTTACTTTCTTTCCCAATCTCATCTTGATCACGATCCAGGCAAATCGACTCAACATTTTCTGGTAACCAGTTCAATTTTTTTAAACTTTCTTGCGTTACGAATAACTGAATGCTAGCATCTTCTAAAATATATTGAAGTCGTTGCTCTGGATATGTTGGATCAAGTGGGACATAAGCCCCACCAGCCTTCAAAATCCCTAAAATACCTACAATCATCTCGTGGGAACGTTCAACGCACAGTCCAACTAAAGTATCAGGTCCTACTCCCTTTTTCTGCAGATAATGAGCTAACTGGTTTGCACGTTCATTAAGCTCCTTATAAGTAATTTTTTCTTTTTCATACGTAACTGCAATAGAATTTGGATAAATCATCGCTTGCCGTTCGAACATTTCATGAATAGTTACTTGAGGTGGGACATCCAGTTTAGGATTGTTGAACTCAACTAAACTTTTTCTTTTATCTTCCTCAGAAATGATTTCTATTTCAGCCACCTTCTGCTTTGGGTTTTCAAAAATATTTCCCAGTATCACTAGCATAACGTTAAAGAATCGTTCTATCTCTTCCTTAGAAAATAGCTCCTCACGATAATCAATATGTACATGTAAAGAGTCTATATCAATTAGATTTTCAATATGCACTGCAAAATCTTGTACTTCTTCACGGTTTGGAATCCATAGTGAGTCACCACTTTCATCACGATCCCTATAATCAATCGTAGTTCCGAAAAGTCTCACATTACTGTTATTCTCTTTATTAATCTGCTTTAATAACAAATCAAATGGATATTTCTGGTGTCTTAATGATTTACTTTGTTTTCTGGACACTCTACTAATAAATGAAAGTACTTCTTCTTCTGGATCAATATCCATTCTTAAAGGAACTGTACTCACCATCATTCCAATCAATTTTCGTTCCATTTTAGTCATACGGTTGCCGTAAGCCATTCCTAAACCAATATCAAGCGATGAGGTCCACCGATACATGGACAACGAGAAAGCAGCAACAAAAAGAGTATATAAACTAATTTTGTAATCTTCAGAAAATTTTTCTATCTTTCTCTTCAAATGTTCCGTTAATATAAACGTCTCACGTGATGCTTTGGTACTAACTTGGTACGTATTATAAGGCTTCAATCCAGTCACAGATGGCAGTGTTTTAAATTCCTCTAACCAAAATTTTTGATCTTTTTGAAAGCGACTACTATTCAAGTATGTTTGTTCGTTGGTCAGAAATTGAACATATGAATTTTTAATTTCACCCTCCTCATTCTCGTTATGCATATCATAATAATATTTTGCAATCTGCTCAGTAAATATTTGAATTGATAAACCATCCATAATAATATGATGAACATTTCCAAAGACTGCACATTCATTATCGTTTAATTTTATTAAAGCGAAATAGTATAAATTTGAATTAAATAATGTAAACGTTTCTTTTGTTTTCTGCTCAATCCATTCCTCAAGCAAATTTGTATTCTCCACTTTACTGAAATCAAAAAACTCAAATTCTTGTTCTTCATGTTTAGTAAAATATTGTTTCGGTTCCTGATGCCCATTTTCTTTTAACCTAATGCACAGACCGTCATTTTCACTGATAACGCGATTCACAACTTGGTTTAATTTTGAATAATTCATTTTTCGATGAAGTTTAAATAAAAATCTTAAATTACATATTCCTTTATCAGAATGAACGACTTCTGTATACCATATTCTTCGCTGCGGATGGCTTAATGGATAGCATTCCTCATTGGTCATAAAAATCTTCCCTTCAAAAATTATTTGCTCTTATAGGTTCGTGTTTATGTTTAGCCCATAAATATTTCTGCAGTGAAACTCCAATTACTCCAATAATAACAAGCCCAATCCCTCCATAAACATAGAGTTGAGTTACTCCAAACAAATGCACTAATGGACCACTCATAGCAGGAGAAATAATTAGAACTGCGTTTGTTAAACTGCTTTGTATACCAAATACTCTTCCTACTTGATCTTGATCGGATTCTATTTGTAAAATGACTTGATTAGATACAAGCATCAGCCCACTTCCGATACCAGCGATAAAACTAATTAAATAGGCTAAAACGAAGACCGTACCGGGCGTTATCAAACCAATCCCCCCAAAACCAATTCCCATTAAAACCATACCTCCACATACTACCCAGCCATATTGAAATTGTTTTAATTTCTGAGTTAGTAATGCACCAAGTATTCCGCCAAGACCAATAATAGAAATGATATATCCCATTTTACTTTTATCATGTGGGAATAAGCTCTTAAATAAAGTTGGGAATTGTGAGTCTACTAATTGTAATACTGCCATGGCTATTGTAACGAAAATCATGGTTGATAATATTATCCGATTAGATAACACATAACCCCACCCTTGTACCCAAGCGGTCCAAGTACTTTGTTTTTGCTTTTCAACAAATTCTTTCGATATAGTTTCTTTAAATTTTATTGTGGGTATCAGAACTAAGGTAGCTAATAAACAACTTATAGCTCTTATAATGAGGCAGAACTCTGGTTGAAACCAGCTCAGCAACATGCCCCCTATAAGTGGGCCTACTATCTTTGTACCCTGCTCTACTATTCCGTTGATACTTACTGCTTTAGTAAGCAAGTCCGGGGATACAATCTGTCTTGTTAGTGTTTGCTGTGCAGGATAATAGAAAACAATAAAAATGGAACGAATCATTAATGCCACTAAGAGCCAGTGGATATCTTGTACAAATAAAAGAGCAATTGTTATTAGACCAACCATTAGGTTACAGAACATCATAATTGGAATTTTTCTAAAACGATCCGCAATAACACCTGCCCATGAGCCAAAAATAATTCCAGGAAGTGCATATGCAACAGGGATCAACCCAATCATAGTAGGATCTACTTTCCATTCAAACCCAACTATAGTCATAATCGCTAACATATCAATAAAAACACCAAGCATAAGCAATGAATAGGCAGAGAAAACTTGTAAATAAACCCTATTTCCTAATAGGCCTTTTGAATCGGTAGTTTTCATAAAAGCAAGCTCCTTAAGTTACTAATATAAAAGCTTTTGCGTATAAGGTACCCCTTTATTAAACTTAATTAATCATTATAAATATTTCAGCTAGAATTTAACCTCGTTAAAATCTAGACTAACCTCAAGGTTTCGTATTTTTAAAATAGTCAGATAAATTCAAGCGCACCTGTTTCTTCATTTTTATATCAACTGTTACAAAATAGACCTTTACCTTGCACTCATAACAGCTAAACGTTGCCTTAATATAACTCTTTACAGTCGTTTACACATTCAATTCACATCCTTTTTAAAGTTGGCTTTTTTCTATCTCAAATACTATCACACAAATATTTCACCTACTATATTCATAAAGTTGAAATATTTGAATCAGAAAATTCGGATAAAAAACAAAATCCAAAAATCATACCAAAAAATTATTTAGTTATATTGTCATTTTATAGATGGCTTTAGCCATAAGGATATCAAGAATTAAGTTTTTTAATTTTATTAACATAATAGTTTATAGAGACTATAAATCCTACTAAATAAAAAGGTACATATACATTAAAGTATATGTACCTTTCCCTATCCTACATATTTTCTATTCAAATTAATTCCAATAACTAAAGTTGATAATAAAAATATAATACTAACAATTACTAATGCACTCATAACAAGAATTGAATAATATAGCATTAATATTTCTGCACCTACTACCTATTTTATTTATTGGATATTTATACTTCAAAAAACTACACATTATTCACAATTAGGATACATACCCAAAATATGATTTTATATAAGAGAACTTAATTTTTATGTAGTACGAAATTGTTAGTAATACAGTATATATTTTAATTTAGTTATAAAAATGTTTAAAGACCACCTATTTCCATAAGTGATCTTTCTTTGTGATTCTACATTTATGAACTACTGTAGAAATATATCGTAAATACGCTTTGTTTGCTAAATGTTTAGTTCTTTCCATTTACTAAAAAACATAACTTCATACACTTAATATCATATTCTTTAAATTGCAAACTATTATTTTATCTTCTGTACAGGCAAACTACTAAAAATTAATTCAGCAACTTTTACATATCCTTTTGAGTTTGGATGAATTAAATCCTTAGACCAAAGCGTATTATCATTAACTAAATGATGATTCCAAAAATCAACATGATGAAGCTTATACTCTCTGCTCAGTGAATGTATAACTTCATTTGCCTCTAATAATTGTTCTTTTATTACTTGTTTTTTTTCAGAAGCAAAAGGAAGCCTAACTGTAAAATCTGGAAGGTTTGCTATAATAATATCAGCCCCTGCTTTACTTAATGTATCTATCATAAATTCCATATCGTTCTTATATGCATCATGATTCCAACGTCCTTTTAAAACATCGTTTGCCCCTGCAATGAGACTAACCAAATCTGGATTAAAAGTTAGCGCTTTTTCCAATTGCTGCGAGCGAATTTCTTTAGTTACTAACCCACGCTTTGCAAAATTGGCATATTCTATATCGTTTTCACACAGTTGAACAAAATGATCTACCCAGCTTTTTAATGCAATTCCCTCAACTTCATCCCCTATCCCCTCTGTAAAACTATCGCCAATTGCTACAAATCGCTTCCACATATGTATTCCCCCTTTATTATTAACCATATCTATACTATACAATAGCTCACACCGTAATTATTATTTCTAAGTGGTTTTCGATTTCAATTATATTCCACTTTACTATATTTATATTTAGAATCCAAAATTGACCGATTCCTAAGTATACTTAAGAATCGGTCATATTCATATATTTACTAAAGAGATAAAATCTATCTAGAAATTATACTTTTTTCAAAAAATTTATTGTTCTTTGTTTTGCCCAGTTGATACATTTCTTTTCGATTAAATGATATGAAACTATAGAAAAAAGTAGTGTCATTGCAATGCACAAAGTAAGAAGGAAAAAGATAGGTATCTTTGTATACAAAAGTTTAAATAGTACCATCATGATTGGAAAATGACATAAATAGATACTGTATGAAATTTCTCCTAAATATACAAATACACTCTTATTTAAAAATGCTTTTACTTTTAGGTTACTCATAGCCATTATAATAAATATACTAATCCCCATTACGACACCCCAATCTTTTAATAAGAAAGTTGTATCATTACGGGAAAAACCATAAATTAAAATGGAATATAAATAAAGAATAACCCCTAATGCAATAAGAAATCCTTTTTTAAATTTTTTCATATTCCTATATGAGTAGATAAGTTTTTCCTGATACTTAAAAAGTAACATTCCAATCATAAACATAGATGTAAAATGCAGTGTATCAGCATAACCATTATAAAATCCTTCAGCTTTCCCAATATGCAACATATTAAGAACAACACTAATTAATGAAAAGCTCAAAGCAAATAGTATCGTTTTCTTCCAATTCAGTTTATAAAAAAGAAGGAATAACAAAGGAAACACAATAGATATACGCATCTCTTGAGCCAATGACCAAATAACTGGATTATAATTTTCCGTAAAAAAGTTATTAAGAAGCACAAAGTGGTTTAGAATATCTAAGTTCGTTATAGACCCTTGCCACCTATCATAGAACCAATCCCGTAGCCCTACCACTTCATACGACGAAAATAAAATAAATAAAACAAAGGTAACGATTATCCAAAAATAATAAGGAATATAGATTCTTACAAATCTCTTAATTAAATATCCCCAATAATTTGTTTTTGAATGATAAAGTGCCATAGATAACACAAAACCACTTAGTACATAAAAAACGATAACAGCTTCCCCACCCGCCCATAAAAACCTAAGCGGGGAAAATTTAATAGAATTAGGCAACGATGGTAGCATTAAACAAAAATGTCCAAATACCACAGTAAGTGCCGCTAACCCTCGTATGGAATCTAATTCTTTTATTCTCTTACTCATAAAATGTTCTCCTTGTAAATTGTAAATTTTGCTGTTCATAAATGCCACTATAAGAATGTAGTGGGTGGATTGTACATATTGTTTCTTTAAATTCCTAATATAAGTAGTACAAAGTTAATTTGACCTCCATTTCTTTATATACATAATGTAAAACAAAATATTTAATACAAAGAAAAGATTTTATTAAATTTTTATAAAGTGAAACATTTAGTTGTATCCTAAAAAATTAGCTTTTTACTATATCAATCGCACTATCCCACATACCACTAAAAAAAGATTCTGTTTTACGTATAAAACGTGTAAACCAATTTGCTTGTTCCACATCAGATTTTGTTACAAGATCTATTTGTAACGATTTACCTGATAAGAACCCCGGATCTGTATTATCTTTAGGCGAGATAATCATTTCACTAATTGTTACACCTTTTTTAATAGGCGCTTCTTGTTCTTTATTCAATACTTTAAATTCTTTTTTATAAACGTCTTTGTTGCTCTTCGGTATTGGAAGTGAAACAGCTTGCTTCGTTTGAACTACTACTTCTTTGTCTTTTGCATTTGCTACTCGCACTGTTTCATGCCCTTTTACTACTGAATCTTTTCTGTAGACATTCTTCACTTCAAAATTAGCAAATCCATAATCGTATAATTTCTTTGTTTCATCAAAACGTGCCGTATGAGATTTTGCTTTTATCACTACAGAAATTAGGCGCATACCGTTTCTTTCTACTGTACCAGTGAAACAATCTCCCGCCTCTGGAGTCGTTCCTGTTTTTAAACCATCTACACCTTCATATTGCTTAATTAAACCTTTTAACATCCAGTTAAAGTTCGCCATATCAATTGGATATTTACCACCCTCTTGGAATGTTTTTTTAGGAATTTTTGCTGTATTTAATATTTGGGGGAAATCTTGAATAAGACGTTGTGCTAAAATTGCACAATCTCTTGCAGACATTTTATTTTTCTCGTCTAGAGTTGTCCCTTCTGGATGATATCCTTTTAAATCGTGATTTGTTAAGCCTGTAGAGTTTACAAATTTATAATCTTTCATTCCAAACTCTTTCGACTTATCGTTCATCATTTTTACAAAGTTGACTTCTTTACCAGCAATCTCTTCAACTAAAGCAATTGTTGCACCGTTTGCAGAGTAAATTGCCATTGCCTCATATAACTCTTTTACCGTATAAGAGCCACCATTTTCTAATGGAACGTTTGATAATGAACGATCTTGCGAAATCTTATGTGCATATTCAGAGATTTTAACTTTTTGATCCCATTTAAGTTTTCCTTTATCCACCGCTTCATGAACTAAGTATTCGCTCATCATTTTTGTCATACTAGCAATTGCCAATGATTCATCTGCATTTTTTTCATATAAAATTTTCCCGGAATTTGCTTCTATTAAAATTGCTGATCCTGCTTCAACCTCTATAGCAGAAACTGTTTCCGCTGCTGCTCTTCCAAATGTAACGAACATGCTACAAAATAGTGTAAGCACTGTTACTATTGCAATAAATCTCTTGCAAAACATACCTTTCACTTCTGTTACCTCCAATATTTTTATACTCAAAAAAAGCGTTATTCTAACATAATCTCAAAAAATAGACAGTGTTCTCAAATTGTATATACATATAAGACATTAGAATCGCTTTCATATAGACCATCTCATCCGACACTTTTAGGTGCCCTAATACTTTGTATTCCCACACATATCACTATTTTTAATCCCCTTATATTTTTCAAAATGATTCGTACTTTCATATTTTTTAGGATTACAATTAATAGACAATCTAAATAATACATTTGTTCCACATTTACAAAAAATAAAGTGAAACTTTAATCAGTTGTGGTCTTACTGCCCGTTAATGCTTTATTAGCTATCAAGGATTTTAATTACTCAATTCAGCTATTTGCTAGACTTATATTAGAGATGAATTTTCTTTAGTCTAAACTATTAGTTTTTTGTAATAAAAAAACTACACCCTATACTGGATGTAGTTTTTCTAACTGATTTATTTATTTTTCACTTCATTTTTATAAAAAGCAAATAATGGTTCGATGGATAGACTAGATAACAGCGGAATTGCCTTCTCAATCAATTTCCTATCCCAATCAAACCAACGCATTTCCATTAACATGTTTATTTCTTTATCAGTGAATCGTTTCTTTATTTCCTTAGCAGGATTTCCACCAACTATTGTATACGGCGGAACATCTTTACTTACGACAGATCCTGCAGCAACAATTGCCCCTTCACCAATAGTAACGCCAGGCATTATTATAGCATTCATTCCAATCCAAGCATCACTTTTTATGACTGTATCACCCTTAGGTTCATATGATTGTTCAATTTGCTCAGCGAATGGATATACTGTAATCCATTCTGAGTGATGATTATGGTTACCACCCATTAAAATGACTACTCCACTTGCAATGCAAACATAATTCCCAATAATGAGTTTATCAAGATGCCATCCCATCTGTTCAATTGGATTGAAAAGTGCTTGAGACTTAGCATCCCCCCACAAATACCTTACACAGCCATCTTCAAAATTTTGATGACTATAATAGCCTGAATAATAGGAGTACTCTCCCACTTCAATGAGTGGATTTGTTACTATATCTTTTATATACTTTGTTTCTGACCAATGATTAAATAATGGATACTTCATAACTTTATTCCTCGCTTCTAAGTATTATATATTTTGCTATTTACTTAGAAGCTTACTACGACAGCTACATTTTTTAGCTTTCTCAAACGACGAATCATTATCTTCAAGCCTTTCTTTTATACTAAAAAAAGCATAACGCAATACATTACACTAGTCAAATTGTGTAATTTTGAACACATCTTAAACAGCGTAATACTGCAATAAGAACATGAAAACACTCTAACTTTGATCCAAATAATATATTGATTACATTCAGTTTATATTTTGTAAAAAAATTTTAATTGCCATGACAAAGCAAACAATAACCACTATTGGTCGTATTAATGCCGTCCCTTTTGTAAGCACCATCTTCGCCCCAATATATGATCCTATAATTTGACCAAGCATCATAATCAATCCAATTGTCCAATCGATTTGGCCAAAAATAATAAAATACAACAAAGCAGCGAAATTACTTGTAAAATTCAAAATCTTAGCATTTGCAGTTGCCCGTGTAGCACTATATCCACATAAGAGAATGAACGCTAAAGCAATCAAGCTACCTGTTCCAGGGCCGAAGAAACCATCATAAAATCCAAGTAACGGAGCCACTGTTAACGCAAACAACAACATACTTATTTTTCTCGGTCGATCTTCGTTTGCTATATTTGGAGATAATAGAAAATAAAGACCAATAATAATAAGTAAAAAAGGTAATATCATGATTAGATATTCTGCCCGTATCTGTAAAACAAGCCATCCACCGAAAACGGATCCCAAAAAGGTCATTAAGATGGACAAACGCATATCTTTGAGATTAATTTCTTTCTTCTTAATAAAAATCATTGTTGCCATGAGGGTTCCGCTACTCCCTTGTAGTTTATTAGTTGCTATCGCTACAGAAGGAGACATACCTACTAATAACATTATCGGGATAGTTATCATACCACCGCCCCCAGCAATTGTATCTATCCATCCTGCTAATACAGCTACTAAAAATAGTAGTATGAGTAATTCAATAGTAAAATCCATACAAAGAATAGGGGCAGGCTTGAGCTATTATAACCCAAACCTCCCCATCACCCCTCCTCTCTTTAAACTAGTTAATGATATCTGTAAAGTAACTTTCTTTCTGATCACGTAATCGGCTGGAAACGTACTGCCTGCAAACAATTCTTCTTCCGTACTTATTATCTCCAATCGGGATTTTATATTCTTCCTCAGATAACCTTTCCCTACCATGAGTTACATTTGTTTGTTTACCATAGTATGAATTTGGGATAATTAATAAATCTTCAGATGTAAGTGGAACCTTATAAGTAGGCGTTGTTCGTAAGAGTTCTAAAAACATGTCAAATTTCAATTTTTCTTCTTCACTTTCTCCCACATAAATCAATCTATTTTCTGCTCCATTCAAACAAGTTGCAATAATATCGCCATTATCATCCAAAAATATAATTTGGTTTATTTCCCCTACAAATCCAGATATTTCACCATCCGCCATTCCTGCGATATGAGCAATAGGCATTTTACTTATCGCCAATATATCATCTTTACTGAAGTCATTTTCTTCAAGATGCTTTTGAAGTAATTTTGGCGTTCCAATATGAGTTTGAGTTTTTAAATTTAACACTCCTTTTAATAAAAGAGCATCAACTCTAGTAAATTTTCCACAAGTAATTTCAGACACTATTCTTTCCACGGATTTATTGAGTCTATTTGATACAATTTCTAAATTCGTATTGAATGTTTTCAATCTTGCTTCAATATCTGATTGGTCTTTCATATCTGTATACACTGTGGCATCGTTATGTTGATAAAAGTTCCCACCACCGGTGCTTGCACCGACATTTCGCAAAACTTCATCGTTGTTCAAAGGGGAAATGAGGTGAAATCTATTTTTCCCTGCATGTTCGGATGGGTGAATTAAAGCATCATAATTAAAAAGTGTGGCGAAAAGCCATGTGACCCATTCTGCATAAAAATATTTTTTCATTCTATCGTCTTCGTCTTCACCATAATTAAAGCCTTTGCGATTCTCCCCAGGTAATAGGGTTTCCATAGGATCACATGGAATATTTTTAATAAGAGTAGGTGGTACGTTCCCACCACAATTCGCTACTTTTATCATATGTAGTAGTTTTTTCATGTCTGAATTCGAAGTTTTCTTTAAATAATCAATCAAACAATTAAGCCACTCTCTTGAAAAGCTTGCAGCTATTTCTTGATCACAAGTATAAGGATTATGAGCTTTTAATTCATGGTCTATTAGATTCTTCATTTTATCCTTCAATACATTAGGAATGCTAATTTCTTCGATTTCTGTAATCTGCAGTGTTCCTTTATTCATTATAAAACCTCCGTTGTTTTATTTTTTCACACCATATCTTCTATTAAATGAACTACCTACTTCTTTTTTGCTCCTTTGCTTTTCTTCAAAGCTATTAGAACTACCAATTTACAAATAAAAAACGTGGAGTATAAGAGATTTCTTCTTAGTCACATTTCCCCCACGAATCTCCGTTAAATTGGCAAATTTAATTTGAAAATCTGATTCATTTTCATACTTTACTTTCAAACTATGTTTATATGATTTTCAATTCAAGTAAGAGTATTTCATTTTCTAAAGTTTTCCTGAGTTTAAAATCAGAATTTTCAAGATAAATATATTAACACTAAAAATATAACACGAAACCAAAAAATGTAAATAAATAGTTTTTTTATAAAAAATAGTCAGACTATTCATAAGGTAATTCGTATTTCATTGAACCAACTACGGCCTCTCAATTTTATTGATAACAATAAAAAGGTCCCCTAAATGGTGATAGAGGACCTTTTTCCAAGTATATTCTATTTTAAATTTCTTACTTACCTTTTATTTTAAAAGATATTGCTGTAACTTCTTTATTAACAGTTCCATCCCGTTTGGACTTACAATAATCTTCCCATTCGCTAACGAAATATTGCTGTCTGAAATATCCCCTGTAAGTACACAAGCTCTTGGTGATTGATATTTTCGTAAAATAATCTGGTCCTCTTCTATAAACATTTCAAGAGAATCTTTTTCTACAATTCCTAAACTCCGTCTTATTTCCATTGGAATAACAATACGCCCCATGCTATCTGCTTTACGAGTAATTCCTCTTGATTTCATAAAATGCCACCCTTTATATTTATCTAATATTACGGTATTTATTTTAGCAATAAATAACAATTAGGAATAGTTCGTATTACAGTACTTTTTTTAGGAATAAATACCAATTAGCAATAACTTATGTTAGAATTATTTCTTGTTTATTCTTGATTTTTAATATATTTATCCTTGATCATTTTTATATATTGTTTTCTTTCTGTTAATTCAAATATAAATAATGCCTTTTTTATGTATGTTAAACCAACTTCATTAGAGTGCTGAACTTTTAATAAAATTGCACCTTTTTCAAAAAACAATTCACCTAATAAGTATAAAGTATTCATATTTATAGCTAATTTTATGCCTATTTCACTATACTTTATTGCTTCTTCATATTGATTTGCAAGGTGTAAACATTTTGTTAACGTATGAATGAGTCTTAATTTGATTTCTTTTTCTCTAGGGAATTCTATCTTATTAAAATTAATTAAACTTTGTTTTAATATATTTATGCTTTTCTCATAGTCTTCATTTTCTGCATGTATTATAGCAATTGAATTCATTATGCTTATTTCTTTTTCTGATAAAAAGTTACTACTACTTAAGGTTTGTTTTAGTGCTCTATTTAAAATGTCAAAAGCATTAATTGTTGCTCCATTTACATAATATATAGCAATCGCTTCATGCCATAATAGAAATTGTTTATCTTCTTTTGATTGGAAATTATTTTCGTTTTTCTCTTTTTTCACTATTTCGTAAAGCTCATTATATTCTTTTTGTTTCACACAATCTCTCATTACACATTTTACATTTTCAATATATTTTATTTTTTTGTTTTTCGTTAGCGCAAATATATAATTTGGATCAATACCAAGTCTTTCAGATAATTGATACAACAATATGCTAGATGGATAAATAATACCTTTTTCTATCTTACTAATTTGGCTTTGTGAACATATTCCATGACATAATTCAGATTGTGACATGTTTTTTTTCTTTCTAAGTTCTTTAATAATAATACCAAGATTGTAGAATTCCATCTTTCCTCCCTCAAATGTAACACTTTATGAGTATAAGAATATTTTCCAACTTTTAATGTAATGTAAAATTAATATAGTTACAATTACTAATTATATGGATTTATAGTTTCTTTTACAAACTTGTATCACAATACGAGAAATTATTAAAATATGGTTCACTAATAATCAATGGGAGTTTTATTCATCATCACTGATTATTAGTCCACTCCAGATAGGCTTTTACAGGGAGTCCGACTTCTTTGCCACATCTAAATTTTGAGGTGGGAGTCTTACTACCCGCAAATAGCCAGATTAAAATAAATATGGTTTTTCACCTTTATTTCTTTTAATAGTTTCTTTTGATTTTTATATAGATAATTTCGAAGGAGCGTATTTTATGAAAAGAATGTTGACCGAAAGAGAGTTAGAAGTGGCTATTTATGTAGCAAAAGGATTTACAGATGTAGAAATTTCAAAAAAAATATATGTTACCCCTCGAAGAATTTCAACGATAATTAATCATATTAAAGAAAAATGGCATATTAATTCTAGAGTGGAATTAGGTATTTTAGTTTATCATTATGGTTTTATAGATGCACCCTTATTTTCAAATAAAGAAAATCATTTATTCGAAAAGGTTGCACAATAATTGGCCAAGTATAATGTGTTCATTTACAAATAAAAACAGAAAAGTCGCTGAACTTTTATTATTTAAGATAATTCTGAAGGTGATGGGCATGTATGGATTGCTAAAAGAAAAAATATAGATTGTATTTAGATATTTTAGTAAGAATGATTGTACCAGAAACTTTTAAAACCCCAATAATAGAGGACTCTTTGGATGTTTTATTGAAGGGATTCAAACGACTTTTAAAAGGTAAAAACATACCTTTAGACAATGTTTCTTCTTCAACAGCAAGTATAGCTTTTAATGTAGAAAATCCATCCATTTTGATTAAGCTTTTTTCAAAAAGGGTGGGTTTCTTCAGTTTATAGGAAAGGTATACTTAACTCATAAAAATTACAATAAAATAGGTAAAAATGCCATCGCATCTTTACCTATCCTATAGATAAACAGGTTTTCATAAGAAATAGAAAACTCCACTGAACACTATAAATATATTATTTTAAATTAATTGGTTGTTGTTGAGTAATACAATGTATCATACCACCATTTTTATAAAGCTCTCTTACATCAATCCCCACAACTTTACGATCAGGATAAAGTTTTTGAATCATCTCATTTGCTATTTTATCATTAGGATCATTATAGTTAGGAACTAAGATAACTTGATTCGCTATATAATAATTAATATATGAACCTTTATAATCAAGCTGCTTCCCATTTTCTAATGTAACATTATTCTTGCTTAGCGGCAGATATACATACTTGTACTTATTCCCCTCAGCATCTTTTGCCTGCAACAACTTGTTAATATCTTTATCAGACGTTCCCCATTCAGCTAAATCTTTTTTGTTTAATGTTATAATAGTAGATTTATCGTGGAATTTTGCAAATCCATCAATATGAAAATCAGTAATATCTAAGTTAGGTACTCCATCTAACCAAATAAAATTTGTTACCCCAAGGTCACTAATATATTTTTCAATATCTTTTTCTGACAATTTTGCATTTCTATTTTTATTCGTTACAGCACTTCTAGTTAGTAAAGCAGTTCCATTACAATCTAATTCAATTGCGCCACCTTCAAGAACAAATTTATTCCAATCAATTCTTTCAATTCCTAACTGTTTACTAAGATTCTCACGAAGACGAGCATCTTTCTTATATGGTGTTTTCTTTCCCCATCCGTTAAATCCTGGGTCTAATATCTTTAGATTTTTGTCATTATCATAAACAAAAATTGGTCCAGTATCTCTCGCCCATACATCGTCAGTAGGTGCGATAAAGAAATCAATTTTCTCCATATTTACCCCGTGATCTATTAAAACCTCAGTAATTCTTTCTTTTTCTTCTTGATCATATGCAACAATATGAACTTTTTCGCCTTTACTTAAAGCATTTGTCATTTGAATCCAAATTGGCTCTACTTCTTGCTGATATTTTTGCCCATATGTAAATTCATGAGGCCATTGTAGCCATGTTCCTTCATGTTTGTTTTTTTCATCTGGCATTGTATACTTTCCTATTTGTTTTCGCACCTCTACTTTCTTCATATCTTTTCTTTGCGTTTTTTCAATTTCCTTCGCCTGAACTTTCTCAATCCCCTTCCCTAGAGCATAACCACTGAAAATAGATGTGGTTAGTATAGCACTCATACACAAATTCGTTATTTTTTTCATTTCTTAACCTCCTTTTCTGTCTTACTGTAAACCTTTACATAGTGTGAAGGTCAAGCTTTTCCATTTGAATTATTTAAATATTTTAAATGGAAAGTGTAATTTGAATCGAACTTTATACAAAACAAGTAAGAATCAACTATTTCTACTATAATCATCATTTTTTCATAAAATCTTACACTCTTTTCTTTTGTTATCCTTTTTATACTATGTACTGTATTATTTTCGAAAATAATACAGTACATGAAATTTCATATTAAATACATATTCGTTCATTTATTAATTTGTTTATTAAGTTTATATTTAACTATTCAAAAGCAGTTGCAATTCTCTCTTTCATTTTCTGTAATACTTCACTGCTCAATACTTTTTGACCAGTAGGAAGTTTTAATATGGCAGCGGCACCTTTACTAAGGTATATTTCTTGATCATTATTTTGATTTACTACCAATATTCCTTGCCCTTCAAATTCGAAATAACTAATATCTTTTGTTTCATTTGTATTATTCTTTATTGCTGTATATAATCCATATAAATCTTTACTTCTATTTTCTCCGCCCGTTCGAATCGGTTCAATATCATTCGCAACAATTAGTCCTTCTGGCTGCTCACCCTTCATAATAAACCACAGCTTTTCATTTGTTGGTAATAGTAAATTCTTAAATTCAGAGCTATTTAAAATTTGCTGTGCTGAAATTGTTGCATAGATTGGTAACGAAAATGGAGATGTTGTTATTTTTTCAAAACTTAAATTTTCAGAAGAACTTCCCTTACTATATTGATAATCTTTTAATGCGATTGATTGTACTGATTCACTTTTATTTTTTGATGCATAACTAATTTTACTAGCGAAAATAATAACGGTCATTAAGCACATGCACGGTATCACAAGCTTAAGTAGTTTTCCCATTTATGAACCCCCGCTTTTAATATTATTAGTTTGCATGGATATTATAAACAGTTTCACTCCACCAAAAATTATTATTGTTATGGAACGTACTGAAATTATGATTATAATGATCACCATACCAAGGGTCCATGTACGTTATATAATCTGTTCCATTTGTCCCTTTATAAAATCCATCAAGTACTACAAAGTGTCCGATGTTAGCTCCATTTTGCCACATAATGAGTGCAATCATCGGCTGATTACTATTAATTTGACTTTTGAACCAATCATATGATTTTGCTCCAGTACTTATAGCTGAGCTAACACCATATCCTGATAATCCATATTGTATTTCACGTGAAGTTGCAGGATTATTATATGATCCACCCTTAACATACCTAACGTACTGATCTTGTGAAGGAGTTTTCCCAAAATAATTTAAAACTGAAACCGAAGTGCCTGCCCAACACCAATTTGATCTTTCTTGTAATATGTTAGGTACAGATAATTTACGATCTATTGATGTATTTGGAGGATTTCCATTAATATACGCTGACGTTACATATACTTTTTTTCCATCTTTAAAATAATAAAACCAACGATTATCTAAATTTCCTGTCCAGTAATCTTTAACCGCTTCACCATACTCCCATCCTTTAAAAGATACTGTTGTATTTCCGGGAATCACATCTACAATATTTGCATTCAAACTTTTTGCCTCTCTAACATTTACATTCAATGGAGCTGTTGTTCCTGTAAATTCAACTTCCTCTGCTATTATTTTCTGAACACCAATAAAACTAAATGTGAAGAACAATAAAAACATACAAACAATAAAATGCTTTCTTCCCTTCATTTCTCCACCCCTTCATCAGTACTAAAAAACATC
Source organism: Bacillus sp. ME78 (assembly GCF_903970865.1). Taxonomy (NCBI): domain Bacteria; kingdom Bacillati; phylum Bacillota; class Bacilli; order Caryophanales; family Bacillaceae; genus Bacillus; species Bacillus sp. ME78. The sequence continues at coordinate 84,913 of NZ_CAJCKK010000018.1, forward strand.
AACAATTCATCCTTATTAATTGTTCAAGCTTAATATTACATACTAACGAAAAATGACTTCTCATAAAGTGAAACTTTGATCAGTAGTGGTTTTATTCATCCCCCACTGATTGTTAGTTAAACCAATCGGGCTGCTCTGCAAATAGCGGGATAAATTCCAATACAAAAAAGGGGCCTATAAATTTTTATAGGCTCCTTTTTATTTCGTCGTTATTACTTAGCTAATTCTTTTGTACCCTTCATTACATCAATGAAGAATCCCCAGTTATTCACTACAGAAGAGATACTGATATGTTCATCTGGAGTGTGGACGTTAAAAATGTCTGGTCCGAATGAAATTGCATCTAATTCAGGCATTTTTTGAACGAATGCGCTACACTCAATCCCCGCATGCACAGCGAAGATTTCAATTTCTTTATTGTATTTTTCTTGATGCACTTTTTCAAATAAATTACGAATTTGTGAGTTTGGATTGTATGGCCATTCTGGATACTCTGACTCTATTTCAAATGTAGCACCAACTAATTCAGCAATATATTTGATTTCTTCTGCAACATGTTGTTTTAAACTACTTACAGAACTTCGCACTTCGTTACGTAATTTAATTTCATCTTGCAACGTTTCAATAACGCCTAAATTTGTTGAGCTTTCTACAAGACCTTTAATATCCATGCTCATACTTTGAATGCCATTTGGAATTAAGAATAATGATGAAATAAGCTGCTTTTGTGTCTCTTTAGCAAATACTTTTTCAACTTTTTCATCCAATTTTGTCAGTGTAACATGAACATCTGGATCAACAGCACGCATTTCTTCTTGTAATACACGTGTCCATGATTCTAGTTTTTCTTCTACTTGTCCTACATCTTCTGTACGAATTAAAAGTGTAGCTACACTTTCACGCGGAATTGCATTCGTTTTTAATCCGCCGTGAACTTCACTTATGTTAAACTCCGTATGTGCTGATAAATCACGTAATACTCGTCCTAATACTTTGTTCGCATTACCACGTTGTTTATCAATTTCCATACCAGAATGTCCGCCTTTTAGACCACCAACATATAGACGGTATGCATCCATATTCGCTGGCGTTTCATCCCAAATTACGGGAATTGTTTCAACAGCTTTCGCACCACCTGCACTACTTACAAGTAATTTATGATCTTCTTCAGAATCAATATTTATAAATATCTTTCCTTCAAAATGATTTGGATCAATAGCAAAAGCCCCGCCCATTGTCGTTTCTTCTTCAGTAGTGATAACGACTTCAAGTGCTGGATGCGTAATTTCTTTTGAATCTAATAAAGCTAATGCATACGCAACTGCAATACCATTATCAGCACCTAAAGTTGTTTGATTTGCATATAACATATCCCCAATGATTCTTAATTCAATTGGATCTTTTTCAAAATCATGTGCTGTTGCTTGATTTTTTTCGCAAACCATATCCATATGACCTTGAATAATAATAGCTGGTACATTTTCATAACCAGCTGTTGCTTCTTTTTTAATAATGACATTTAATGCTTCATCTTGAATGACTTCTAAGTTACGCTCTTTTGCAAAGCCCACTAAATAATCACTAATTTCCTTTTCATTACCTGATCCTCTAGGAATCTTTGAAATTTCTGCAAAATGATAAAATACAGGGTGCTTTGTTAATTGTTCTAAAGTAGAATACATTTTTCAAGCTCCTTTCAAAATGAAAAAATAGTATGTAAGTCTTTTATCATTATACCATGATTCATTATTTTACCTTTCTTTTAACTTTTATTGTTCATTTTATGTAAAACACTCTTACAACATTGTAAGGGCATTGTAATCTATATCGATTTTTCTCATTTAATAATAGCCGTATACTTTTTAAAGAAACACATTAAAGGAGATAAAGAAAATGAAAAAGTTTTTAGCAATTATTACACTATGTTTATTATTTTCTAGTTTTACTATTGGCTGTGAGAGAGCGTCACTAAATAGAATTGGTAAAGATGTATATTACATGCAGATAAAAGGCGAAGGAACTATCGAAAAGGTAGATGGTAGAAACTTACGAAACTATACGCTGCCCGCATATGATGAAGATGGCGTCAAAAAACAAATTACATTTAGAAGTACAAAAAAAGAAAACAATCATAAATTAAATGCAGACGCGTTTTTACGCCTTTATGTAGATCAAGATGATAATAATAAAAATGAAATATCATCAATTGAAGTAAAGTCCTATGAAGAGATTCAGAAAGCAGATTTGCCTGAAAAAATAAGAGAAAAGTTTACTATTAAATAAAAAAAAAGAAAATGCTCTATGCATTTTCTTTTGTTCTTTTCACCTGTATATATTTTGAACTACTATTATTCATCAGTTTCTCTAACCGATTTATATTCTCCGTTAATGCACCTTTCACAAGAGAGAAATCTGTATTTGATTCTTCTTTTTTTTCTTTAAAAAACGAAGACTTTTGCACATTGACTTCAGCCATCTCTTCTCCCCCTTTTCAAAAAGATACAACCTTTTATTTATATTATATAGCAAATGTAGAAAGAGTGTACACTTATGATTTTCTTTTTAATTCTTCTTCTAATTCTTCTACTTGCTGCAACGTATCCCCTTTTATTAAAGAGAAATCTGTTGTATCTTCGTTATCTTCTTTAAAAAAATCATTGTCATAATCTTTTACCACTACAATCACCTCTACATGCTAGTGTAGGAATGATTGTCCAATTTTATTCAACTTTGTCGGATTTTGTCTTTAATTTAAGTATATAAGAAAAGGACAGAAAAAGATTCTGTCCTTATTTACTAAAATAACTATGATGTATTGTTAAATTATATACATTTTCAAAATCCCGATCTTGCAGGTTATTTTTCTTTCCATCAATAACAATGAAAACGTCACTTACTATTTTTGCTGGTATAATCCCGACATTTTCTACTTGCACCGCTTTCTGCTCATTCAATTGCTCGATATGTTCTAACGGAACGATAATACTAAATTGCGAGCGAATACCACGAAAGTTTGTATTTAATTCCTTCGCGGCTTCAAAAACAACAATTTTCGCACCAATCTTTTCCCCATATGAATCTAAAAATGCATTTAGGCTCTTTGTATATTCCTCTTCCGTATGCCATTCCATCGTACCGAATACTGATGGATTAACATTTTGAATAATTGTCGTGTATATTTCTCCTCTCGCTTTAGATGCAATTAATGATCGTTTTATTGATTGAACTGTCTTGCCAATATCACTAAATTTCGCACCCCATATTTCTGAAATATTAGGTGTTAAAATGAACGCAATATCAACAAAAATAACCATTGCAGTAAACATTAAAAGATTTTTCCAGAGGGTTAAATCAATTCCTTTTATCATGAAATACACGGTGACAGATATGATAAACAAACCATACCAAGTCTTTCTAATACGTTGCTTTTTCTCCTCGTACAACTCCTCATTTTTCCAATAAAAGAAAACAAGGACTACAAAGACAATCGCTAAAACAAATAAGCCAATTCGAATGTTAGAGATCATTAATCACATCACCCTCCATTCAAAAACTACTCACGATATCATTACATGCGCAAGCTGCTCTCTTTATGACAAAAGACGTGGACAAGCTTCTAAAATTAGCTACATCGCATATATATTAGAAAGTACCACGTCTTTTATCCTGTTATTTGTGGGCAGTAAGACCCCCACTGATTAAAATTTCACTTTACCATGAGTCTATATTGTATATGTAGACAAGCATTCATTTCAAATTTTCGTATTAAAAAGAAATATGTTTCGGAATTTCCCCTTCAGGTACTTCTCCATCCATACTTAAATAATAATGACGAATCGGACGTAAGTTTTCGTCTAATTCATAAACAAGCGGAATGCTAGTGGGAATATTTAATGAAACTACACCATCACTTGAAAGGTTGTCTAAATATTTTACTAGCGAGCGAATTGTGTTACCGTGTGATGAAATAATTACTTTGTTACCACTTTTTAATGTCGGCGCAATTTCTGAATGCCAATAAGCAAGTACTCTCTTCTCCGTATCCTCTAAACATTCAGTTAATGGAAATTCACCTTTTTTGAGTGTTTTATATCTTGGATCGGTCGCTTCATATCGAGGATCGTCTTCAGTAAGAGCCGGTGGTCTTACATCAACACTTCTTCTCCAAATATGAACTTGCTCCTCACCATATTTTTGTGCAGTTTCATCTTTATTCAGCCCTTGCAATGCACCATAATGTCTTTCATTTAGCTTCCAAGATTTATGTATTGGAACCCAAGTAAGATCCATCTCATGAAGTACAATCCATAACGTCCGAATTGCGCGTTTTAATACTGATGTATAAGCCACATCAAAAGTATATCCGTTTTTCTTTAATATTGCTCCTGCTTCTCTCGCTTCACTTAATCCATTCTCTGATAGATCAACATCTGTCCATCCAGTAAAGCGATTTTCAAGATTCCATAAGCTTTGTCCGTGACGAATAAGTACAAGTTTTATCATTATAATTCCCCTTTCGGAAATGTGAATTTTATTGTTCCATTGCGTACACGTACAAAGTATCTAGTAATGTATCTTTTTATCCATTCACTCTATGACCAAATCATAGTTGCCAAATGTATGGATAAAATTTGTTCTTTTTCAAACGATAAAAACAGAATTTTTTTCATTATTTTTGATCGACTGGTAGTTCACGTTTCGTTATCCAAGCATCAAAACCTGATCGGCTATTTGCCATTTCATTCATAACTTGGTGCCAATTGTCCTCACATGATTCACCAAATTTTGAAAAAATAGCACCCATTTGTTGTCTTTGTACATCACTCAGTTTTTTCTCTAAATCTGTACCTTTTTCTGTTAAAGACAACTGTTTCACACGTCGATCATGCATAGCTTCATTACTCTCAATTAAGCCCTTTTCCACAAGTTGACGTAGCGGTCCGTGGAGAGCTTGTTTACTTATTTCTAATAGTGATAATAACTCATTTACACTTATCCCTGGAAAACGTGCGATAAAAAATAAAATTCGATGATGTACTCGTTGAATGCCATATTCTTTTATAATTTCATCTGGCTTTTCAGTAAATGTTTTATATGCAAAATAAAATAATGCTAATGCCTCATTCATCTGTTCTTCTTTATGTTGTGTCATCTACTTTCCCCCTGTATGTAAATTATACCACAATCTAGTAATGAATATTTTAATCAACGTATTAGAACTTATTTAGTCTATTGAAACATTCATTGCATAATTAGGAGATGATTCATTTGAAAAAACAATATACTGTAAGTACATATTTATTGGATAGACTACATGAATTAGGAATTGAACATATATTTGGGGTTCCTGGTGATTATAATCTTGCCTTTTTAGATGATGTGGTAGCACATGAAAATTTAAAGTGGATTGGCAATTGTAACGAATTAAATGCTGCATATGCAGCAGATGGGTACGCTCGCATAAAAGGAATCGCTGCTCTTATTACTACTTTCGGAGTTGGAGAATTAAGCGCTATTAACGGTATTGCTGGCTCATATGCGGAAAACGTGCCAGTTATAAAAATCACGGGTACGCCACCAACAAAAGTAATGGAAAATGGAGCAATCGTCCATCATACGTTAGGAGATGGAAAGTTCGATCACTTTTCCAATATGTATCGAGAAATCACTGTGGCACAAACAAATGTAAAACCTGAGCATGCTGCTGAGGAAATTGACCGTGTTTTACGTGCATGTTGGAATGAAAAACGCCCGGTTCATATTAATTTTCCGATTGATGTATATAATAAACCAATTAATAAACCTACAGAACCAATTTTATATAAACCGATTTTAAGTAATAAAGAAGCGTTGGATAAAATGCTACTACATGCCACTTCAATAATAAATAACGCCAAAAAACCTGTAATTTTAGCTGATTTTGAAGTAGATCGATTTCACGCTAAAGAAAATTTACATCAATTTGTAGAAAAAACTGGGTTTCCCATCGCGACGTTAAGTATGGGAAAAGGAATATTCCCAGAAAAACACCCTCAATTTATAGGGATTTATACTGGTGATGTAAGTTCTCCGTACTTGAGAAAAAGAATTGATGAATCTGATTGTATTATTAGTATTGGTGTGAAGTTAACTGATACTATTACAGGCGGCTTCACACAAGGTTTTACAAAAGAACAAGTTATAGAAATCCATCCCTACACTGTGAAAATTATAGATAAAAAATACGGTCCAGTTGTAATGCAGGATGTTTTACAACATTTAAGTGATTCAATTGCGCATCGTAATAAAGATACTCTTGAAATTAAGCCATTTATTTCAGCACCATCACCTTTTACTGAAGAGTTCAATCCAAAAGCACAAATGGTCACACAAAAACGTTTTTGGCAGCAAATGTACCATTTCTTACAAGAAAACGACATCTTAATTGTAGAACAAGGAACACCTTTCTTTGGTAGTGCTGCTATCCCTCTACCTAATAACACTGCATATGTAGGACAACCGTTATGGGGATCTATCGGATATACACTGCCCGCTCTACTTGGTACACAGCTCGCCAATTTATCACGGCGCAACATTTTAATTATTGGTGATGGTTCTTTCCAAGTAACTGCCCAAGAGTTATCAACTATACTACGTCAAAATTTAAAACCGATTATATTTTTAATCAATAACAACGGATACACCGTTGAACGTGCCATTCACGGCCAAAACCAACCTTATAATGATATACAAATGTGGGATTACAATAAACTATCAATGGTATTTGGGTCAGAAGAAAAAAGTCTAACATTTAAAGTAGAAAATGAAGCAGAATTAGCAGAAGTCTTAACAAATATAACTTTTAATAAGAATCAACTTATCTTTATTGAAGTTATAATGAGCCAAAGCGATCAACCTGAATTGTTAGCTAAACTCGGGAAAAGATTTGGTCAGCAAAATTCTTAATATAAAAGCATAACCTAATTATACAATTGGTAGTGTAAAACTTGTTTTGAGAATAGTTTCGACACTCAAAATACATAAGGAAAAGGATGGAAAGCACCATCCTTTTCTATTTTAAGAGCATTCTTCGACTAACGCCCCGTATGACAAGCAAAAATTCTTAATCCATCTTTAACTTTATAGCTTTTGTCGCAATAAATGTTTTAATATGCTTATCTAATATCCTTGTCCCACCAAAATCATCCTCATAAAAACCTGTTATAGCAAAACCAGCTTCAATTTGGCCTTGGATTTGGTCTTCTAAAGTATGCGCATATTCTATTGTTTGATTTGAATCGATGTAATCTTGAACTTCATCCTCTGGTAAATAATCCAATGTTGATGAAGGAATTGAATGTTTAACATCAAGAATACCTTTTTGTTCTTGGTTATCATCAAAGATCCATAGTAACGGATTTGTAAATCCAGCAATAAGAATACCTTTATTCTTTAAAACCCTAGAAACTTCATTCCATACAAGATGAACATCTTTTACAAACAAATTAGAAACAGGATTTATAACAATATCAAAATATTCATCCTCAAAATCACCAAGGTCTGACATATCTCCTTGTACGGTTTTTAAAGTCAAACCATCCCGTTTTGCTACCTTTTCATCTTGTTCCAATTGCTTCTTAGATATATCAGTTACTGTTACATCTGCTCCAGCAGCAGCTAGAACAGGCGCTTGTTGTCCACCACCTGATGCTAAGCAAAGTATCTTTAATCCATCTAATGACTTTGGAAACCACTTTCTAGGAACTGATTTTTCCGTAGTGACTGTAATCTCCCATTCACCTGATTTGCTTTTCTCAATAACCTCGCTACTTACAGGCTGCGTGTATCTAGAACCTTCTTCAACCTTCTTATCCCATGCATTACTGTTTTGTTGTGTAGTATCCATTGCGATTAGTCCTCCTAGCGATCTAGTTGTATTCAATGTGTAAGCTTAATGCTTTCCTTTTTCTATTAACCTGCCTAATAGTTCATACATAGTTGTCTATATTTACATTAACAGATAAATGCAAAAATTACTAAAAAAATTCTAAAAAGACAAAAAAATTACACATCTATTCCATTCATTTAAACTAATCGTAGAATTGTTAAGTTTTAAACAACTCACTTCCACATAAAAAAAGCATTCCAAACCTGTTGACAGTTGGAACGCTTTTTTATGTTATTTAATTTTTCAAGCTTTTAACTAAATCCATTAAACAAATAAGCTATGCTTTTTCTTTTTTATTCAGCAAGAGTTAACTGCCAAGATACACCATACTTATCATTTAACCAGCCAAACTTTTTACTAAACGGATAAGAACCTAAAGGCATGAGAATTGCTCCATCCTGCGCTAGTTTATGAAAGACCGTTTCAATTTCTTCTTCTGTCTCACAAGTTACATAAAGAGACATAGCTGGAGTGAATGTAAAATTATGATTTACATAACTATCAATACACATAAACTCTTGGCCATTTAGCGTAAAATTTGCATGAATTACAGTTCCCTCTTTACCAGGTCCATTTTCATCGTAGCGAGAAATACTTACAATTTCTGATTGATCAAATAGCGACGTATAAAAATTCATTGCTTCCTCAGCTTTGCCTTCAAACATTAAAAACGTAGTAATTTTTTGATTTGTGTTACTCATATGGAGACAGCCCCTTGTTATGTATTTATGTAAAACATACGTCACTCAAAAACCGAACGTATATTCCTATGAATGTATTGTCTATAAAAACGATGAGTTTGTCAATTATCTACTTTATTATTTCTTCTTAAATAATGCTGTCCAAAGAAATGATTCTCCAAACATTTCATTCGGTTGTTTCATTTGTTTCATCCTTCTAATCTCAATTACCTCAAATTCTTTAAATATCTCTCTTAACTTTTCTTCCGAGTATGCAAGACCACCTTGTAGACTCCATTCTCTATATACGTCCCAATCTGTTATTTCTGATCCATTTCGCTCATCTAAATCGCCTGCTGCAAAACATGTTAATCCGAAATAACCACCCGATTTTAATGAGTTTTTAATTAAATCCACATAATTTATTCTTCTATGCGGTGGAATGTGATGCAAACAGCCCGAATCATATACAAAATCAAATTCGTTTTGAACCTCTAAATTAAAAATTGAATCACAAATAAAATGAATTTCTACCCCTTTTGCCAATGCCCTCTCTTTTGCCCAGTTAATGCCTTCTACAGATAAATCCACTGCTGTTACATCAAATCCTTGAGTCGCTAAATAAATGGCATTTCTACCTGGACCACATCCAAGTTCTAATACCTTCCCTTTTAAAACCCTCTCTTTTTGTATATACGAAACTAGATTCTCATCTGGAACATTTTCAAAAAACGGAACATCCTTTTCTCTATTCTCATAAAACTCATTCCAAAAGGGTTCAGCAGGTCTTAATAATGAATCAAGCATTTTTAAAATATCTTCTTGTGTGTGTAACGTTTCAGTTTTCATTTTTACCCTCCACATTTTAATAGTCAGAAAATTATTATATATCTTTTCGAACTTTCAAACAAAGAAAAAACTCCTACATTCAATAGGAGTTTTTTCCCTTTAAAATCCAAGTACATCTTGCCATTTTAGCAATTTCTCTTCCCGTACTTTCAAATAATCATGTTCATATTTCCCCATCCATATTTCACTAACAATTTCTCAGTCTGCCAAAAAAAGAACTCTTTCTGTTTTCGCTGCTACCTTTACAACATGAGTCACTTAAGAAGAATACTTTGCTGAAAAATAAAGCCGATTTCGTTAAGGTATATTTTTGCTAACGCCTCTTCTTTCATACAATCATACTTTTCTAATAAAATAACGTTTTTGTTCACTTTTTTGATACATTTACGAAACATTCATGTGTTATCTTCATTAAGTTCTTTTCTTTTTATAATGTCGTGTGAGATATACCAACAGAGGAAGCCCTAGATCCCCTAATCCTAGGGCTTTTTTATAAGAATTTTATACATTTTATTATTTCCACTAACTCTTTAAATTGTATATACATAATATAAAATTCTCATGTTGTTATATTTTTTGATGGCCTCTTATCTTTCCTTAAAAGGCCCTTTTTTCAAATAACGCTTTTGTTTAATTTATATTTAAAAAGTTCCTTTTCATAAAGACTTCCCTTATATGCTATACTCATTCTTAAATAATTGTATAAGGAATGTTAAAAATGGGTGATAGATCGTCAAGGCAATGGAGATTGCAACAAAAGTTAAGAGCACTGAAAACCAAAAACAACAATGACATAAACCCTTTGTTTAGTGAATGCCTTGAATCCCTAGGAAACGAAACTCTCATTTTCTCCCAAGAAAAAGGCCAGCAGATTGCTACTATTTTAATGAATTCATTTCCTATAACTGTATCGGGAAGAATAGATTGGGAACAGATAGATAATCAATTCATAGCTTCGAACAAAGAACAAATAATTTCCCTTATTAGAGCAAACAAACTAGATTTTGATGAACAGATTTTTATAATATGGGATAACTATGAAATCCCTGTAGTAAGTACAAATCTTGATAAAGTATTCCAATCACTAGTTGACGTTGATGCAGTCAGTTTTTATTACTGGCTATTAGACAAAGAATATAGATTCGTAATTGAAATAAATGATGAAGAATTGATTAGGGTTGGGTTTCGCTAATACTCTAAGCATATTTCCTCATTCTACTGATCTGCAAAATTTAAATTGTATTATTTATCAAAGACTTAAAATATACGAATGTCACGTAAACCGATTGGTGTTAATCATGTTTATGTTTATAATTACGTTGATTTGGATAACTTGCATTTATAAAATGTAAATATTTTATAAATGCAAGCTAAACAAACATTGTTATATCAAGGTTTGTTTGACCTAACATGTTATATTCTTGATACTAAGACGGTTTTTATGAGCATTTCGTATAAGTGTGATTTAACTGATCAAGACTATTTTTAAAAACGACATATCAGCGATAATTTATGTCTATTCTGTATAAGTGTTAGCAAGATCGTTTGCAAACTTGTTAGCACTTTTTTAAAACTTAAACCAGAGGAGATTCATACAATTTAGTAACAATGTAAAATTGAATTTATCAAGGATAAACCATTTAACAATTAGTTTGCAGCACTGAATGATTTACAAAAGAATACCCATCGATACACTACGAATAAAAATAATCAGCTAATCGAGGGAATATAATTATTTTTATTTAATTCGCACTTGTACTTCTTGTTCTTGTATTACTTGAATGATTAACTCCAATACAATATTTTGTATTAACTGATGCTCATTATCATGAAGTTTACTTTGTTCTGATATGTATTCAATACATTGATATATATACCCTTCTACCAATAAGCTCCCTTTTTCAACTGTAAGTGTATTTTGCTCATTCTTTTTTACCTTTGGTATTAAAAATTCGGTTTTTGTCAAAATAATCTCCTGTTCAACCTCTTTTATTCCTATGACTTTTTCTTTAAATACAACCTTTTCTCGTAAACTAATTTCACCTTTATATCTTCCTATTTCTATTGGTAGTTTCGCTGTAATAAAATTATTTACGTCTTCCCCATTTTCACTCTCTAATATTATACTGTGAATAGGAATCCATGAAGATGCCTCTACCTTATTCTCTTCTTTATTCCCTTTATTTTTTTGGTTATATAATTCAAAATGAATTCTCTTCTCATGAAGATTTAAAGAAACTAATTTACAATAACTATCCGAATAATATTGTTGCACTGTAGTTAATAACTTACAATCTAATTCACGCCCTTCTACACCTTTTTCATTCCTAAATACAAATGCTTCTTGATTTTTAACATTTATTTTTGGAAATATTTTAAAACTAGTTACTTCTGAAAAAATAGAAAATGGAGTTTTGACCACCAGTGAGCGTATTAAAGGCCCTATTTGTGATCCAGACGCTTTACCTTCTTTCTCTAATTTTGATGCTACATCTTCTTCCTTTAATTCAGGTGGTACTTCTTCTTTTTCACCTCTTTTTTCGTGTAAATTATCTTGTATATTCAGGTTTTTATACTTGTAAATTTCATCCCATATTCCCTTACCAATCCATGGATTTTTCATCACCATCCCCCCGTCTGATGAAATTCAAAAAATTTGTTTTTTGTATGTGACCATTTCATCATTATATATGTTGTATAAAAATAAAAAGAAATTGTCTTTATTAAAAAGACAATTTCTTTTTATTTTTATAGTGCTACTTGTACTTGTTGTACTTGTAAAACTTTTAAAGTAAGATCTAGTACAATTTTTTCACGAAGCGTATCAAATGGTTCGTTTAGGTCTGTAGAACAAGGTGAAAAGTCTAATTCAAAAAATTGAGCGCTTACTAATTCACAATATGGTTGTTCGTTATAAAAAACTGCATTTTCAAAGAAATATTTGTCTAGACGTGGTAAATCACCGTTTTTAGGATTTATAAAATGAGAAGTAGTGTCCGAAGAAGAAGCTACTAAAGCTAATGATAGAAAATCACCTTCTGTCAGATCTGCAAAACCAGAAAATGGAACATTTGCAATACGATCATATAGAACTCCATTACACTCGTCATTTGCATATTCAATATTTTTACGAATATAGCCTTGTACAAATAATTTCGCTCTTGTAACTCGTCGGTAAGGTGTACCTGGTACTGGTACGAATGCTACAGGCACTAACTTACATTGTGTTAAAAATACGTTTTTTAAGATGCGTTTAATTTCGACTGCTGGAGGCTCTAATGAAATATCGGACTCTACAACAATTTGAAGCGTTCTTTCAGCTAATACAACTGGAATCTTTACAATAGGTGCTCCTGGAGTAACAATTGGTGTTGCAGTCTCATCACTTAATGGTGTTTGGGTTTGTCCCGCTACCTGACATGGTACATTAATTGGACATTGTTCGCTCATGTTTTATGCTCCTCTTTTTATAAGATTTTAGAGTTTATGAAATTTTCAAACTCATAATACTTGTATATGTCTTTCTTCTACTAATGTTTGGGTTCTATAGTAGCCTTTTTAATCATTATCATTAAGTTAGTATAATCTAATCATTTTTATTGAAAATTCTGAAAATTAGTATTTTTAGAGGAATACAAATTCTGTTTTCAACGTATCTCGCAGATTCGGTAAAATTATGAAGTCTTTATTACATGAGTTATCTTGAATTTAATTTTGGATATCACGATATGAACATGGTTACCAAATGATGATTTTTATTTTTATCAAGCTATATATTCGTAAAAAATCGCTTTACATATACTGAAGTTTTATTTGTTGTTACATAAAATCTTTTACCTATTCAATTTTGAAATATACATTCAAGACAGTATACTCCAAAATAAGAAATTATTTTAAATTAGAATATTTTCTTTGATAAATGTGTGTTGATTAATTTCATAATCAGTAGTTCTATCCACTCTCCCTTAAAAATTAGCATAGTTTTTATGAATTCTATATCTAGTAGAAAGCTCTCTATCATATAAAAGTATAATAATAGGTTAATAAACAAGCAGTTTTTTTACTAAAACATAGAATAATACTAACCCTAATTGAAGGGATACATAAAAATATTTCCTGGAATAATGATTGCTGGAAATCTAAAGACAAGCACCATTGTGATGACGATAAATTTAGATATATTATTTAAATAATTTGTGTTATGGTTTCAAATGTTAATTAATTACAATATTTTTCAAAAAGAGTATACATATTCATATAAATCATGTTATTTTGGATAGTTTGTTCTTTAAATTAGGAATTAAATAAAGAATTATAAAAACGCGCTAGGTACAACTAAGAAAGAAACAGGATAAAGAATAAGTCATATTACCTGTAGTAATAACACTAAGTGAATTGCACCTCTTATAAGTGACTTGTGTATCTCTTACTGCGTTTGAAGTTAATTGCCAATATTTCGTGTCGTTCTTCTACAAGACATTGCGTAAAACCGTTTGGTTACCAATTCCACCAACGTAATCTTCAACATCTTTCATTCACTTCATTAAATTGTCCTGTTGCTTGATTTTGTGCTTCTTGAACTTTTTTATTCAACTCTGTTTTTGTAGTTTCAATATCTTTGTTGACTTGCTCTAAGGTATCTTCCTTTACTTTGTCCATATCAGGAACAACCGACTCCCAATTGCCATTCTTCCATAATTTGAGGATGCCAGGCTTGCCGTTTGAAATATCTAACCATAAGTTTTTTCCATTTTCTAAACCGATTGTCGGTGGTTTTGCGCTTTCAATAATTTTTGTTTGATAATTTTTAAGGTTTTCTTGTACTTTTTCTGCTAACTTTTTTGCTGCTTCTGATTCCTTTTTCACAACATCAACTTGTTCATTTGTCTCTTTCACAAGTTCTTCCAACTTATCTAACAAGCCTTTATTTGCTTTTCCAGCTAGACTGCCCATAACTTGGGCATACATGTGATCTAACAGACTTCTCGTATCTTCTACTTCTTTAAAATCACCAAAATAATATTTATCATTTGCCGCATTTGTATCACATTCATCCGCTGCGATAAGACGTGCTTCTAAAAACAAAGGTGGCGTAAATTTTGTATCTTTGATATGGACAATATCGCCCTTATTTACTTTTTCATGAGATAAACCAAATATCTTTTCTAATGCAATTGGAGTTACTTCATACTGTACAGTGCTATTAATACGTTTCTTTAGTTCCGCTTCCGTTAGTTGTTTTAATCTTTCGGCTGACATATTTTGATCTTCTGTTTGTGGACTATAGATGTCATATTTGTGTGAACCATCTTCTATCCAACGTTGTAAGGCATCTGCATCAGCGACGTATTACTTCCCACCGTTAATCTTTTCAAAAGTTAGATACTCACCTGTTTCTTCGTTTGCTTCAACAGTAAAATCCTGTAGCGGTTCTTTTAAACTTTTCCTAGCCACTCCGCCATGCCATTTACTACCTGCACCAAAGTTATCTATAACGAAGCGCTCACTATCTGACTTTAGAGTTCCTGTGTTTTCACCTTCGTTAGTGTTTGGACCATTTTGATTCCAACCAACCATTGTTTTCATTTCATCGTGCATAACAAGCTGTTCTTTCTCGACTGTTCGTTCTTCCACAGAAACAGGGTATCCCATACGAAAATGTTGAATTTCTTCTTCCTTTTTTCGTGAAATATCAATAAAAGTAGAGGGATTTTCTACCTTAACTATGAACGTAGGATCAGAATATTTACTCCCATTATTCGATATATTTGTAATTAATTTACTTCCTTGTAATTTGAAATCTATTTTTCTCCTTGGGCCTAGTTTATAAGGCATTGGACAAATGAATTTTAAGATGCCTTTTCCTAAACTCATAAAATTATCAACATTAAAATCTTCATCAATAACAGCTATATATGTTCTATCTAGTTTTGTATCAAAAGTTAGCTCGGTTGCTTGTTCAGTAATTAACCATGTCGCTATTTCTTCTTTTAACGTTTCTAAATCTGTTCCATCTGGAACGATAATTCCCACAGGGACAGAAAGTCGACGAGGATCTGTTTCCGTTCCTAATAATCTTGCGCCTGGATATCCAGGCGTGTTTAAGAATTTACGTTTTAGAGGTGCCCATGTTGGCGGGCTCCATCCTTTTTCTAGTTGGATATATTCTTTTCGTTGATTGTTGAATGTAAAAGAGCTCATTTTGACACTCCGTTTCTTTATAAAATAAAAGAAACCCAAACCTAAAAGGCTGAGTTTCTCTTTTCTTCTCTTTCTTGATACTCGGTTGTATAGCCGATAAGTACCGCGTGCCACGTCTCTTCCTTCTAAATTTACGGGTACTTCAATAAATCTCCACCAAGCATTGGAATAACTCCACCGCCAGATGATCCGAAAGAATTATTAATGACTTGATTTGATACACTATTTGTCATGGCTTGTCTACTGTTTGACATACTTCCATATACACCACTCATGACGGTCTTTAATCCTCCTAATTGGCTTGCGGAAGTAGCCATCATACGGCTCATATTATCCATTAATTGATTTTATAGATTATAAAGGTATATTATGAGTTGTGTTTTCCGCCACTTCTCACAATACAAATATATCACGTTAACTCCAAAACGACCGGCACATTTCCTGCCAAAAAACGGCCATAACCCTTTCACTTTTCATTATCTGATTTACATATAATTACAATTAAAAATGCAATTATGCTCACAAAAGAAGGGATTATTTTTAATCCCTATCTTTTGTGATTGTAGTATTTATGAAATTAGAGCTATCAAAGAGATGTATATCAATAAAGGCTGATGTTAGTTTTCATCTTTATCATTTTCTGATTTCGTAGCAGTATCTTTAAAAAAATCACCTGCTAAATTAAGTAGTTTCTTTCCACCTTCACTATTCAAAAGATTCATTAAAAATACCGGATCTTGAACCTTTTGAATAAGAGCTTGCATAAATACGGATTTAGCAACACCTAATATCTCTGTCGAAGTTATTTTTATATTAAAATAAGGAATATTAATTTGGAATGGCGAATAATCAGATGAATTATTTTTCTGTTTTTTTAATGTTTCATCAGTCGTTCCATTGATTGCTTCATTGGTTGTTTCATTATTCGTTTTGGAAAGTGTAACAGCTTCGGCCGCTATTATTCGACTTTTCTTCTGAGTTACTTCGGTTATTGGAATAGATGAAGTTTGATACGAAACATTTTTATTAAAATATGGGCTAGATCCCATTTTTTTCTCCTTTCATAACGAACACATTATATATTCTAAACATATATTAAACTATATTAATGAAGGATTACTTCACACTACGTGAAGCAACCCTTTATTTATTCTTGGTGATATAAGAAGGTTGTTACTTAAAAACCACCATATCCGCACCAGCTTGCACCAACGATAATAAGCAAGATAAACAATACGATTAGTAATGCAAATCCTCCGCCATAACCACCACAACCACTTCCATATCCTTTTTCTGCAGCCAAGATACACTCCTCCTCTCTAGAAAAAAATAAAGTTCATAAACTAGCAAAAACAAGCAGCGCCAACGATAATAAGCAAGATAAACAATACGACTAGTAATGCAAATCCTCCGCTATAACCACAACCACTTCTATATCCTTTTTCTGCAGCCAAGATATTCCCCCCCGATCCTATAACAAAGATGCGTTTCATAATAACTAACAGAAGTTCTATTAATTTAACTCGTAATGAAAACAAGCTAACAGAAAAATAATTTTTCATTGCAGTCATGTTGTACTTGCTTATCACTACACTGACACTATATGTATTGGGCTGTAAACGGTTATGTACTTTTATATCAACTTTTCCATTTTTGAGGAAAATGTCATTGACCATTTTTAAAATCGTTATATTTATATTAATAATTTTATAACCCACATTTAAATTTAATCATTCGTATCTTTTTCTCTACTTTGACGATTTGAAATCATTATCTTCTTAATCCATACTATTTTCACTAAGTAATTAATATATTATTTCAAGTTCTCTATGACTTACCCATATCTTATATTGTGTGTAACTGCCCCGTTCGCTGAATCCCTTGGTATCATTGAATTTATAACACTTTCTTTTTTGAGTTACATAGTACAAAATTTATGAGTAACTGTAAGGAATACCACCACATTGCTACCAAGCTAAGAATATGAATTTTATCAATCCATGTTTTTCTTTTGCATATTGGCTAGTATAGAACAAAAGGTTATCAAATGCCGAGGGAACTCTCAGCAGATGATAACCCTTTGAACTAGCGTATCAATAATTTAATTAGATAACCTCACAAATATATTATTGAACCACCCCAAATACATTAATTTCAGCGGCACTTGTCCATGGATTGTTGTTTACCTCGCTTAATGCACGTAGTTTAATATAACGACCTGTCTTGTTTACAAAGCTGACCTCTTTCAAGTTAATATTGTTTGCAAAAGCACCTATGGATACCGCTGTTCCCCAGTTTACTCCATCACTACTGACGTAAAACTCATAGTCCTTAATCGTTCCATTTATTTGGCCGTCTTGCCTTGGCAAGTAGCTGAATTTGGAGAGGTTATAAGTTGCACCTAAATCAATTTGAATCTCGTGCGGCATTGGAGCTACGGGGCTCCAGTTTGTATGCCAAAATGTGTCTTTGTTTCCATCAAAGGCATACGTACCTAAATTGTACCAATTATAACTGTCTACATATTTTAGTGTCCAGTTTGTTTGCGGAATTAAACTAGCTTCTTTTGTTGTGACTGCTACATTCATAGCAGAATTACTTGTACTTGTCGTTGTAATCGTTACTCCTGATTTTTCTCCCGTGTAGGTATTACTATTCGGATTAGTGTCTGGACCAAAGGTAGCAGCATGATTTTGATTCGTGTAATAGAACGGGTCTTGGTATTCACTGACTGATTGTTCTATATCAATGAAAGGATGAGGATCACTGGAATTATTATTCATGGATTCATCAATATGCCAAACTGCAATACCACCAGAATTTGTTGGTAAGCTCGCATCATACCCAACCTTTGCGCGATTCTCAACTAAAAAATACGTATTATCCTTTAAAGGAATCTTTAACACATTATAATTATTTGGGATAGCATTTAGAGTAAAGTTATTAGTGGTATTTACTACATTTGGTGTTACAAATCCTAATTTTACTTTTGACCAAGCATCCATATGACCCGGTGTAGCTCCATAATCTTCTCCTTGTAGACTATTCCAAGATCCATTACCCATTATACTTAGGCTACCCACACGATTATTATCACCATATAGATCTGGCAGGCCAAAGGAATGACCTAACTCATGAGCAGGGATACCAATTGTTGCCATATGACCATATTGTTTTTCACCCTGCGCCGTATACATGCCTGATACCGTAACACCATCGTGATTTGTATTTGGAGCATACGACTGATGTGCCCAAATATAAGGAAGTGGAGCACCAGGAGCAGCCTGTTCATTACCAGCAAGAAAACTTACAATGTAGAAGCCATCTTTAGAGTCAATGACTTGATCATTATTAGTATCAAGACTAGCAAAATTCACTTGAGAATCAGCTTTAGCCAGTGCATCTGTTATAACCGTACCCATACTTTTTCCCGATGTACTCGGATGAGCGTAATCTAATTTCACTTTAACCACTCCATCATTTTGAGTACCATATGTTTCAGGAGCTGGAGTTATCTGTACTTTTCCGTTACTTACTTCATTATAGTAATTCTTAACTGACTTTTGATTTGTAGAAAAGAATTTGTTACTCCAGTCGTTATCGTTATATGCAATATCAACATCTGTAAACCCAATTAACAAAACAAGTAATTTTTTGGTTCCTACAACTGGAGTGACAGTTCCATCAATATTTTTTGGTGATTCTTTTTGTAATTTATTCATGTGCACCTGTTTTTTCTTTGCTTGAGGGTTGTATTTTTTTATCCATTTATTCAAATTGTCCTCATTTAACGCCATTGAAGGCTTCTTATCGATTTTATATTTTGTACCCGTTGATATCAGTTCATCTGATGTAAGCTCAGCGTAATTCCAATATCCCTTCTGATCTTGTAAAAGTATGTCGCCATCCTTTGTACTTACCCAGTGGAACCATTCATCTCCATGTAACGTGCCTTCAAAAGTTTCGCCTGACGGCTGCTTCATTTTGACAACTCCCTCGTATGCTGGTGCGGCAAAAGCGTTCGTTTGAACATACAAAACACAAATCAAAGAAAAAACGAACATGAACAGGAACTTTAAAATTCTTTGCATAAACATTCCCCCTTTTTCAATTGTGTGTGAAATATTCTGTTGATAGCCAGACTAGATTCATACATGGAATAGATTGAAAGATACATTTGTATAACACTAACAGAATACCTTTAATTATAATTACAGGAAATTGAAAAAATGTTAATTTTTTATACAGATAAATATTTTCTCAAGATTATCCAATAAAACAGGATTGATAATGGTAGTTCTTCAGAGAACTACTGATTTTCTGCCTAAAATGTGTCTTAACGTAACATGCGAATTTTTTTGATGTGGCAATCCCATCGCAATCAGGCTAAGGTTTTAAACTATCCCAAAAGAAAAAGCAATGATTAAATTTTAAACCTAGTCATTGCCTTATCCATTGCATCTTGATTTACACCTATATAACGTAACGTGACCTTCTCTGACGAGTGATTAAATATCTCCATGAGCAATGGGCTATGTTTTTCGTTTGCATGTACATGTGAGACCCGTATGTTTTTCTCAATGTATGTGTTCCTATTTCATCTAATCCAAACTCTGCCACTGCTCCGCTTAATATCTTATATGCCATACTACGACCAATTGGACGATTCCTACCTTGTCTACTTTGCAATAAATACTCATTATCTTCCCTTTCTTCGATAAACCATTTAAGCTCTCTTTTCAGTGCTGCAGTAATTTGTATTCGTTTCTTTTTCCCAGTTTTCATTTCTCTCATAGATATATGACTACCTTTAACATCTCCTACCTTCAATTTCAAAATGTCCGAGATTCTCAGGCCTGTATTGATTCTCATAATGAAGAGGATGTAATTGCGTAAGCTCTTTTCCTTAAAATACTCTTTAAGCTACTGTATTTGTTCTGGATCACGTATTGGCTGAACAAAATTCATTATTCATTACCTCCAGTTTCTTCAGTCTCATAAACTTCTAATCTAAGAGCAAAAGCAAGTTTATAAAATACTCTAGCCTTAACACGTCGATAAGTACGCTCACTCATGCCGATTTCGTTATATACCATATAATCACATACATCTTCATCTTCTAGATAACGCTTAATGATGATGTCTCTTTGCTCCCTTCCTGCACGCCCATTACCCAAACGACTAAGAAACTGGTCAATACGAAATGATGTTTGCTTAATCCATTCTTCTCTTTTACTTTGTTGAATATTAGCCATCGCTACATCTTCTAATGGCTTTCCTACATCATTTGTAGATCCGTGATATCTAATTTCATAAGAAGGAGTAACTTTCATTTCTTCACGCATCATTCCAAACTGTCTATATAAACGTACATTTTCGAGAGCACCTTCTAATTTTTTCTGCGTTGCTACTCTATCGATTTTTGGTAAGAAAAATAATTGTTTAGTCATGTAAGATCACTCCTTTTTATTTTTAAATTACTTTTGTCTTAATGCTCCGTGTCTTCGTTCATAACAAGGTCTATGTATTCCCATTAAATCACCAATTTCACGAGTACTTAATTTCTCTTTTTGTTTTTTCTTATTTTTCTTCTTTCCTTGCTTGGATTGCTTTTTCCACTCGCGTAATTGTTCTTTTAGTGCCCTCATATTTCCCCATCCCTCTTTTCAAAATAAAAAGAACACCTATTCCTAAAACAGCTTTAATTGCTGCTTTAATGAATTGGTGCCCTCTAGTTTTCTAGCCGGACTATATTCTGTTTGTTTTACTTTAAAAGGATTATTTTGTTAAAAAATTCATTCTAACTTATAAACACTATCTTTTTCTTATATTTCCCATTAAAATTTAATAGAAATATTCCGATAACAAAGGAGCAACCTATGAAACATAATATAAATCTATGGTCCTTTATTTTTTCATTCGTTTGTATTGCTTGTTTTCTTTTATATCTTGAAGTATGTACACCTGAAATAAATGCATCTTTTATAAACGCCGTTTATTTTCACCCTTTATTTTTCGTACTCATTTTTTCAATAGGAACTTTTTTTGCTGGTATTAAAGGATTCTCTAAAGTAGATAATTGGATATCAATGCTTAGAAGCATAGTAACAGTTATAAATCGTAAGAGCGTCG